>CAZOOS010000249.1:0-3397 GCA_964581475.1 uncultured Hyphomicrobium sp.
CCAAGGTGCTTTACGAAGGCCCCGAGCCCGGCACCCTCATCCAACACTTCAAGGATGACGCGACTGCGTTCAACGCCAAGAAGCATGCCGTGATCGAAGGCAAAGGCGTGCTCAACAATCGCATCTCCGAGTACATCTTCCTGCGTCTTGGCGAGATCGGCGTCCCGACGCACTTCATGCGCCGCCTCAATATGCGCGAGCAATTGATCCGCGAAGTCGAGATCGTGCCGCTCGAGGTGGTCGTGCGCAACGTCGCCGCCGGTTCGCTGGCGACGCGCCTCGGCATCGAGGAAGGCACGCAGCTGCCGCGCTCGATCATCGAGTTCTACTACAAGGACGACGCGCTCAACGATCCGATGGTCTCCGAAGAGCACATCACCGCCTTCGGCTGGGCGACGCCCCAGGAGATCGACGAGATCATGCAGATGGCGCTGCGCATCAACGATTTCCTCGTCGGCCTCTTCCTCGGCATCGGCATCCGCCTCGTCGACTTCAAGGTCGAGTTCGGCCGCCTGTGGGAGAACGACGTTATGCGTATCGTTCTCGCCGACGAGATCAGCCCCGATTGCTGCCGTCTGTGGGACATCGCCACCTCCGACAAGCTCGACAAGGATCGGTTCCGCCGCGACCTCGGTGGCCTGCTCGAAGCCTATCAGGAAGTGGCGCGCCGTCTCGGCGTGTTCACCGGCAACCGTCCGGCCAAGGGTCTCGGCCCGGTGCTCGTCGCCTCCAACCCGACCGCCAACGGCAAACCGAACTGAGAACGGCAGTAGGCATTGGGCAGTAGGCAGTAGCCGGCTCACCCTACTGCCGACTGCCTTACTGCCCACTGCCTGAGAGACAAATGAAAGCCCGCATCCGCATCACGCTCAAGAACGGCGTCCTCGACCCGCAGGGCAAGGCCATCCAGAACGCCCTTTCGGCGCTCGGTATCTCCGGCGTCGAGGACGTGCGCCAGGGCAAGTACATCGAGGTCGTGCTCAGCGAGACGAGCGAGGATCGCGCCAAAGAGACGATCGAGCGCATGTGCAAGGACCTGCTCGCCAACAGCGTGATCGAGAACTATAATTATGAGATTGCTACCTGAGAGCGACTGCGAATGGCCGAGGTCACAAACGATCTGATCTATGAAGTGCTCAAGCGCGTCCAGGAGGACGTGTCGCTGGCGCGCAGCGAGATCAAGGGTGTGCGCGAAGAGGTGACCGCCATACGTGGACACGTGCTCGCCATTCAGCGCGATGTCGGAAACATCTATGACCGCCTGGGCGTGCTCGAGACTCGCGTCGATCGAATCGATCGCCGCCTAGAACTGGCCGACGTGCATACCTGATGCTGCGCGCTTCCGTCGTCGTCTTCCCCGGCTCCAATTGCGACCGCGACGTCAAGGTCGCACTGGAGCGCGTCACCGGGTTTCCGGTGAAGATGGTCTGGCACGGCGATGCCTCAGTGCCCGCCTCCGATCTCATCGTGCTGCCGGGCGGCTTTTCCTACGGCGACTACTTGCGCTGCGGCGCCATGGCCGCCCACTCCCCGATCCTGCGCGACGTCATCGCCAAGGCGAAGGCCGGCACGCCGGTGCTCGGCATCTGCAACGGCTTTCAGGTGCTGTGCGAGTCGGGGCTGCTGCCCGGCGTCCTGATGCGCAACGCGTCGCTGAAGTTCATCTGCCGCGACGTCACCTTGCGCGTCGACAACGACAAGACGTTCTTCACCAAGTGCTACCGCAAGGATCAGGTCGTGCGACTGCCCATCGCGCACGCGGAGGGCAACTACTTCGCCGACGCGGCGACGCTCGACCGCCTCGAGGGCGAAGGCCGCGTCGTCTTCCGCTACTGCAACGAGGCCGGAGAGGCGACGCCGCAATCCAACCCCAACGGCGCCCAGCGCAACATCGCCGGCATCTGCGATGAGACGGGGCGCATCGTCGGCCTCATGCCGCACCCCGAGCGCCTGTTCGAGCTGTCGCTCGGCGGCGCCGACGGCCGCCGCATGATCGAAAGCGCGCTGCTCAGTGCCCTCGAGCCGACGGTCTAGGTCTCGCGCCCCGGCGGCCGGCTCCCCGCGGGGGAGTCGCCGGGCGCAAAAAAGCGCGCCGGACCCGAAGGTCCGGCGCGCCGGCCACCTCGCCGAAAGCGGCCGTGTCGCATTTGCGCTACCGATTCACGCCCTCGCCGATAGACGCTCGGGCGATCGGAGCGTTAGCGCGCAGCCGGGGTATAGGCCGTCTGCTGCATGGTCTGAACCGTCATGGCGGTGGCAGACTGCGCGCAGTGGAACGCGAGCTCCTTGCCCTCGCTGGTGTCGAAGCGGGCGTGCTGCCCAGCCTTGATCGAGGCGCGGAAGCGGGTCGGCTTGACGACCAGGATCCCTTCATCGGCCGGCTCCTCGCCCACCACGAGCGTCAGCTCGCAGACGCCGTTAGTCGGCACGAAGTAGCCGACGGCGTGCTTGGAGCCGACGTGCAGGCTGATGCCGTGCAGGGGCTTGAACGTCTTGGCGGTGTCGTCTGCGGTGGCACTCTGAACTCCGAGTGCGGTGAACCCGGCAAGCATGGCGGCAACGATGGCGCCCTTGGAAATCGCGGACATGCTCCAGCTCCTTATGCTGCAAGAGAAAGTGGCCGGCGGATTGGTTACTGGGGGAAGCCCCGCCGACGCGAAGCAAGAAGATAAGCGCCTGACTCCCCGAGCGAAATACGGATTGTTGCATTGCAGCACTGCGAGCCTAACAGCGCTCAACTGTCGCGGGTAGGCGCCTCTTCCCACCCTGCCGGGTAGTCCGCGAGCCGCTTCGGTTGGTCACGGCGCCGCCAACTTTTCCAAGCGTCTCCGCCGCTTCGCTGCGCCGCTGCGCTGTCAATGACCTGGCAGCGAGTCACTTCCGCGCAGCCCCCTGCGCGTGCCTAAGCTATGCGCACCTCTATGGCCGCGATGCCGACTCGCCGATGCATTCGCCAGCTCCGCGCTGTGCGCGCCCCTAGCAGGCGACAACGCCACGAGCGGCCGCTATAAGCGCAAGCATCCGTCCCCCAGAATCGCCCGAGATACGAAAAGCGCCCACGCATGGATGCCAAAGCCGAGAGCCGTTTCGACATCACGCCCGAGATCATCGCCGAGCACGGGCTGTCGGCGGGCGAATACCAGCGGCTGCTGAAGATCCTCGGGCGCGAGCCGAGCTACACCGAGCTCGGCATCTTCTCCGTCATGTGGAGTGAGCACTGCTCCTACAAATCCTCGCGCGTGTGGCTGCGGACGCTGCCGACCACCGGCAAGCAGGTGATCCAGGGGCCGGGCGAGAACGCCGGCGTGATCGACATCGGCGACGGCCAGGCCGTCGTCTTCAAGATGGAGAGCCACAACCACCCGAGCTACATCGAGCCCTACCAGGGCGCCGCGAC
>CAZOOS010000250.1:0-3396 GCA_964581475.1 uncultured Hyphomicrobium sp.
ACGGCGCGTTCGTCGAACTGGAGCCGGGCATCGAAGGCCTGATCCACGTCTCGGAGATGAGCTGGACCAAGAAGAACATCCATCCCGGCAAGATCGTCTCGACCAGCCAGCAGGTGGAAGTTCAGGTGCTCGAGGTCGACGCCAACAAGCGCCGCATCTCGCTCGGCCTGAAGCAGACCCAGGACAATCCGTGGGAGTCGTTCCTCGCCGTGCATCCGAAGGGCACCGAGGTCGAGGGCCCGATCCGCAACATCACCGAGTTCGGCCTGTTCATTGGCCTTGATGGCGGCGTCGACGGCATGGTGCATCTGTCGGATCTCGACTGGTCGAAGCCCGGCGATGAGGTGATCAAGGACTATAAGAAGGGTGACAACGTCAAAGCCGTCGTGCTCGACGTCGACAGCGCCAAGGAGCGCATCTCGCTCGGCATCAAGCAGCTCGGCGGCGATCCGATCGACACGCTGTCGAAGTACAAGAAGGGCGACACCGTCACCTGCAACGTCGTCGCCGTGCAGGAGAACGGCATCGAGGTGAAGACCGCCGACGGCGAGCTCACCGCCTTCATCAAGCGCTCCGACCTGTCGCGTGACCGCTCCGAGCAGCGCCCCGAGCGCTTCAACGTGGGCGACAAGGTCGACGCGTTCGTCACCAGTGCCGACAAGGCCGCGCGCCGTCTGTCGCTGTCGATCAAGGCGCTGGAGATCGCCGAGGAGAAGCAGGCCGTGGCCCAGTACGGGTCGACGGACTCGGGCGCTTCGCTGGGCGACATCTTCAAGGCCGCCATCCGCAAGCGCGAGAATGACGACGCCGAGGACGAGAAGACGGACGACAAGGAATAAGCCGCCACATTTTCCGGCGGTCACGACAATTAAAGGCGCGGCGGGGCGACAAACCCTGCCGCGCTAGCGTTTTGGCAAGGCTCGTCGCACGCCTCTCTTGTCGGTTACGCAAACCTTGCCTAACGTCGCCAACGTACGAGATTTCTGAGCGTCGCGGCCGGAGACGATAATGACGGTTGAGATCGACACTGTGCTGGATCGGCGCCGCCTGCGCCGCCGCCTCGCCGTGTGGCGGACATTGGCCGTCGCGGCCGTGGTAGCGGCGCTGTTCGCCTTCGGCGTCAGCGGCGACGACCTCTCCTCATTCGGTACCAAGCAGATCGCCCGCGTCGCCATCGAGGGCACCATCACCGAGGACCGCCAGCAGCTCGAGCTGCTTAAGCGCATCGCCGAGGCAGACAACGCCGCCGCGCTGCTCGTCTTCATCAATAGCCCGGGCGGCACGACGACCGGCGGTGAAGCTCTGTTTGCGGCGCTGCGTGAGGTCGCCAAAAAGAAGCCGGTGGTCGCCCAGTTCGGTACCGTCGCCGCCTCGGCGGGCTACATTGTCGGTCTCGGCACCGACCACATCGTTACCCGCGCCAACACCATCACCGGCTCGGTCGGCGTTCTCATCCAATGGCCGGAAGTGAGCCAGGCGCTCGACAAGCTCGGCGTCAAGTTCAACGAGATCAAGAGCGGCGACCTCAAGGCCGTGCCCTCGCCCTTCGAGCCCCTTAGCGAGGAGGGCGCCAAGGTCACGCAGACGATGATCGACGAGGGCTACCGCTGGTTCCTCGGCCTCGTCGAGCAGCGCCGGGGCATCAAGGCCGAGCAGATCCCCGGGCTGACCCGCGGCCGCGTGTTCACCGGACGCGAGGCCGTAGCGCTCAAACTCGTCGATTCCATCGGCGGGGAGGAGGAGGCGGTCGAGTGGCTGCGCAGCAAGCGCAACATCGACAAAAGCCTGAAAGTGGTCGATTGGAAGCCGCAGACCACGACCTCCCTTGGATTTTTCAGCTCTATTGGCGCGGCCGCAGCGAGCTTTTTCAACCACACCTACGTAGGTCAAA
Organism: uncultured Hyphomicrobium sp.; assembly: GCA_964581475.1. Classification (GTDB taxonomy): domain Bacteria; phylum Pseudomonadota; class Alphaproteobacteria; order Rhizobiales; family Hyphomicrobiaceae; genus Hyphomicrobium_A. The sequence goes on from CAZOOS010000250.1 coordinate 1,892, forward strand.
TGCTGGCCAGGGACCCCTCGCTGTCGGGTCTCGGCCTTGACGGGCTGATCTCCGTTTGGCACCCTTCGGAAAAGTAATAGATTACAGTCATTTGCGGCGGGGCAGGCGATGATTAAATCAGAGTTGATCCATAAGATCGCGAATACCAACCCTCATCTTTACCATCGCGACGTCGAGCGCATCGTCAAAGTCGTGTTCGACGAGATCGTCGAGGCACTGTCGCGCGGCGACCGCGTCGAGCTGCGCGGCTTCGGCGCTTTCACCGTTAAGCATCGTGCCGCCCGCCAGGGCCGCAACCCGCGCACCGGCAAGTCGGTGTCCGTCGCCGAAAAGTTCGTGCCGTTCTTCAAGACCGGTAAAGAGCTGCGCGATAGGCTCAACCGCGGCAAGGAAAGCCACTAGCTGTTCACGAGGCCGAGCATCGTGCTGAGACGCATCGTCTGGCTGCTCATTGCGTTCCCGGCGGGGCTTCTGCTCGTCACCCTCGCCGTGGTCAATCGGCATGAGGTGCGCCTCGTCCTCGACCCGTTCCGCCCCGAGACGCCGGTCGTGTCGTTGGCGCTGCCGTTCTATGCCTACCTGTTCATCACCTTGCTGCTCGGTGTGCTGCTTGGCGGCACGGCCATGTGGCTCAGCCAGGCGCGATGGCGCCGCAATGCGCGTCACCAGGGCAGGGCCGCCGCACGCTGGCATGCCGAGGCCGACCGCCTGACGCGAGAGCGCGACGCCACGGCGGCGACGCGCGCCAACAAGCCCAAGCAGTTGGCCGCTACCGGCACTTAAGTCGGCGCACGTGCAATTTATCCGGGCCGGGCGCGACACGCGGGGCCCGGCGGCACTATATGTCAATTGAGTTGCAGGCAAGCTGGCCGATCCGGCGAGAGCGATGACCATCGAAGTCAAAATCTGCGGACTGCGCGACGAGGCGGCGCTGGATGCCGCGCTCGCCGGCGGTGCCGATTATGTCGGCTTCGTCTTTTTCGCGCGCAGCCCGCGCAACATCCAGCCGCAAGCGGCGCGCGCGCTCGCCGACAAGGCGCGCGGCAAGGCGAAGGTCGTCGCGCTGTTCGTCGACCCGGACGACGCGCTGCTGGCCGAGATCGTCGATGCCGTGGCGCCCGACATCGTGCAGTTGCACGGCGCCGAGACGCCGGCACGCGTCGCCGAAATCGCACAGCGCTTCGGCCGCCCGGTGATGAAGGCGGTTGCCGTATCCGGCGCCCCCGACGTGCAGGCGGCGCTCGTCTATGCGGGCAGCGCCGACCGCATCCTGTTCGATGCCAAGGCGGCGCCAGACGACGCCGGCGCCCTGCCCGGCGGTAACGGCGTCGCCTTCGACTGGCAGGCGCTGGCCGGCCTCGAAGGGCGCATCGACTACATGCTTGCCGGCGGCCTCACCCCCGGCAACGTCGCCGCGGCGATCCGCGCAACTGGCGCGCGCGCCGTCGACGTTTCCTCCGGCGTCGAGAGCCGGCCGGGCGAAAAGGACCCCGACCTCATCCGCC
>CAZOOS010000251.1:0-3391 GCA_964581475.1 uncultured Hyphomicrobium sp.
CAGCTCGGCGCGCTGATCCTTGACGCGGCGGGGATTGGGTTCCGGCATGACGGCTGGCTTGTCGTTCGTGCTCGTCGCCGCATTGATCGGCAGGCAGCCCTTGAAGCGCGGCGCCGCCTCTTCCGTCACGATGGCTATCGCCGTGAAGCCCTTGCTGCTCCACCTCTGCAGTACGGCGATGCGGTCTTCGGGCATGCCGATGCGCGCCTTAGTCCCCACCTCGGCACCAGCCCAGACGTGGACGAAGATGCACGAGCCGGCTTTGGCGCCGCGCCGGGCCGGATAGTCGACGATCATCCCGCTCTTGAGCGAGGGGTCGGCCGACATATCCTCGCTCTGCTTCACCGATGCGGCGATGCGCTTGTCGACGATCTTGCCGTATAGGCGCGAGGCCGGGTCCTCGACGCAAAAGCTGTTGCCCCGCGAGAGCCGCGTGTAGCCGCTGAGCGAGCTCGCCTCGAAGCCGAACGGCCCGGCGACGCGGAAGATGCCCGACGGCGTGCGCTTGTCGCCCTCGCGCTTGATCGGCTCGTCCTTCTTGGCGAGGTGGCTGAAATTGTCCGCCCAGCCGATTCCGTTACTGCCGACGACGGCAGTTTCGGGTGGCCCCGAGCGCTGCCAGGCCGCGTCGGCCGGCGTCTTGCGCTCGAAGGTGTGCAACGTCGCCTTCACCGAGGTCATGCCGGGCACGGTGACGATGATCAGCCGCGTCGCCCGGTGCAGCGGACGCGGGCAGTAGGTGGCGATCGCTTGCGTGGAGGAGGTGGCACCCGCCTGCGAGGGGACGGATCCCGCCTGCGAGGAGAGCAACGCGAGCAGCGACGCGGCGCCGAGAACAGAGCGAAGCACGATCGGAGGCCCTTTGCACAAATTGTATCGAATAGGTGCTGGGGCCGAGGGTACGTTTAGATTTCTAAAACTTCGACAACACCGGGGGCGGTCGACAAAATGCCGGCGCTCGACGGCGACACGTCGTAGCGGCCGGCAACGACGATCTCCACTTCCTTGCCGCGGTCGCCGAGCGGAACGACGAGGCGGATCTCGCCCTTGCCGCCGGGCTTCAGCTTGGCCTTGATGGCCGCGAGCACGTTGGCGTTCTTCTCGATGGCCCGCCGGTCGAGGGTGACCCTGAGCCCGCGCTGCACGCCGGCGACCGCCGCGTCGAGCGACGCCAGCGATTCCACCCGCATCTTCAGCGTGTCGCCGTCGCGCTCAGCCGAGACGCCGAGCAGCACCGGCGTGCCGGGCTCCAAGAGATCGCGCGCCGTCGCCAGGGTGTCGGAGAAGATCACCGCCTCGAATTGCCCGGTCGCATCCGAGAACATGCCGAAGGCGAATTTGTTGCCCTTCTGCGAGCGGCGCTCGCGGGCGGCGATGACGATACCGGCGAGCTGCCCGTTGCACGAGCCGCGCTCGGTCATCGCCTCGAACTCGACGTAGCGTTTCACCCCGAGCTTCTTTAGCGCCAACTCGTACTGATCGAGCGGATGGCCGGAGAGATAGAAGCCGACGGCGTCGAACTCGTGCGACAGCCGCTCCATCGGCGTCCACGCCTGCGCCGGGCGCAGATCGAGGCTGGGCGCGGCCTGGCCGATGCCGAACAGGTCGTCGGTGCCCGAGGCGGCGTTGGCATCGCGCCGCTGCGCCAGCGCCAGGATGCCCTCGACGTTGGCGTGCACCAGCGCGCGGTTGGCTTCCATGGCGTCGAAGGCGCCGGCGGCGGCGAGGGTTTCGATGCCGCGCTTGTTGAGCGCCTTCGGATTGAGGCGCGCGGCGAAGTCGGCCAGCGACTTGAAGCGACCCTTGTCGGCGCGCTCGGCAACGATGGTGGCAACCGCCGAGGCGCCGATGTTCTTCAGTGCGGCGAGCGAATAACGGATGGCGCCTGGCTTGCCCGCTTCCTTCGACGGCTCGGCGAGGAAATCGACCTCGGAGGCGTTGACGCACGGCGGCAGCACCGAGATGCCGCTGCGCCGTGCCTCTGCGGCGAACAGGGCGAGCTTGTCGGTGTTGTTCATGTCGAGCGTCATGGAGGCGGCGAGGAATTCCTCCCGATAATTCGCCTTCATGTAGGCCGTGTGATAGCTGACCAGCGCGTAGGCGGCGGCGTGCGATTTGTTGAAGCCGTAGCCGGCGAACTTGTCGACAAGCAGGAAGATGTCGGCGGCGTCGTTCTTCTTGACGCCGTTCTGCACGGCACCGGCGACGAAGCGGGCCTGCTCCTTGGCCATGCCGGCCTTGTCTTTCTTGCCCATGGCGCGGCGCAGATTGTCGGCCTGGCCAAGGCTGAAGCCGCCCATCACCTGGGCGATCTGAATGACCTGCTCCTGGTAGATGATGACCCCGTAGGTCTCTTTGAGGATCGGCTCCAGCAGCGGATGCAGGCAGTCGATCGGCTCCTCGCCGTGCTTGCGGTTGATGTAGGTCGGGATGTTGTCCATCGGGCCGGGGCGATAGAGCGCCACCATGGCGATGATGTCCTCGAAGCGGTCGGGCTTCAGCCGCTTCAAGCTCTCGCGCATGCCCGTCGATTCCAACTGGAACACGCCGACCGTGTCGGCCTTGGCGAGGATTTCGAAAGCCTTGGGATCGTCGAGCGGCAGGGCCAGCAGATCGACATCGATGCCGCGCCCGCGCTTGACCAGCTCCACCGCCTTCTGCAGCACGGTGAGCGTCTTGAGGCCGAGGAAGTCGAACTTTACCAGGCCCGCCGCCTCGACCAGCTTCCAGTTGAACTGGGTGACGGGGGAATTCGATTTCGGATCGCGCGTCAGCGGCACCAGCTCGACCAGCGGCCGGTCGCCGATGACAATGCCGGCGGCGTGCGTCGAGGCATGGCGGTAGAGGCCTTCCAGCTTCTGGGCGATCTCGACGAGGCGCGCCACCAGCGGATCGGCGTCGATCTGCTCCTGCAGCTTCGGCTCGCCGGCGATGGCTTCCGGCAGCGTGACCGGACTCGCCGGGTTGTTCGGCACCAGCTTGCACAGCCGGTCGACCTGGCCGTACGGCATCTGCAGCACGCGGCCGACATCGCGCAGCACAGCGCGCGCCTGCAGCTTGCCGTGGGTGATGATTTGGGCGACGCGGTCGTGCCCGTATTTGCGCTGCACGTAGCGGATCACCTCGTCGCGGCGGTCCTGGCAGAAGTCGATGTCGAAGTCGGGCATCGACACGCGCTCGGGATTGAGGAAGCGCTCGAACAGCAGCCCGAAGCGTAAGGGGTCGAGGTCGGTGATGGTCAGCGCCCAGGCGACGACCGAGCCGGCACCGGAACCGCGGCCCGGGCCAACGGGGATGCCCTGCGCCTTCGCCCATTTGATGAAGTCGGCGACGATGAGGAAGTAGCCGGGGAACTTCATGCGCGCGATGACGTCGAGCTCGTAGGCCAGCC
>CAZOOS010000252.1:0-3389 GCA_964581475.1 uncultured Hyphomicrobium sp.
CCGAGAATCGCCTCGACGGTGCGCTGCAGTTCGAACAGCGTGAAGTCGTCGGGCATCAGCTCGAATATGACCGGGCGATATTTTATTTTCGCGCGCACGCGGCCGATAGCGGTGGCGAGAATGCGCCGATGATCAAAGCGCATGGGCAGGCCGAGGCGCGGGCGCTCGGTCCAATGCTTTGCAGCGTCGCGGCCATCGCGCACGGCCTCTTCGACGAGCCCGGCCTCGTAAAGTAGTTCGTAGCGCTCGAGAACTTTCTCTTCGTCCCACGCCGCACCGTCGAGCGCAAAGCAGATGCGCGCGCGCTCCTGCCGGCTGACGGGAGCGCCATTTGCCGCGGTGCGCTGGAGTGAAATCCACTCGCGCAGACGCGGCTCAATGGTGCTTTCTAGAATCTCGGGACGGCCGCGGCGCCAATCCTCCCAAGGGAAATATTGGTACCAACTGCGCCAAGCGCCGTGCTGCATGTCGAGTGCGGCCTTGGCTTGCGTCAGCGCCAGATAACCGATCGACACAATGTGCGGCCCGACGTCGCCGGGCTCGGCATGCCGGCCGCGATCGCCGAAAGTGTAGAGCTGCTCGGCATAGCCGAGCTCCAGGCCCGTCTGCCGGTGTACCCAGGCACGCAGACCGCCCTCGAACGTGCGGTGTTGCACCGGCGAGAACGGACCAAACGGCAATCCATCGGTGGCGCCCGCCACGTCGGCGTCATTGCGAATAATGAGCACGACCGGTTCGTTGTCAGCCACCGCGACGATCGCCGCATTGAGGCCGATTTCAAGCCCGGACGCACCGGGTTCAGAGCGGGGATCGGTTTGCAAGTGCGACGCCGACTCCCTGAGCTGGCTATACGACATGGCAGTCCTCCAACCGGGTGTGGAGACCCCCTGCAGCGGAGGCTTGTGGTCGAATGTGGTTCTTGGGGAACGCACGACGAGCACCGATGTTTCCGCCCTCACAACGCGCAATACTCAAGAATGTTCAATCAATTCCTGAAAACGTTCCAGAAATTCGGCTTGGGCGCGGCTGGCCGGCCAGGGTTGCAGGGCGCCGAGAGCTGCGGCGACCGGCGCAGGTAACTCCTCGGGGTCGCCAAAGTAAATCGTTGCCTCCTCGGTGCTGAAGCCCGCCAGTCGTGTCGCCTCGAAGTAGGCGGCAATGCGATCGGCGGCCTTGATCGCGGACTGAACGCTGCTCGGCAATTCGGCGGGTATGCCGAAGCGGGCGTGGATGACGGCAAGGAGACGCAACTCGAAAGCCTTGTAGTCGAGCCCGATGGCCGTCTTGAACGGGCTGATGAGGTCCCCGACGACATACTCGGGCGCATCATGCAGCAGGGCCGCGAGTCGCCATTGCCGCGGCCAGTCGGCGTTGCGGGCAAACGCGACGTCCTCGACGATGAGCGCATGCTGGGCGACAGAGAACGCGTGGGCGCCGACCGTCTGCCCGTTCCAACGGGCGACGCGCGCCAGCCCGTGGGCAATGTCCTCGATCTCGATGTCGACCGGCGCGGGGTTCAGAAGATCGAGCCGGCGCCCCGACAGCATGCGCTGCCAGGCGCGCGCCGGGGCCTGCCCATCGTCGCTCCGCGTCACGGCTTCATGCTCGCTCGTTGCAGCTTGGCGCACTCCTCGTAGCGGAAACAAGCGACGAGATGGTCGTTGACCATGCCGGACGATTGCATGAAGGCGTAGACCGTCGTCGGGCCGACGAACCGGAAGCCCTCCGCCTTCAGCGCCTTGGATATGCGTTTCGACAACTCCGTCTCCGCCGGGATGTCGCCCATGGCGCGTGCGCGATTCTGCACCGGCCCGTCGTTGCCGAGGAAGCCGGCAAGAAACGTCTTGAGGCGCGTCCTCTCGCGCAGCTGCAGATACGCCTTGGCATTGTCGATAGTGGCCTCGATCTTGGCGCGATTGCGGACGATGCCGTTATCGTCCATCAGCCGCGCGATGTCCCTGGCCCCGTACTTGGCGATGCGCTGCGGATCGAACCTGTCGAAGGCGCGCCGGAAGTTCTCGCGCTTGCGCAGGATGGTGACCCACGACAGCCCGGCCTGGAAACCCTCCAGCACCAGCTTTTCGAAGATGGCGCGATCCGTCTTCAGGGGCACACCCCATTCCTCGTCGTGATAGCGTTGATACTCGGCGTCGCTGGCGGCCCAGGAACAGCGGACGATCTTGGCGTCGGTCGCTCGACTCATACGCTGGAGCCCTCGGACCTGACGTCCAGCGTGAAATGCGCCCATGCGGGTATATCGATACGCACGGGAACGCCGCCGGCGCGCAACGTCTCGCCCTTGTCGATGAACTCGGCGGCGCGGTCGAGCCGGATCGGCGCCAGGCCGCGCGTGCCGGCGACCGAGCCGAGGGTGCCGATCTCGACGCCGGCGGCGGCAATGGAGGCGCCTGGCGCCGGCAGCGGCGAGTCGGCGACGACGGCTACGATGCGCCGCCGCGCCGTGCCGCGATTCTGCATGCGCGATACGACTTCCTGCCCGACGTAGCAGCCCTTCTCGAACGACACGCCGTGGAGTTGATCGAACAAGGCCTCGTGCGGGAACGCGTCGCCGAAGGCGTAGTCCTTGCCCCCCTCGGGTACGCCCAGACCGATGCGATAGGCGTGGTATTCTTCCTGCGTCGCGCTCTGCGCGTCTTCGCCGCCGAGCGCCCAGTCGGAGCGCAGTGTCGTCAACTCGCGGTAGCCGAGCGCCGCAAGCCGCGGGTCGGCAAAGCGCAGCGGTGCCGGGCCGGTTCCCTCGGGCGGGCGTTCGCCGCTGCCGCCCCAGATGGCCGCAACGGTGTAGTCGGCCGAGACATCCTTGATGGCGACGTCGGCGCGCAGCTTGTACATCTTGAGACGTTCGGCGAGTTCTCCCGCCTTGGCGCGCACCGTCTCCAGGCAAAAGCCGTCGGGGCTCTCCACGACAAAGAACTCAAACAGAATTTTTCCCTGCGGGCTGAGCAGACCGGCATGCAGCGCGCCCTGCTGGCCGATAAGGTCCATATCGTTGGTTATCACGCCCTGCAGCAGCTTCGCCGCGTCGGGACCCTCGATGCTGACGACTCCGCGATCGGGCAGCAGCGCTAGTTTGCTTTCGGCCATCGTTTCCCCGCTCCGGTTGCAACCGGCGTCCGATTTACGTATGCGGGGCGCGGGCCGGAGGCAAGCCGCGGAGAGCTTATGAGCACGTTCGACCTCGTGCTGAAGGGAGGCACCGTCGTCAATCAGGACGGCGTCGGCCTCCGCGATGTCGGCGTTCGCGCCGGCCGTATCGTCGCCATCGGCAGCCTTGACCCCGGTAGAGCGGGGGAGGTGGTCGACGCGCGCGGGCTGCACGTGCTCCCCGGCGTCATCGACACGCAGGTGCATTTCCGCGAGCCGGGCCT
>CAZOOS010000253.1:0-3382 GCA_964581475.1 uncultured Hyphomicrobium sp.
CTGCAGGAGCGCATCACCACGACGCAGAAGGGCTCGATCACGTCGGTGCAGGCCATCTACGTGCCGGCCGACGACCTGACCGACCCGGCGCCGGCCACCTCGTTTGCCCACCTCGATGCCACGACGGTGCTGTCGCGCGACATCGCCGCCAAGGGCATCTACCCGGCCGTCGACCCGCTGGACTCCACCTCGCGCATGCTCGCGGCCTCGATCGTCGGCGAAGAGCACTACGCCGTGGCGCGCCAGGTGCAGCAGATCCTGCAACGCTACAAGGCCCTGCAGGACATCATCGCTATTCTAGGCATGGATGAGCTGTCGGAAGAGGACAAGCTCGCCGTGGCGCGTGCGCGCAAGCTCGAGCGTTTCCTTTCGCAGCCGTTCCACGTGGCCGAGGTGTTCACCGGCTCGCCCGGCGTGCTGGTGTCGCTGGCGGACACCATCAAGGGCTTCAAGGGACTGTGCGCGGGCGACTACGATCACCTGCCGGAGCAGGCGTTCTACATGGTCGGCACGATCGAGGAGGCCATCGCCAAGGCAGAGAAGATGGCCGAGGCGGCATAACGGAGGGACGAGACCATGGCGGGGAAGTTCGGCGGCTGCTGCGAGATCATGAAGGACGTGCTGGAGAGCGACGAGTTCGAGCCGCTCTTCGCCGAGGACGAGGACGGCATCCTCTACATGTCGATCGGCCTCACCGAAGGTGAGCAGGAAGACGACCCCAACATGGTCGACCACCCGGTGTTCTTCTGCCCGTTCTGCGGCACCAAGCTGCAGTCGCCGGAAGAGATCGACGCGAAGAACGCCGGCACGAACTGACGCGCACGGCCGCCGCCCGGCGCACAACCTCGAGGCTTTGACACGGCATGGCAGGCACTTTGAAGTTCGAGCTGGTGACGCCCGAGCGCATGGCTCTCGCGGAGGACGCCGCGCAGGTCGTGGTGCCGGGCGTCGAGGGCGAGTTCACCGTCCTTCCCGGCCACGCGCCGCTGATCTCGGCGCTGCGGCCGGGCGTGATCGAGGTGTCCCTGCCCGACGCCAGCAAGACGCGCATCTTCGTCAAGGGCGGCTTCGCCGAGATCGACGGCGATCACATGACCGTGCTGGCCGAGCGCGCCATGGACGTGGCGGCGATGGATGCCGCTACGGTGGCCGCCGAGCTGCAGGTGGCGGAGGCCGACCTTGCCGTTGCCGCCGACGATGCCGCGCGTCTGGCCGCCGCCTCCGCCGTGGAGCGGCTCAAGGCGCTGGGGCGGTAGATCGGCCCAGGCCGAGTCAGCGGGCACGCCCGGTCTTAGAGAATTCGTACTCGAGCCGGCGGCTGTCTCGGTACAGAACCCGCGGCGACGTGTATCCGAGCAGCTTCCAGAATGCGCGGTAGACGACGATCAGCATCATGCCGCGAAACCACAAGACGATGCCGGACGTGATCAGCGGGTCCGACAGCCACTTCAACGGGTCTGCACCGATGGCGCCGAGAAGATAGGGTATGCCCGGAAAGGCGATGGTCGCGTGGCCAAAAAAGGTCATCAGAACTTGCTGGCCGTCGCGGTCACTCGCGAACTTCAAAGGTTCTTGCGCGATCTGAAGCGTGGTAAAGGCGCAGACCAGCAGCACCGATGACGTCACGAGCCAGAGGGCCGCAGTGGCGCCCTTCCGCAGAGGTGTGTCCAACCGCGGTCGGAATCGATCCCAGATAGATCGCTGGAGCGTTTCGAGTGCATTGTAGGCGGCCCGCAGCACGCCAGGTGCAGTGCGCGCGGCCCGCTTCAACCCTCCATCATATTGCACGACAAAGGTTGAGATCACGCCAAACACAACGATGAAGTAAGTGGCGCTTAGCCACAAGGCATTCCAGCCGCCAGGTGCGACAGATGCAATCCACCCCGAAATCTTCTCAACCACGGTTGGGTGCAGCAGATAGCTGAACGCAAAGCCGAGCGAGACGGATAGCGCTATCAGCCACGTCACGGCCAAAGCAAAATACGCCATGGCACCCACGGCCGACCTGAAGCGCTCAGGTAGAAGAAGCCAGGGCTCGGACCAAAACAACCGCCTCGGCGTCGGCAGCATTTCGACTCGGTCGGGCCGCGGCGGCGTGAGATCAGGGCTGTAGAAGAACGGGACTCTCCCAAAGAGCCTCACATATCCGCTGCGGAGCCTTATCGACACTCGCAGGCGCCAAAGCGACGACGCGACTTGGATGGGCACATCCGCGTGATATCGATTGATGAAGCGGACGATGGTTCCGATCGCCGGCAGGATCTGGCCGGTGCCTTCGCGATCCAGAAACCGCCACAAGGCGCCTCTGGCCTCCACGCGATCCTCACGCGCGGCGTCCGAAAACTGTAGATCGCTCAAGGCGCGCGGCACGCGGAACCTCACGGGGCCACCCGCATAAGCGTCGTACCGGGTGAAGCTGTAATAGAAGTGGAGGTAGTCGATGACCCGGCGCATCATCGCTTGGTCCGAGGCCTCGTTCGCCGGCTCGGCCAACAACCCAGCGTTGCCGTCGTTTCCAGCCGCAAGCTTGAGGCCATAGCAGGCGTTGGCCCGCAATATCCAGACCGTATCGTTGCCCAACGGCATGATGGGCATCTTTTGATCCGATTGCCGAAACAGGAAATACAGATTGGTTCGCGACTTTAGCGTGCGCTTGCGCCTGCGCATCCTGACGGTCTGAGGCTCAAGCTCAAGACGGCAAAGCCAAGTGTCGCTTGGATAGAAGCTCAGCCCTCGTCGGACGAGCCGCCCCTTGGTGCGGTCATAGTCGAACCCGCACTCATTCAGCAGCTCCTGCTGCGCATCGATGGCGAAATCGTCGTCGGCTTGCCCATAATCGTTCACGCGCCTACTCCCCAATGTGCTAAATTAGCACACTAGTGCTAGTAGACCCTATGCTGCCCTGTCAATGGACGTATGCCTCCGATTCGGAGCGGTGGAGAAATTCGCGCCTCGAAGTCGGCCAACAAGTCGATGTGCAGGACTACTCGCGCACCTCTACCGCACGTAGGGCGCGAACGTTGCCACCACGTCCTGATAGATCTGCCGCTTGAAGGGCACGATTTGCGTCGTGAGGTCGGTGGCCGGCACCCAGCGCCAGGCGTCGAACTCCGCCTTGTGGCCGTGGCGCGGGGCAATGTCGATCTCGTCGTCGCCTCCGGTAAAGCGCATGGCAAACCAGCGCTGCCGCTGGCCGCGGTAGCGACCCTTGAGCGCCACGCCCAGCAGTTCTTCAGGGAGATCGTAGCTCAGCCAATCCGGCGCCTCGGCCAGCACCTCGACGCTGGAGACGCCGGTCTCTTCCTCGAGCTCGCGCAGCGCGGCCGCCCGCGGGTCCTCGCCGATATCGATGCCGCCCTGGGGCATCTGCCAGATGTACGCG
>CAZOOS010000254.1:0-3367 GCA_964581475.1 uncultured Hyphomicrobium sp.
CGACGATCAGCTTCACCTCGTGCAGGCACTCGAAGTAGGCCATCTCCGGGGCATACCCGGCCTCGACCAGCGTCTCGAAGCCGGCGCGGATGAGCTCGACGAGACCGCCGCAGAGCACCGCCTGCTCGCCGAACAAGTCCGTCTCGCACTCTTCCTTGAAGGTCGTCTCGATGATGCCCGAGCGGCCGCCGCCGACGGCGGAGGCGTAGGAGAGGAAGAGGTCGTGCGCGTTGCCGCTCTTGTCCTGGTGGACGGCGATGAGGCACGGCACGCCGCCGCCCTTCTGATATTCGCCGCGCACCGTGTGGCCGGGCCCCTTCGGGGCGACCATGCCGACGTCGAGATCGGCGCGCGGCTCGATCAAGTTGAAATGCACGTTGAGGCCGTGCGCGAACATCAGCGCCGCGCCTTGCTTCATGTTGGGTGCCAGGTGCTCCTTGTAGATGTCGCCCTGCAGCTCGTCCGGCGTCAGCATCATGATGACGTCGGCCCACTTGGCGGCCTCGGCGACGTCCATCACTTTGAAGCCGGCGCCTTCCGCCTTCTTTGCCGTCGGCGAGCCCTTGCGCAGGGCAATGGCCACGTCCTTGACGCCGCTGTCCTTGAGGTTCAGCGCGTGCGCATGACCCTGGCTGCCGTAGCCGACGATCGTGACCTTCTTGCCCTTGATCAGATTGATGTCGGCATCACGATCGTAATAAACGCGCATGGCTTCCTCTGTTCTTCTCGCTCGGTGTTGTGCGGCTTGGGGCGCGCTGCCGGCGGCAGCGGCGGTTGCGGGACCGGCCGCTCATCGGCCGGCAGTCGATTAGGCTGCTCCTTTAAACGCTCGAAGGCCCGCGGCCAATGGCGGCGATGCCGGTCCGCGACACTTCGACAAGTCCGAGCTCGGTCATGATCTGGATGAACTGTTCCAGCTTGGAAGGCTTGCCGGTCAGCTCGAAGACGAAATGCTCGGTCGAGGTGTCGACCACCTGGGCCCGGAAAATCTCGGCTATGCGCAGGGCCTCGATACGCTTTTCGCCCTTGCCGGAGACCTTGATCAGCGCCAGCTCGCGCTCCAGCGCGTCGGCTTCGACGGTCAAGTCGCGGACGCGGTGCACCGGAACCAGCCGCTCGAGCTGATGCTTGATCTGCTCGATGACGTCCGGCGTGCCGCTGGTGACGATGGTGATGCGCGACAGGTGCTTCTCGTGCTCGGTCTCGGTCACCGTCAGCGAGTCGATGTTGTAGCCGCGCCCGGAGAACAGTCCGATGACGCGGGCGAGTACGCCCGGCTCGTTGTCGACCAGCACCGACAACGTGCGCGAGACGATGGCCTGCGCGACGCCGGGACCGACGTAGTGGCTTTTGGAAAGGGCTTTGGCCATGCTCTTACTTCTTCTCTGCGGGCGCGTTGTCGGGCGCGCTCGGCGCACTTTCAGGGGCGGGAATTGACGGGTTGAGGGCCTTGGGGACCGGCATTTTCGCGTCGGGAAACAGCGACTGGAAGAACAGCGGGAAGCCGTGCTCGTCGATATTCTTCTTGAACGTGGCGACCTGCTCGGGGGTGATCTTGTACTTGCCGAAGGCGGCACCGACGCGCCGGCCCATGGATTCCGCCAGCATCTGCGGGGTCGGGGCGCCGGCGCGCTTCAGCGCCTCCGGCGACATGCGCGAATAGATCAGCGCCAGCACCTGCGTCTCGAGATAGTCCTGGGCGATGCAGGCTTCGAAGGCCTTGGTGTAGTCCGACGAAAGGCTGTGCGTGCGGTAGCAGGCGTCGATGAAGGTGAACGCCTTCGTCGCCCCTTGCGTGCGCTGCATTTGCGCCAGGCGCGTCGCCGCCTCCTTGATGTTCTCCACCTGGTCCCACTTGGGATCCTGCGCGGCGACGAGCGAAGTCGTGCTCATGCCGATGAGACCCGCCGCGATAAGCGCCAGCGCCGCGCGCATGCGCCGTTGCGGCCGCGCCGGCGGGCCTGCGCCGAGCTCAGTGGCGCCGCGGGTCAAACCAGCACCTTGCCGGCTTCGCCGATGGCGCTCTCGACCTCCTCCTCGGTGTTGTCGCCGAGCAGCATCTCGTTGTGCGCCTTGCCGGAGGGGATCATCGGGAAGCAATTGGCCAGCGCGGCGACGCGGCAATCGAAGATCACCGGCCCCTTGGTGTTGATCATCTCCAGGATGGCGTCGTCCAGCTCGGCCGGATCCTCGCAGCGCATCCCTTTCCAGCCGTAGGCCTCCGCCAGCTTGACGAAGTCGGGCAGACTCTCGGTGTAGCTGTGCGACAGGCGGTTGCCGTGCAGCAGTTGCTGCCATTGGCGCACCATGCCCATGTACTGGTTGTTGAGGATGAACACCTTCACCGGCAGCTCGTACTGCACCGCCGTCGAGCACTCCTGGATGTTCATCAGAATCGACGCATCGCCGGCGATGTCGATGACCAGCGACTTGGGATGCGCCATCTGCGCGCCGATGGCCGCCGGCAGGCCGTAGCCCATGGTGCCGAGCCCGCCCGAGGTCATCCACCGGTTCGGCTCTTCGAAATGATAGAACTGCGCCGCCCACATCTGGTGCTGGCCGACCTCGGTGGTGATGTAGACGTCGCGATCCTTGGTCAGCGCGTACAGCCGCTCGACCGCGTACTGCGGCATGATCACGTCGCGCGATTTCGTGTAGCTGAGCGACTTCTTCGCCCGCCACTGCTCGATCTGCTTCCACCAGCCCTTGTGCGCCGCCTTGTCGACCTGCGGCGCCTTCGACTTCCAGATGCGCAGCATGTCCTCGAGGGTGTAGGCGACGTCGCCGACGATGGGGATGTCGACGCGCACGTTCTTGTTGATCGACGAGGGGTCGATATCGATCTGGATCTTCTGCGAGCCCGGCGAGAAGGCGTCGATGCGGCCGGTGATGCGATCATCGAAGCGCGCGCCGACGGCGACCATCACGTCGCAGTCGTGCATGGCGAGATTGGCTTCGTACGTGCCGTGCATGCCGAGCATACCCAGCCACTGCTTGTCGGAGGCCGGGTAGGCGCCGAGCCCCATCAGCGTCGAGGTGATGGGAAAGCCGGTGAGGCGCACCAATTCGCGCAGGATCTGGCTGGCCTTGGGGCCCGAATTGATGACGCCGCCGCCGGTGTAGAACAACGGGCGCTTGGCGCGCGCCATCAGGTCGACGGCTTCCCGCGCGGCGTTCTGGTCCGGCTTCACCCGCGGCTTGTAGGTCTTGTGCGCGATATTCGAGGGGCCGACGTAGTTGCCGGAGGCGAACTGGATGTCTTTGGGGATGTCGACCACGACCGGCCCGGGACGGCCGGCCTTGGCGATGTAGAACGCCTCATGGAGGATGCGCGCCAGGTCGTTGACGTTCTTCACCAGCCAGTTGT
>CAZOOS010000255.1:0-3347 GCA_964581475.1 uncultured Hyphomicrobium sp.
GCACCAGCGTCAGCACCATGGCGAGGTCTTCGACGATCAGCCAGCCGACCGCGATGCGTCCGCGCTCGGTATTGATGATGCGGCGCTCCTGCAGGGCGCGCAGCAGCACGACAGTACTGGCCACCGACAGCGCCAGGCCGAAGGTGATCCCGGCACCAATCGGCCAGCCGAGCCAATAGCCGAGGCCGACGCCGAACATCGTCGCGACGGCGATCTGCACGATGGCGCCGGGCACGGCGATGAGCCGCACCGACCACAGGTCTTTGAGCGAGAAGTGCAGGCCGACGCCGAACATCAGCAGAATGACGCCGATTTCGGCGAGCTCGCTGGCCAGTGTCTGGTCGGCGACGAAGCCGGGCGTGTAAGGGCCGAGCGCGACGCCGGCGAGCAGATAGCCGACCAGCGGGGAAACCCGCAGGCGCTGCGCGATGGCTCCGAAAACGAAGGCGAGGCAGAGCCCCACGACAATAGTAGCGATGAGCGGCGTGTCGTGCGGCATCCGTCCGGGGGGCCTCCTATTGGGGTTGGGAGTCCATTCTAGGCACGCCGAGCAAAATTGCAGCCCTTAAGCTGCGGCCAATGCGCCAGAAACGCCGCGCTGTAACCCCTCACCCGGCGCGAATGCTCGCGCATCGCGCCGACCTCTCCCGCTGGGAGAGGTGGTGAAGAGCGCTCGACTTCACCTCTCCCGTTGGGAGAGGTCGGAAGCGAATGAAATGAGCTTCCGGGTGAGGGGTTACGACGCCGCAAATGCTGGGTTCGACCGAGAGCCGCGCAGCCGTGGGAACGCGCCCATATTTGGACGCCCAGTCACCCTAAGCCCGACACGCTCAATAGGTTCTATGCCGGCCGTGCCTCAACCGGACGATCGCGGTTGGGCAGCGCCAAGCGGCGTGCTAAGCCAGCAACCCAATGGTTCCGCGTTGGGGGAGATGCCCGGATGTCATTGCAAAACAAAGCCGTTGCCGTTGTCGCCTGTTGCGCCGCAGCCTTGAGCTGGCAGAGCGCCGGCGCCGCCGAATTCACCTTCAACGAGAAGACGAACGCGGACCTCGCCAAGAAGCTCAAGATCCCGGTCTATTTCGCCGTGCCGAAGAGCACCTGGGCGAAGCTCCCCGACATCAAGACCACCGACAAGCTGGTCGAGTTCCGCCATCCCGACGGCATGAAGGCGAAGGGTGATGTCGGCCTGCGCCTCGTCGTCGCCAAGCGCTCCGGTCTTTCTGCGCGCCTGGGCAAGAGCGGGCTGCTGCAAACCGGCGACATCATGCTGACGTTTCGCTCGGAATGGGGCGGCGCCGGCGCCTATCCCAACATCCAGATGGGCATCTCGCACACGGGCTTTGCCTACGTCGACGCTAAGGGCAACCTGCGCAATCTGGACAACCCGATGGACGGCGAATACGTCGGCCCCGGCAACCTGACGAGCGAGCACTACCGCACGCTGAACTTCCTGCACATCATCCGCCCGCGCAATCTGACCGCCGCGCAGAAAGCCAACCTGCTTGCCTGGGCGACGAAGCTCAATGCCAGCGCCGGCAAGGTCTATCCGAGCCAGATCAGCTTCAACCAGGACTACAACAAGCCGAAGTACCAGCCGAACCGCCCGCTGACATTCGTCAAGGACTTCGGCTCGATCGCGCTCGGCCAGGGCAATTCCTCCGGCAAGCCGCTCGACATGTACTGCTCCGAGTTCGTGTGGTCGCTTCTGTCCCTGCGCAACTGTGACCCGGCGAAGGACGCAGACGCCTTCAAGGGAAGCCGCGTACCATCGTGCGTGAAGGAGCCGATGGAGCCGATGAATGCGACGGGCAACGTCCTGCCGACGCACGGGCGCAACTCCTACTCCGGCCTCGCCGACGGCCCGCTGCTGGTCATCGACCGGATGGAATTGTCGGACGAGGCACGCAAGCCGCTGATCGACAGCATCTTCACAGAGAATCCTGCCGGCCTTGCCAAGATGTCGGTCGGCCATCGCAAGGTCGCCGAGGAAATGCAGCCGCAGTTCGCGAAGCTGAAGGGCTACTACGTCGGCATGACCGGCCGCATGTGGCAGAACTGGCGCGCCCGGCTGATCGGCACCGGCTTCAACTGGGCCGGCATCGCCGAGAACTACTCGCCGACGTCCTTCCTCATCAATACGCTGCTGCCGCCCGACAACAACAACCGCAGCATGGACTACGTGGCGACGATCTTCATCGAGTAGGCGGCGCCCGTACAAGCGGCGGAACTATGGACATCAATCGCCGGCAATTCGTGCAGGGGGCGCTCGCCGCTTCCTGTCCAAGGGCGCCGCCCGCCGCCGCCGAGGGTCACTCCGCCGTCTACATCGGCGACATGCACTCTCATCTCTTCTTCTTCGGCATGGGCGCCTCGCCGGAGAAAAATCCGCTCGGCCGCTCGATGGCGGCCGGCAACGCGACGCTCGTCGCCTGGTCGCTGGTCGGCGACGTTCCGTGGCTGCGCATCACCTCGAAAGGCATCAAGCAGAAGGGCCTGCCGAAGCCGGGCGAGGCGGGAGCGTGGTTCGAGAGTGATCTCGTTCGCATCAAGCAGCACATCGCCGGCCAGGGTCTCAAGATCGCCCTCACGCCCGACGATGTCGACAAGGCGCTCGCCGGCGACCCGCATGTCGTGCTGACCGTCGAAGGCGCCACGTTCGTCGAGGCTGATATGCGGCCGCTGGAGCGCGCCTATGAGCTCGGCGTACGCAGCGTGCAGCTCGTGCACTACATCGAGAACCCGCTCGGCGACTTCCAGACCGAACCGCCGCAGCACGACGGCCTCACCGATCTGGGGCTGCAGGCGGTCGAAGCCTGCAATCGCCTCGGCATCCTCGTCGACGTCGCCCACTGCACCGACACGGCGACTCGCCAGGCGCTCGAGGCGTCGGCGCAGCCGGTGGTCTGGTCGCACAGCTCGGTGACGCGCACGCGCACGCCCAACTGGAAGATGCCGATTTGGCAGGCCCGCCAGCTATCGTTCGCCACGGCCAAGCTCATCGCCGACAAGGGCGGCGTCGTCGGCTTATGGCCCATGCGTTCGGATGTCGGGGCGACGCCGGAAGCCTATGCGCAGCGCCTGTGGGAGCTGGGCGAATGGCTGGGCGATGATCACGCCGCCTTCGGCACCGACATGAACGCCATCTCGCGCCCGGCCATCGCCAGCTATGCCGATCTGCAAAAGGTCGTGCGTTACTGGCAGAAGGCCGGCTTTCCCGCCGAGACCATCCACAAGCTCGCCATCGGCAACTTCGCCCGCGTCCTGAAGCAAGCGATGTTAGCCCGCGCGGCGTAGCCGCAGGCGCCACGCCCACCCAGATGTCATCCTCGGGCTTGTCCCGAGGA
>CAZOOS010000256.1:0-3345 GCA_964581475.1 uncultured Hyphomicrobium sp.
CGGCACCTCGTCGCCGGCGGCGCCAATGGGGCTCGCCGGCGGATCGAAGCGGATCTCCTCGGCCTCCAGCGCGCGCCGCAGCGCTTCGGCGGTCACCGCACTGGCCAAAAGGGCGTCGCCATCGACCAGCAAATAGCCGCCGTTGGCGCGATGCAGGGCGCCGGGCTTGATGCGCACCACCTGGTTCTGCCCGTCCGCACCCGCGCCGAGCTCGACCCGGCCGAACAGGTTTGCGTAAGTTGGGTTCGGCTCCTGCACGATGGGCGCGCCGCCGGCAGCGGCCGTCGTCGCCATGACGTGCACGGCGTAGCGGGCAAAGCGCGGCAACACCGCGGCGCCGCGCGTCAGCTTGCCGGCCGGCGCGCCGTCGGTCGCGACGAACAGCCCGGCGTTGCGCACCAGATCGCGCGCCGCCGCCTTCAAATAGCTCTCCACACCCGCCACCTCGGCGAACTCCGCCTTGAGGTCGTCGAGCGCGGCGCGCACATGGCGCCCGGCAACTTGCTCGTTGAGCGCCGCCAGACGCGCGCGACGCTCCTTCTCGGCGTCGGGACGCTCGGCGAGAATGGCTTCGATCTCCGCCTCCAAGGCGGCGATTTTCGTCTGCACCTCACGGCGCAGCGCCTCGGGCAGATTGTTGAACACGTCGTTCTTGACGACCTTGCCCTCCAGCACCGGCGCCACGGCGATGCCGGCGGGCGTGCGCAACAGGGCGATGTTCTGCAGCTCGGCCTCGCGCCGCAGTGCTTCGAGCGCGTCCTCGCGGCTGAAGCGGAATTCCTCCTCGATGGTCCGCCGCTTCAGGTCGTAGTCGTCGGCGGCGAAGGCGGCGGGCAAAGCGTCGGCGAGCTGGTCGATGGCGAGGGCCATCTTCTCGGCGAAGGGCTTCCCCGTGCCGGCCGGCAACTTCAGGGCGCGAAACCCGCCGGTGGGATCGAATGAGCTGACGTAGACCCAGTCGGGAGGGCGCTCCGCCTTGGCGGCGGTCTCCTGCAGCTTGCCGCGCGTCGCCGTGCGCCGACCGGTGCCCTCGCGGCCGATGACGAGCATGTGGTAGCCGGGGCCCTTCATACCGGCGCCGAAGGCAAGCGCATCCATCGCCTTCGCCTGCCCGACGGGGCCGTGTGCAGGCTCGAGGTCGGCCGTGGTCTTGAAACCGAGGCTGGCCGGATCGGTCGCACCGGCGGCATTGGTATGCGCGCCAAGCGAGAGCGACGGCTCTACCAGCATGGCGGGCTCGGACGCTTCCGACGCGGCAGCCTTGGGCTCAACGGCTTCCGCAGATGCGGCCACGGGCTCTGCCGCGGCTTCGGCGGTCTTGCTCTTGTCTACCTTGGAGCGTTTGAAGAACATGGAGTCAGGCGCTCGTCCCTCGAAGAGTTGCCCGCAACCAGAACCAGATTCGAGCGCCCCTCGGCTAGCTCGATAGGCACCCGGATCGGCGTATGCGCGGCGTCGACCCGTCCCCCCTGGGACACGTTGCCGGTCAATGTCACCGGCTCATGGTGGTTAAATGACGGCAGTCGACGATAAAGCCGGGGAAACCGGCATCGATATGGCGGAGACGCCGTGTCCCGCTACCGCCGGTTCGGCGGGACGCGACGCGGTCACCCGTGAGGTCTGCCGCGGTGCCGGGCGCCTGTTGCGCGCCCTGTCCTTTGCCGTCGTCAACGAACTTTGCCTGGCCAACGGCAGGCGCGCTGACATCGTCGGCCTCTCCCCCGCCGGCGACATCTGGATCGTCGAGGTGAAGTCGTGCCTCGAAGACCTGCGTGTCGATGGCAAGTGGCCGGAGTATCGAGAGTTTTCCGATGCCCTGTTCTTCGCGGTGGCGCCCGGCTTCCCGGTCGAGGTGTTGCCCGCCGACACCGGCCTCATCCTCGCCGACCGCTACGGCGCGGAGATCGTGCGCCAGGCCCCCGAGACGCGGCTCGCCGCCGCGCGCCGCAAGGCGCTGACCCTGCGTTTCGCGCGCGCCGCCGCCTTCAGCCTGCAAGCGCTGGCCGACCCGGGTTCGGAGAATTCGTGAGCTCTCGGCCGCCGCAGGCGGCAAGGGCCGTCATGGCGAAGCCATGCTCCACATGGACGGGCCCCGGCGCAAGCGCCGGCCATCCGCTCGCACAACGCCAGCCGCAAGCAAAGCTTGTCTCGGCTCGGGTCGCGAAAAACGATTACTTCGGCGCGCGCTTGGCGAGGATGCGCTGCAGCGTGCGTCGGTGCATGTTGAGGCGACGCGCCGTCTCCGAGACGTTGCGGTTGCACAGCTCGTACACGCGCTGAATGTGCTCCCAACGCACGCGGTCGGCCGACATCGGGTTCTCCGGCGGCGGCGCCTTGTCGTCGGACGGCGCCAGCAGCGCGTCGGTCACGTCGTCGGCGTCGGCGGGCTTCGCTAGGTAGTCGACGGCACCGAGCTTCACGGCGGTGACCGCCGTGGCGATGTTGCCGTAGCCGGTGAGCACGATGGCGCGCGCATCGGGTCGCGCGCGCGACAGCTCGGCGATCACGTCGAGGCCGTTGCCATCCTCCAGGCGCATGTCGACGACGGCGAAGGCGGGAGCCCGCTCGCGAATGAGGTCGACGCCCTCGGCGACGGAATGACCGCCGCGCACCTCGAAGCCGCGCAACTCCATGGCGCGCACGAGACGCTGCGCGAAGGCGCGGTCGTCATCGACGATGATCAGCGAACGGTCCTCTGGGAGCTCGTCCTGACGGAAGGAAAGATCTTCTGGTTCGTTATTCATTGTTCCTCCGGCCAAATGCGAATCGGCCGCAGCGTTTTTCGCCTCCACGAACGCCTCCTACGCAAAACGAGAACAGCTCTGACGAGCCGGTTGGGCGATAAAGGCCGGCCCCGCGACGAGCCTGCGCGGGTTTGTCCGCTCAAGCTCGCACCTTGTCGCAGGTCTGTCAGCCTGAAGATAGCTTATTTGTCAATGCGGAATTAGCCCAAGACCCGTTTTCTAGCAGCCGAAAAAGGCTGCGTTAAGTGACTTACCTAGTGATTGAGGATAAAGGCGCGGGGCCAGCTCACCGTGACGATGGCGCCGGTGCTGCCGCCGGTCCGATTGGCGAGGCTGACGGTGGCGCCGGAGCGCTCCATGAGCGTCTTGGCGATGAAGAAGCCCAAGCCGAGGCCGGTTGAATCCTCTTCCAGCACGCTCTCGCTGTCGGCCGGCCGCGTCGTCACGTACGGCTCACCGATGTTGTCCATCACCTCCGCCGGAAAGCCGGGGCCGTCGTCGGACACGGAAATGACGAGGCCGGCGGAGCTCCATTCGGCCTTCACATCGACACGCGAGCGCGCGAATTCCGTGGCGTTCTCGATAATGTTGCCGAGGCCGT
>CAZOOS010000257.1:0-3342 GCA_964581475.1 uncultured Hyphomicrobium sp.
AGGAGATCGGCATCGAGGGCGGCAAGATCCCCGACGACACGCGCCTCGAGCTCGACCTCCTGCAGGCGATCCGGCTCGCGCTTATCATGCGCGTCTTCATCCTCGCCGCGCAGATGCCGCGTTTCGCCACGCGCGAGATTTCACATCGCCAGCTGTTCGAGATGGCGCTGATGCTCGACGTTCCGGCGGTCGTCGCGGAAATGCGCCAGGCGTTCCCGCGGCGCATGGAGGCGGGCGACGATGATGGCGGCCGCTATGCGGAGAAGGCGACCTACCGCCCGCACGGCATCGACGACTACGGCCGCGTGGAGACGGAAATCCTCGCGCCGATGGAAGAGGCCTACGAGCTCATCCGCGAGATCGGCACGGGCATCTCGCACCACTTCGGCGCCTTCGGCTGATCCGACATCCGATTTGCAGACAAAAAAGGGCGGCGCCAAGCGCCGCCCTTTTTGCATTCAAGACATCACCAAGGTCAGTGCTTCCCCCACACCTGCACGGTGGCGTAGGCGCGGTCGCGCTTAGAGGTAGCGATCGCGCGCGAGCGCCACGTCGCCTCGATCTCCTTGATGGTCGCATCCTTCTTGAGGTCGACCGGCCCGAAGGCGGCATCGGCGGCGATCTTGGTGCGCTTGGTCTCGATCTCGTCCTTGGCGCCGTCATTGTAGACGACCGCCAGGTTGGTCATCGTGACGTCGCGGTCCTTGACCGACACGCGCAACTGCTTGAACCCGCCATCGTTCTGGCCGACGGGAATCTTGACGCGGTCGAAGCCGATGCTGCCCGCCGTGTCGGTGCCGAGCAGCACCCAGCCATCATTGTACTTGCGGCCCTCGCCGTTCGGGCCGAGCCAGCCGCTCTCGTATTCGCCGAACACCTCCACGCGCGCCTGGCCCTTGAAGTCCGGCTTGGAGCGGTAGACGAGTTGGATCTCCTTGATGAAGCCCTTGTGCTTCAGCGGAATCCACTCGGTCTTGCGGTCGGCCGCGATCTTGGCGTCGGTCAGCAGCGTCTCGGTCGATCCGTCGTCGAAGACGGCCTTGAGGTCGGTAATGAAGATCTCGTTCTTCAGAACACGCAGGCGGATGCGGTCGAACTTGCCGATCTCGGAGCCGACGCGGATGACGTCGCGGTCGACGAGAAAGCCGACGTCTTGCACGCCGAACAGCACTTCGCCGTTGTTCGCCTTGCCGGGCGGGATGGCGGATGTCTCGGGCGCCGTCTCGCGCGTATTGACGCGGCGGCGACGGCGGGGCTGCTGCACCTGGAGGAGGGTCGATGCTTCTTGCGCTTGCTCAAGCAACTTGCCGACCGGCGAAACCGTGGCGTCGAGCGCCTCCGGCGCCGAAATCGCTCCCGCGACTACCAATGCAACGGCCGCCAGCGCCAACCTGATCGTCATGAAGCTCTCCCCTGATTGGCGACGACGCGCACCCAGAAATCGCTCACAGCGGGTGCTTATTAGCTCAGTACGCGCAACAACAAAAGACGAGCGGCCTCACTAATCCCCGCGGAACCCGCCCGGCGCCTGAAATTGACGCCTCGCGGTACTACATGACAACGCTGCACGGGCCGTCGATGCGCGCCGGTTCAAGGCCGGCGATTGCGGATTTTAACGAGATGGGTGTACTGCAAGGCGCCGAGCGCCGGCCCACACTGTCGACACCTGGTTGCCCCCCGAAAGAGCGGCGAACGAGAGACCATGCAGAGCGACAAGAAACTGAATCTCCTCATTAATATCGGCGGCTCGCTGATCGGCGCCTTCGTCCTCGGCTACGTCGTCTATTCGGCCTATTACACCGCCACCGAACCGCCCTGCAGCGAGCGGTATCCAGCGCCGATCCGCTTTGCGTTGCAGACCGCGGCCGGAAAGGCGCTGACGCCCATCGACCTGCAGGCGCGGGCAGGCCTGCGCGACGTCGGCGTCATCGACAACGCCGCGGTCGTGGCCGTCAAAGACGGTCCCTCTCCCGATGCCCTCGAGGTGAAGTTGCGCAGCTTGCCCGGTGGGGACAACGCAAGTGCCACGGCCCGCAACGGCATTGAATTCCGCTGGTCGCCGCCTGGCATCAGTGGCGCCATCGCCACCTGCCTCGTCTACAGCGTGTGGCTGCCCGACAAATTCGACTTCGGCGACGGTGGATTTCTCCCTGGCGTCTTTGGTGGCGACCGGGGCGCGGCGCGGCAGCAGACCGACAGCGACCGCCTGACCGTCACGTTGGAATGGAGCGACGACGGAATACCCTCATTGGCAGCTGCAGTCGACGGCAGCGACCGGCTGCGACTGTCGGGAGCCGGCACGCCACTGGCCACCGGCCGCTGGATGAAGGTGGAGCAGGAAGTCATCCTGAACGATCCGGGCCAGAAGAACGGCACGGTACGATTGTGGGTCGACGGTGAACTCATCGTCGAGAACCAGCGCGTGCAATTGCGCAAGGATGACAAAGTGCTGCTGACCGGCGTTCTTGCCGCCATCGGCTATGAGCGTACGCCGCCCCCGAACAGCCTGTTGCGCCTCTCCCCCATCGAAATCGCCCGGCGCTAGGACCGTTCGCCGGCACCTCCCAACCGGCGCGGCGCCTCCCCATATCAGGACGCAAGCGACGGCCGTCAGTCTCGCGGCCCGCTACGCAGGGGAGATAGGCATGCGAAATGTCCTCGGATTTTTGGGCGGTGGAGTGGTAGGCGGCGCTGAGTTTCCGCGCGGCCGACCTACAAGCGGCGCGCTGCCGGACGATGAGCTGCTGGATCACTATTCACGCGCCGTCGTCGGCTCCGTCGACACCGTCGCGCCGGCCGTCGTCCGCGTCGAGGTCGCCGGCGTACGCCATGGCCGGCGCGCCGAAGGCACCGGCTCTGGCGTCGTCGTTTCGCCCGACGGACTGATCCTCACCAACAACCACGTCATCGACGGGGCCAAGGAGATCGCCGTGTCGCTTTCCGACGGGCGCAAGTTCGGCGCTCGCGCCCTTGGTCGCGATCCCGATACCGACCTTGCCGTGCTGCGCGGCGAGACCGGCGAGACGCTGCCTGTCGCGCGGCTGGCCAACTCGAAGAGCGTGCGGCCCGGGCAGATCGCCATTGCCATTGGCAATCCCCTCGGCTTTCAGTCGACGGTGACGGCCGGCATCGTCAGCGCTGTCGGCCGCTCGTTGCGGGCGCAGAGCGGTCGCTTGATCGGCGACGTCATCCAGACCGATGCGGCGCTCAATCCCGGCAATTCCGGCGGACCGCTTGCCAACTCTGCCGGAGAGGTGATCGGCATCAACACGGCCGTGATCATGGGGGCGCAGGGCATCTGCTTCTCGGTCGCGTCGAACACGGCGCTGCACGTGTTGACGC
>CAZOOS010000258.1:0-3332 GCA_964581475.1 uncultured Hyphomicrobium sp.
ACGGCCTCGCGCGAGCGGCATCTCATCGTCCGGGATCTGCTCATCGCGCTCGGCGTCGATGCAGAGACCGCCGATGCCGATGCGGAAGGCATCGAGCATCACGTCAGCAAGGCGACCCTCGAAGCATTTCGCAAGCACCTCGCCAAGCCCCGGCGCCGCCGCGCATAGCCAAGCCCGTGGGCCAAATCCATTTGAACGACCGAACCCCCGGCACGGCGTCACAGCGGAAGGCGGTGTTGCAACGTTGCAACGGCCGGCGAAGGATGATGAGAGAAGCGATCAGCTCAAGTCTTTGACCGGCCGAAGATAGTGACGCCTTCTCCGCAGCTTGATAGGAGTTCGCCATCTTTCAAAACTGCGCTGCCGCCCAAGCCGCCCCACCACTTTAGGACGCCGGCCCGGATGGGGTTCAGCATTGCCATTGCCCACGCCTCAGGCCCGCTGCACCGCCATCCCAGCGCGGCTTGATCTTCGAAGAACCGCGACGGCCTCTGCCGGTGAAATCGAATGATCGAAAGCAGGTTCTATAGAGCTCTCGTTTCTCCAGTGTGGGCGGTCTTGGCGTGGCAGGACATCGTCGCGCGCTATCGTCGCTCCACCTTGGGCCCGTTCTGGATCACCGTCACCACCGGCGTGTTCGTACTCGGCGTCGGAACCCTCTATGGCAGTTTGTTCGGCAAGCAGACGGCCGATTACATGCTGTACCTGGGGACCGGGTATATCCTCTGGCAATTCCTCGCCGCCGTCCTCGTCGAGGGATCGACCGCGCTCACCTCCGACCGCGAGATGCTGCTCAACTCTCAGATCGACCCGCAAATCATCATCCTGCGCATCGTTGCGCGGAACGCCATCACATTCGCCCACAGCCTCCCCGTCTACATCGCGCTGCTGCTCTATGCGCAGCCGATGATGAGTCACATTCCGCTGGCGTTGCCCGGCGCCGTCCTGCTGCTGCTCAACGCGGCGTGGATGGCCGTCGTCGTCGGCATTGCCGGCGCGCGGTTTCGCGACATCCCGCCGATCCTCGGGGCGCTCATACAGTTGCTGTTCCTGCTGACACCCATCCTGTGGGCCGCCGGCTCAGGCGTCGTGCCCGTCGCCTTCACCTGGTTCAACCCATTCACGCACCTTTTGGGCGCGGTGCGCGACCCGCTGATCGGACATCCGTTTCCGGTCGCCTCGCTGTTGATATCGTTTTGCATTGCCGTGGTGGGGATGCTCGCCGCCGCCTACCTCAGTTCTCGCGCGGCCCGGCGCATTCCATACTGGCTATAAGGCCGAGGAACGACGTGACCCAGACAGCGCCGCGCATCGTCCTGCAGAACGTATCGGTGAACATCCCGCTGCTGTCCGCGCGCCATCTGACTTTGACCAATGCCGCACTTCGCTTCGGCACCGGCGGCAAGCTGGCCATGTCGAGCGCCAACGTGCCCTTCGTCATGGCGCTCGACGACGTGACGATGGACCTCAAGGCGGGAACGCGCCTCGGCCTCACCGGTCACAACGGCGCCGGCAAGACGACGCTGTTGCGCGTCATGGCGGGGATCCTGCCGCCCACCAAGGGCACCTCGAAGGTGAGCGGCCGCGTGGCGCTGATCATCAATCCGACAATGGGACTCAATCCTGAGCTGACGGGCCGCGAGGCGATCAGGGTCATGAGCTTGATCGGGGGCGCGACCCGGGCCGAGTACCTGCGTGCCTTCAACGATATCGCCGATTTCACCGAGCTCGGCCCGTTCATCGACCTGCCGGTCTCCACCTACTCCACCGGCATGCGCATGCGTCTGGCCTTCGCCACGGCGACGGCTTACCCCGCCGAGATCATTCTCATCGATGAGGGCATCGGCGCCGGCGACGCCGACTTCGCCGCCAAGGCGGCCCATCGCCTGCGCGCCTGGCTGGGAGCCGCCGGCATCGTCGTCATCGCCAGCCACTCGGATGCGCTTCTGGCGGCGAATTGCGACAGGCTCCTGCGCCTCGACAAGGGCAAGGTGGTCGAGAGCGCCCCAGCGTAACGAGCGACGCTGGCGATCGTCAGCTTCCAGCCGCCGCCGGCAACCGCGCCTTGACACGTTTGACAATTGCGCGCCCGGCGCGCGCCAGCATCGCCTTCACGCCAATCTGCTTCGACAGTTGGTAGGCGGCCCAGAACGGCACCACGGGTGCGGGCACGCCGCGCGCGCAATAGAACCACCCCAAACGCATCGGCCGCCGGTACCGCGTCGCCTGGGCTGCTGTTTGCGTCACGGCAATGAATGCGTCGAGGTCGATCCAGAATTTGGCGAGCAAGGTCCGATAGTGCGCCGCGGCGGCGCCAACGGTGGCGCGCGCGCGCGCGACCTCGGCTGGCGCATCGCCCCAGGCAAAGCCGTCGAGGCCATGCTCCTCCAGGCCGATGATCTCTTTCAGGTGCGGGTTGGGCAGGAACACCACCGGGCAGCCGCACATGACCGCCTCGAGCGCCAGCGCCGTGTTTTCGTAGGTGTAGAAAAGTGTCGAGCGGCGGAACAGATCCGCGATCTCCTGCTGCGAAGCAGAATCCGGGAGGAAGCGGGTGATCTCGGTGCTGTCTGTCGTTGCCGGAAGTAGCGTCCCCCCGAACAGGCGATACTTGGACGCATAAAAGCACGTCCCCGCGCGCGGCGTCTCGGGAGACGGCGGAAAGAAGATCGCCGGGTCGCTCGTCGGCAGAAACAGGGCATTGGCGGGACTGCCACACGCGGCGGCCAGCTTCTTCGAATAGCCAAAGCAGATTTCATTCGCGGCGAACTGCACGTCGCCGCCCAGCAATCCCGGGTAGTTCAGCACGTAGCGCACGACCACCGGCGCGGCGAACGGATTGCCGGCAATTGTTTCGGGATAGACGGTGATCGGCGTGCGCCGCTCGCGAAAGTGGCGCCAGAGCGTGGCGCGTCGCAAGGGTGGCGTGTCGAGGCCGGGTCCAGCGAGGTGCGCGCGCGTCGTCGTCGGCGTCACGATGAGGTAAGCCTCCTCGCCCACCTGGCGCAGCGCGTCGCACAGGAAGTGCAGCGCCTTGACGCCGGCGGAGCTACGCACGAACCCTGGCGTTGCGATGTAGTAGGGATGTCGGCTTCGCGGCGCGTGCGAACGCCGCTCGCGCGCCCATAGCATTCGGCAGGTGTTCGCCTCGGCGTTGGGCTCAGGCATCGCGCGACACCGCCATCGGATCTACCGACGACACGCGAGCGTCAACTGCTCGATCGTATATTGGAGATGCGATTCGCCCAGGCCCGGGTAGAGGCCGATCCAGAAGGTCGCGTTCATCACCTGGTCGCTGGCGGTCAGATCGCCGACGACGCGATACTCGCGGT
>CAZOOS010000259.1:0-3317 GCA_964581475.1 uncultured Hyphomicrobium sp.
CGCCGGCGCCCTGCCCGTAGAGCGCCGCCGTCGTCGACAGCATCTCGCGCATGCCCGGGCCACCGATGGGGCCTTCGTAGCGAATGACGATGACGTCGCCTTCGTTGTACTGCTCGGCGTCGACCGCCGCGAAGGCCTCTTCCTCGCTGTTGAAAACGCGTGCGGGCCCGCGGAACTGCTGCTTCTTGAGACCGGCCACCTTCACGATGGCGCCGTCGGGAGCCAGCGTGCCCCGGAGGCCGACGACACCGCCCGTTGGCGTGATCGGACTAGACACCGGATAGACGACCTTCTGATCGGTGTTGAACACCACCTTCTCGAGGTTCTGCTTGAGCGTGCGGCCGGTGACGGTGATGCAGTCGCCGTGCAGCAGGCCGCCGTCGTACAGCGCCTTGAGGATCTGCGGCACGCCGCCGATGTCGAACACATCCTTGGCCACATATTTGCCGCCCGGCTTCAGGTCGGCGATGTACGGCGTCTTCTTGAAAATCTCGGCGACCGCAAACAGGTCGAAGTCGATGCCGGCTTCGTGCGCCATGGCCGGCAGATGCAGCGCCGCATTCGTCGAGCCGCCAGTGGCGGCGACGACGACGGCAGCATTCTCGAAGGCTTCGCGCGTGCAGATGTCGCGCGGACGGATGCCGCGCGCCAGCAGGCGCATGACCGCCTTGCCGCTCTCCACCGCGTAAGCGTCGCGGCTCTCGTACGGCGCCGGCGCGCCGGCAGAACCCGGCAGCGCCAGGCCGATGGCCTCCGACACGCAAGCCATGGTGTTGGCGGTAAACTGGCCGCCGCACGAACCGGCGGACGGACAGGCGACGCACTCGAGCTCGTGCAGTTCGGCGTCCGACATGCGCCCGGCCGAATGCATGCCGACGCCCTCGAACACGTCGACGACGGTGACGTCGCGCCCCTTGAATCTACCGGGCAGGATCGAGCCGCCGTAGAGAAACACGGAAGGCACGTTGAGGCGCAGCATGGCCATCATGATGCCGGGCAGCGACTTGTCGCAGCCGGCGATGCCGACCAGAGCGTCGTAGCAGTGCCCGCGCATCGTCAATTCGATGGAGTCGGCGATGACCTCGCGCGAAACGAGCGAGGACTTCATGCCCTGATGACCCATGGCGATGCCGTCGGTCACCGTGATGGTGCAGAATTCACGCGGCGTGCCGCCGGCTTCGTCGACGCCCAACTTGGCGGACTGGGCCTGGCGCATCAGCGAGATGTTGCAAGGCGCTGCCTCGTTCCAGCACGACACCACGCCGACGAACGGGCGATGGATGTGCTCCTCTTCGAGGCCCATGGCGTAATAGTAGGAGCGATGCGGCGCGCGCGTCGGACCTTCCGTCACGTGACGGCTCGGCAGCTTTGATTTGTCGAACGTTTTTGCGTCCATGCTTCTTATTAGTCCGTACACACCAGGTAAGCGTATGAACCGATAGCCTCGATGTGAGAGCTATCGCGCGATTTCGAAAGAGAGCTGACCACGCCTCTGTGTCTGAAAAGCTCGCACCGCGCGTACGGCCACCCGCCGCCACCTCACGCTTCCGTAGCTCTTCAGTAGCTTGAGGCTGGCGCCGTAATGTGGCGCAACGGCGGCAGTGATCGCCCAAATCGTGGCCCGTTCGCCACATCTCACAGTTGAGCGTTAACTACTGCCAAATGGCGTGCCGAAAATGCGGCCTATCCCACCACTTCGAGGCGTTTGATCGCGGCCTTGAGCCTGACGATGGCGCCCTCCAGCTCGGCCTTGCGCTCGCGCGCCTCCTCCACCGCCTCTTCCTTGGCTTTGGCCATGAATTGGGGATTGGAGAGCTTGGCGTCCATCTTGCCGAGGTCGCTTTCCGCCTTCTCGATCTCGCGGCCGAGGCGCTTGGTCTCGGCGGCAGTGTCGATGACGCCGCCCAGCGGCAGCGCCGCGGACGTATCGCCGACGACGATGACGGCGGCGCCCTTCGGCGTCGACTTCGGGAAGGTGATGCTGTCGAGACGTGCAAGGCGGCTGATCGTATCCTCGTGCCGCTTGGCGCGCTCGCGCAGCGCCGGCCCGGCGTTGGGCAGCGCCAGCGGTATCTTGGCCGCCACCGGAACGTTCATTTCCGTGCGCACCGAGCGAATTTCCGAGATCAGTCGCACCACCCAGCCCATCTCCTCCTCGACCTCGGCATCGACGAGACCGGAGAACACGGGCCATTGGCTGAGCGCCAGAAGGTTCTCGCGCTTCTCGCCATGCTCGACGGCATGCGCCCACAGCTCCTCGGTGATGTAGGGCATGAACGGGTGCAGCAGCTTGAGGATTTGGTCGAGCGTCCAGGCGACGGTGGCGCGCGTCTCCGCCATGGCGGCTTCGTCGTCGCCGGCGAGGATCGGCTTGATCAGCTCGAGGTACCAGTCGCAGAACTCGCCCCACACGAACTCGTAGACGGTCGCCGCCGCCTCGTTGAACTTGTAGGCTTCGAGGTTTTCGGTGACGGCGCGCGCGGCGCGCTCAACCTCGCCGGCGATCCAGCGGTTGACGGTCACCTTCACCTTCGAGGGATCGAAGTTGCGGCGGCGCACGCATTCGTTCATCTCGGCAAAGCGCGCGGCGTTCCACAGCTTGGTTGCGAAGTTGCGGTAACCTTCGACACGCTGCGTCGACAGCTTGATGTCGCGGCCCTGGGCGGCCATGGCGGCGAGCGTGAACCGCAGAGCGTCGGCGCCGTAGGTGTCGATGAGGCCGAGCGGGTCCATGACGTTGCCCTTCGACTTCGACATCTTCTGCCCCTTCTCGTCGCGCACGAGGGCATGGATGTAGATGTCGCGGAACGGCACTTCCTGCATGAAGTGCATGCCCAGCATCATCATGCGGGCGATCCAGAAGAAGATGATGTCGAAGCCGGTGACGAGCACGCTGGTCGGATAGTAGCGGGCGAGCTCGGGCGTTTTCTCCGGCCAGCCGAGCGTCGAGAACGGCCACAGGCCGGAGGAGAACCACGTGTCGAGCACGTCAGGGTCGCGCCAAACTCCCGCCTTGCCAGACTCATTGGTCATCAGCAGCGCTTGCGCTTGGCTTTCGACAACAACGAGTTTCTTGTGAGGGACCCTCTTTGAGATCTTCTGCAACGCCTCACTCTCGGTCGTCGCAACTACATAGGGAAACTCACTGAAGTCTCGCGTTCCGTTGCTAAGCGGCGCATTGATTGCGTCGAGATGAAAAACTGCGGTCCCCGTCGCAGTTATTGGAAGATGGTACCAGGCAGGGATCTGGTGGCCCCACCACAGCTGGCGCGAGATGCACCACGGCTGGATGTTGCGCATCCACTCGAAGTAGGTCT
>CAZOOS010000260.1:0-3292 GCA_964581475.1 uncultured Hyphomicrobium sp.
GGCGGCAAGGTGAAGAAGCTGCATTACGTGCAGGTCGACAGCAAATTGCAGCCGGTGCCGGGGACGGACGCCACGCTCCATGCCGACCTCGTCCTGTTCGCCATGGGCTTTTCCGGCCCGGTGGAGGACGACGTCGTCAAGGAGCTGATGCTGCCCGTCGTTGCGCGCGGCCGCTTCAAGGGCGTCGATGCGAACGAGCGCGACTACCGGATCCCGGGACGGCCGAAGGTCTTCGCCGCCGGCGACATCCGCCGCGGGCAGTCGCTGGTCGTCTGGGCCATCCGCGAGGGACGCCAGGCGGCGCAATCGATCGACAAATTCCTGATGGGCAAGAGCGCGCTGCCGCGCTGATTTCCCGGCGGCGAGAAGAAGCGCGAGTATGATGGCTCGCGCTTCCCCGCAATATTAGTAGCCGTAAGACGGTCTGGGCTTCGGTTTAGACCTCTTGGGAGCTTCCGCCGGCTCTTCTTCAGGCTTGGCTTCAGGCTTGGCCTCAGGCTCGGCGGGCTTCGCGGCTTCCTCGGCAGGGGGCGCCGCGGCAGTAACGGTAATCGTTCCCTTCATGCTCTTCGGATGAATGGCGCAATGATATTTTATGGTCCCAGCGGACTCGAACTTCTGGTTGGGAGAACTGGTGCTGTCGAACGCACCGGTGTCCGTCAGGGCATCACTTTCTGAATCCGGAACGAGCTGATGCGTGACGCCCGAGTCCACAGCCACCCACTTGACGGACTGGCCTTCCGTGACTTTGGCGTTCGTATCGGTGAACACGAACTTGCCGTCCGCGTTTTTGATGATTGCGATCGACTTGACGTCGTCGGCCGCCACCGTGGGCAGGCACGACAAGACGAGGCCGGTTGCTGACAGACTGGCCAGCGCAGGCAGAAGCAGCAGCGTGCTACGCATTCGTATCTCCATGTAACAAGGCCTTTGGGAGGCGCCCGTTTACCCTTATCGCCGCCGGCCGATTGTTACATGGGTAACAGGGGGCACCGTGAGCATTTTCCGACGCCCAACGGTTGTTGCCGCCGCCTTGCGCGCGCGCAGAACCGCTCCCGAACTTGCCTCGGCGAAGGAATCCCCAACACGCTCAAGCGCTAACGGCTTTTGTCCGTGCTGCCCACCGCTGGCTCCTGCGGCGGCGGCTCGCCGCGCACCTCGGCCGTCGTCTGCAAACGCGGCCAAGTGAAGTCGTCGGCACGGCCGGGCTTGGAAGGCAGCCGCTCGCCCTTTTCGAGCACGCGGAAGTACGGGCTCTGCGTCGGCGACATGCGTCGGCGGCTGCCGTCGGAGCCGCGCGGCGGTACGATCGAGCTCATCACCGTCAGGCCGCCGGGAATCTGATCGACGAGCACGTCGCCCATCTGCGCTGCCTTGTCATCACTCTGCTTGCGCGTGACGAGGGCAACCACCGAGGCGGGGATGGCCGGACGCACGATCTCGATGGTCACGATCTGCTCGGTGCCTTCGGCGCCCGGCACCTTGATGTCGACCTTGCCGGTCTCGAGCTTCTGATCGCGCGCGCCGTCGGCCCCGGCGGCGTTAGCCGGAGCGGCGACACCGCCGCCGCCCTTGGCCGCCTTCGCTTGCGCCTGAGCGCGCGCGCTCTCCGCCTTGAGACGCACCTTCTCGGGGTTGACGCGCGACTGCTCGGCCGGATCGCCGGCAAGCGGGATGGAGCGCTCGGTGCGCGCTTGGGCGATGTCACGCTTGAGCTCGCGCTCGACGAAATGCGCCAGCTTCAGATAGCCGGCCTGAGTGAAGTGGACGCCGTCGCTGTCGCGCAGGCGGCGGACCTTGCCGGTGACGTCCGGCCCCCAGTCGCTATAGCCGCCGCTCTCGTCGATGAAACTTGCATAGGTGTCGATGTAGCGCACGCCGTTCATGTAGGCGCGCTCGCGGATGATATCGTTCATGCGTTGCGCACGCTCGTTGTCCTGCCAGCGCCGCATGTTCGGCAGGCCGACCCAGTACACGGCGCGATTGCTTTTTTTCAGCAGCTTCATCAGCCGGTCGACGCGCGCGCCGTACTCGCCGCGCCACTCGTCGTTCTCGGCGTCGGATGACCGACGGCGATTGAGACTGTAGCGGTCCTGTGCGCCCAGCATGACGATGGCGATGTGGCTCGGATCGGTGCTGAACGTCTGCTCGAGCTGGGCAAGCTCGGAAGACGTGGAGTTGCGCATCAGGCCGGCGAGGTCATAGCGTTTGCGCGTGATGGAGACGCCGGGGCCGGTCGTGAAGGCTTCGACGAGGCCGCTGAGCAGTCCCTCGGCGAGCCAGTCGCCGACAACCTGCACCTGGTACACGTCGTTGTCGGGGAACGGCGTGATGAAGCTGCCGCCGAGACCCTGGTCCTGCGCGGACACAGGCAGCGTCGGCACGAGCAGAAACGCCGATAGAGCCAAGGTGAGAAGGGCGCGAACCACGTCGATCGTTCCCTGCGCTAAAGCCGGTCGCCTCCGAATCCTTTGGGCGACGCAGTGGCATTGTCGCCACTGCGTCGCCCAAGGACAAGGCGGAAACGTGACCGGAAAGGCGGGGAGGACCAGTCGAGCGGCTTAACTAAGCCGCGCGCTTCGGTCGCTTCACGCCTTTCAACCGCACCGGCGCTTGCTTAGAGCGCGCGGCCTGCCACTTCAGGTCTTCCAGCTCCGAGCCGCGGTGGTGAGTCTTCACCACAACGTCACGGGCGTCGAAGGCTTCGCGCAGGACCTCGATGCACTTCTGCGGCTGAGCCTCTCCACACATGAAGACGTCGAGGGCCGCATAATCGGCCTCGGGCCAACTGTGGATGGAAATGTGGCTCTCCGAAAGAACGGCAACGCCCGACACGCCACCATTGGGCGTGAAGTGATGCAGATGGATGTGCAGCAGGGTTGCGCCCGCCACCTCCACGCATCGCTTGAGCGTGCTTTGGATGTGCTCGATATCATCCAGACGACGGGCACCGAACAGATCCACCAGAAGGTGGGTGCCGGCATAGCGCATCCCGTCGCGCTCGATGAAAAAGTCCTTCCTGTCGTCATGCGCAACGTGCGCATAGTCTTCGTGCGCTACATGCGCAGCAACACGACGATCTTCCTCTTGGGCGGTGCTTGAACGAGTCAAGTCCATCCCCAATTGGAAGAGGGTGTCATTAAAGGCCATATGACCCTCCCCAACCAGCAGATAGAGGTGACCCGTCCGCTCCTTACCTTTGGGGTTTTTGGAAAACCTCGACCTTAAGGGCAGGTGGACGAACGGAGAGGGGTCATATGAGGCACACCCCCCCCCTACGCAAGAAAAATTT
>CAZOOS010000261.1:0-3266 GCA_964581475.1 uncultured Hyphomicrobium sp.
AACGCCTCATGGAGGATGCGCGCCAGGTCGTTGACGTTCTTCACCAGCCAGTTGTGCTTGGTGCAGGGACGCGTGATGCCGACGGTGTCGCATTCCTGGAACGCGTCGTTGCCGATGAGGTGCGTCGGCACCTGCCCGGTGATGCACACCAGCGGGATGGAATCCATCAACGCGTCTGTGAGGCCGGTCACCGAGTTGGTGGCGCCGGGACCCGAGGTGACGAGCGCCACGCCGACCTTGCCGGTCGAGCGCGCGTAGCCCTCGGCCGCGTGCAGGGCGCCGCCCTCCTGGCGCACCAGGATGTGCTTGATTTTGTCCTGCTGATGCAGCTCGTCGTAGATCGGCAGCACGGCGCCGCCGGGGTAGCCGAAAATATGCTCGACGCCCTGATCGCCAAGCGCCGCAAGCACCATCTCGGCGCCCGTCATCGTGCGTGCCATTGCCAACTCCAAGCGAGCAGCCCGCCGAGGCCGCACCGGCGACCATTACGCCGGAGCGTCAAGGTCGGGCTTGGCACCCGAACGGGCAGCAAATCTGCCGCGGAACCTAAGGCGGCTAGCGTGAAGGGTCAATGAGCGCGCTGAATAAAAGAGAAGAAATCGGCGGCTAGTTCTTCCATTTCTTGCGTATAGATCGTCTTCCACGCAATCATATTGCTTCGTGCCCACGTAACCTGCCGTTTCGCATACTGCCGGGTTTCCATTTGCCCGGCAGCGATCGCCGCCTCGAGAGACAGCTCGCCGGCGACGTGAGCGAGGAGGGCGCGCACACCCAAAGCGGTCATCAACGGCAACGCCGGGTCGAGCTTCAGGGCTTTGAGTTGCAGCGCCTCGTCGAGCGCGCCGGTCTGCACCATGGCGCGGAAGCGCGCATCGATGCGGCGGCCCAGCTCTTCTCTCTCCACCACGACGAGCAGCGGAATGGTGGCGCCGAGATCGAGCACCGGCTGCCGTGGCAGCTTCTGCCA
Organism: uncultured Hyphomicrobium sp.; assembly: GCA_964581475.1. Lineage (GTDB taxonomy): Bacteria > Pseudomonadota > Alphaproteobacteria > Rhizobiales > Hyphomicrobiaceae > Hyphomicrobium_A. The sequence continues at coordinate 968 of CAZOOS010000261.1, forward strand.
CTCCGCCAGCGACATGCCGGTCGCGTCGAGCACCTCGAGCGCACGCACGACGCGTTGCGTGTCGCCGCTGGCTAGCCGCTGAGCCATCACTGGATCGCGCTTGGCAAGCTCGCCGTGCACGTGCGCGGCGCCCTTCTCGGCCGCCTCACGACGCCAATGGGCGCGCACGTCGTCGGGGATCGCCGGGATGGGCGACAGGCCCTCGGTCAGCGCCTTGAAGTAGAGGCCGGTGCCGCCGACGATGATCGGCCGCCGCCCCTCACGCCGTGCGTCCTCCAGCACCCGCGCGACGTCACCGGCATAGCGCCCCGCCGAGTAGCTCTCGGCGCCGGAGACGAACCCGTAGAGCGCATGTGGCGCGCGTGCCTCGTCCGTGGGCGCTGGCCGCGCCGTGAGGACGCGCAGCTCGCGATAGACCTGCATGCTGTCGGCATTGATGACGACGCCGCCGAGCTGCTCGGCCAGGCGCAATGCCAGGCCGGACTTGCCGCTGGCGGTCGGGCCGGCAATGAGGATGGGGCGCTGGTCCGTCATAGCGGACACCTAGCGCACCCCGGCCCGTCGGACCACCGCGATGCGCTTAATAATTGACGGTGGTGCGCAGGCCGAAGACGGCGGCGTTGGGGGTTGCGGTGGTGGGATCGTCGGGACTGGCAGAGTGCCCGCCGGGGTTCCAGAAGTACTGGAAGTCCGGCTGCAATCTCAGCCCCTGCATGATCTGTGCGGTGTAGCTCACCTCGAGCATGCCCTCGAAGCTGGGGATCACCGGAAATCCCTGCTCCCGGTCGAAATCGATGATCTGCGAGGAGACGCCGGTGTAGGCGAAACCGATGCCGAGTATGTCGTTCGGGCGCGCCGACCACATTCCGTCCAAGGTCAGACCCGCTTCCCAATAGAGCTCGATCATGTTGCCGTCCGAAGGGGCTGCCATCGCGCGGCCGAAGATCGAAACACCCTTCGGATCGCCCGCGCCGGGGAGCCGAAACACCATCTGATCGAAAACGGCATAGAAGCCGCGATCGTGGTCGGCGATTTCGCCGGGCACGGGCTGCAGGCCGATCGGCAAGCCGCTCGTGCCGGTCGCCGTCTGCTCGAAGCTGCCGAACAGGCGCCAGGTGCCGAGCTTCAGCGTGCCGGAGAGTTCGCCTTCGCCCTGGTTGTATTTGATCGCCGCCTCGACAAACAGCAGGGGGTCGTCGAGCGGAAAGGCGAGCCCGTTCGGGTTGCACTCCTGCGGAAGGTCCGCGGCGCAATCCCCCGCCGGATCGCCGCTGTAGAGGCCGACGAGGAACCCGAGGCTGTCGTTGGGATTGAAGGCGAGCCGGGCCGCGGGAGCGGCGAGCGGATAGGCGGGACCACCATCGGGCAGATTGATGCCGGCGATCGACGGCCAGCCCCAGGACGCATTGAGAAAGGCGCCAGCGCCTTCGCTGATCATGAATTCGCTGTCGACCGCGAGCTGCCCGAACCGGATAGAAAGACGGTCGTCAAGCAGCTTCTGCTCCAGCCACAACTCGAACAGACGCGTTGTGGGCAGCGCTTCGATGAAACTGACCGGCATCAACACGCCGAGATTCAGTGCCGAGATGCTCTGGCCGTGGATCTGATAGCCGTTGGTGAAAAAGGTCAGCCCCCTCCAGCCGATGGCCTTCTCCATATCGACGGTGACCGCCACCTCGAGACGGCCGTCGTAGCGCGTGCCTTGCTGGAAGCCACCAACCGGATTGCCGAGCACCTCGCCAATGTAATTGACGGCATACATGACGCCGCGACCGGCGAGCGCCGAACGGACACCGGCGGGGTCGCCGAAGTCGCGCGGGAAATTGACGGCGATCGATGTCTCGGGAATCCCGGGGATACGGTCCCCCTCTTCCTCGATCGTCTGTGCCGCGGCGGGCAGCGCCACGGCAGTGGCAACGGCGGCAAGCACGCGGCCCAGTGCAACCGGACGCGCGCGAGCGCGACGCGCCGCACCGGCTGCGTCGAAGTCGCGAGCGCGGAGCCCCTCACGCGCCATTCCGCATCCTATTCCACCAAGCCGAATTGCGGGCACACCAACGCGCGCGGCCTCGCCGAGGCGCCCGCACGAGCTTGAGAATTTGCACGATTCGGCGCGCCATAGGCCCGGATTCCCCTCGCCCCACTACTCGCCCCACAACGCCCCGGTTCTTAGCTAAGTATAATTGTCATATGCAAGATCCCGCTACGCGGAGCGCTTAGAGTGAGCAGGGCAATCAATCCACAGCATGGCTCAACTTTCCGGCGCCCTCATCGCGCGCACGGCGCGACCGGCAAGGCT
>CAZOOS010000262.1:0-3254 GCA_964581475.1 uncultured Hyphomicrobium sp.
GCCGCCGCCGCGCTTTTCCATCTTCGGCACGGCAGCGATGGTCGACAGGTAGATCGATTTGACGTTGACCGCATAGATGCGGTCGAACTCCGCCTCGCCCACTTCGAGCAGCGGCTGATTGGGGTGCGTGACGCCGGCGTTGTTGACGACGATGTCGATGCCGCCGAACGCCTCGGTCGCCGTGCGCACGATGGCGTCGACGTCCGCCTTTTGCGAAACGTCGCCCTGTACCGGGATCATCTTGTCGCCATAGCCGGCGGCCACCTCGCGCACGCCCTGGCCGTTGATGTCGGCGGCGACCACGCTGGCGCCTTCCAGCGCAAAACGCTCGGCAATGGCGCGGCCGAAGCCCGACGCCGCGCCGGTAACGATCGCAACCTGGCCTGCGAGCTTCATGGCGACCTCACCTCAGCGGCGGCGAACGGGGATCTTGCCTTCGGCGGCGAGACGCGCGGCCTCGGCGCGATAGGGGCTCGCCCGATAAGTGCCGAGCACCTTCTTCTCCGAGGAGAAGAACGACAACTCCTCCAGTGCCAGACGCACCATGCGGTCCGACGGATGCCCCTCGATATCGGCGTAGAACATGGTGGCGTTGAACGTGCCCTCGAGCTGATAGCTCTCGAGCTTTGTCATGTTGACGCCGTTGGTGGCGAAGCCGCCGAGTGCCTTGTAGAGCGCCGCCGGTACGTTGCGCACGCGGAAGATGAAGGTAGTGACGACCGGCGCATCCTCGGGCTCGGCGTCGTCGGCCTCGGCCGAGAGGACGACGAAGCGCGTGGTGTTGTGCACCTCGTCTTCGACATCGCCGGCGATGATCTCGAGGCCGTAGATCTCGGCGGCGAGCGACGACGCGATTGCGGCCAGCGCCGGGTCCTTGGCCTCGCTCACCATGCGCGCCGACCCGGCCGTGTCGGCCTCCGGTACCGGCTTGAGGCCGAACTCGATCAGCTTGCGGCGGCACTGGCCGAGCGCCTGCGTGTGGCTCAACACGCGCTTGACCGTCTTCAGCGTGGCGCCGGGGGCGGCCATCAATTGGTGGCGAACGCGGAGGAAGTGCTCGCCGACGATGTACAGGTCAGCGTCGGGCAGCAGGTGGTGGATGTCGGCGACGCGGCCGGCGACCGAGTTCTCGATGGGGATCATGGCGAGACGCGCCTCACCGGTTTTGACCGCCTGCAAGGCGTCCTCGAACGTCGGACAGGCGACGGCTTCAAAGTCCGGGAACGCCTCACGGCAGGCCAGATGCGAGTTGGCCCCCGGCTCGCCCTGGTAGACGATGCGGTCGGCCGCCGGCTTTTTGGATGTGGTCATCGAGGCACTGGGATGGTTGGACGCGCTGAAGCCGAATTGTTGGAGGGCGTTCTATGCCCTTACCGTCCACGGGCCGCAAGCCGTCCTCGTTGTCCCGGGGTGGGTGAAAACGTAACGGGCGCCCCCAAAAAGAGTGTTATCTTTTCTGCCGAATGATGAAGATTGCTACCGGTTTGTGAATGGGGCGCCGATGTCGAGAAAAGTCTTGGAGCGAGCGCGCACGCCCTTGCTCGCCCTGACCGTGGTGACAATCTACGCTGGCAAGCACCAGCGCGCAGAGCGGACAAAACGAGGATTGGTGCTTCGCCGACCAGGAGAAGACCCCGGGAGAAGCACTGGCCGGATGCACGGCGCTGATCGACGGCGGCAAGTTGGGCCGGGACAAACTCGCCACAGCCTATTCGACCCGGTGTCTCGTCCACACGCAGCGCAAGGCGAGCGATCTGGCCATCGCCGACTGCACGCAAGCCATCGCCATCGAAGCCAACGACGCCGGCGCCTACGCGCAGCGCGGGGAAGCCTATTGCCAAAAGGGCGACATCGAGCATTGCGTTGCCGACTTCGACCAGGCCATGCGCATCGACCCCGACGACCCGTCGTTCACATACTTGCGCGGCATCGCGCGCGCCGACGCGGGCGATGCGGACGGCGCAATTACCGACCTGACGAAGGCGATCGAGCAAGATCCAGGAACCGCCGCCGCCTACGCGCGCCGCGGGCGCCTATACGAAGCCGAAGGGGATAAGGCGCGCGCCGCCGCCGACTACCGGAGCGCACTCAAGATCGACCCGTACGACGAGACGGCGAAGCAGCACCTCGACGCCTTCGGCAAATGAGGACGCTAGCGCGCCCCCAGGAGGCGGCGGGCCCGCTCGAGGTCGGCGGGGGTATCGACACCGAGCGGTACCGTGTCGACGACGCTCACGTCGATGCGCATGCCGGCTTCCAATGCGCGCAACTGCTCGAGCTTTTCGCGCAATTCCAGCGGCGAAGGTTGCAGCGACACGAAGCGCTGCAGGGCGGCGCGGCGGTAAGCATAGATGCCGATGTGGTGATAGAGCGGGCCGTCGCCCCAGGGGGCCGTGGCGCGCGTGAAGTAGAGCGCGCGTAGCCGCCCCGCAGCGAGCGGCGAGCCGACGACCTTGACGACGTTGGGGTTGGTGCGCTCCTCCGCCTCGGTGATCTCGGCGGCCAGCGTGGCGATATCGGCACCCGTTTCGAGCAGCGGCGCGGCGCAGGCGGCAACGAGATGCGGCTCGAGCGTCGGCAGGTCGCCCTGCAGGTTGACGACGATATCGGCGCGCGCTTCGGGGTCGACCAGCGTGACCGCCTCGAAGATGCGGTCGGAGCCGGACGCGTGGTCGGCGCGCGTCATCACTGCCTCGCCGCCGGCGGCTTCGATGGCGGCCTTCACCTCGGCCGCATCGGTCGCCACCACGACTCGCCCGGCATCCGCCGCCACGGCGCGGCGCCAAACGTGAACGATCATCGGCGCACCGGCGATGTCGACCATCGGCTTGCCGGGCAAGCGCGTCGCCTGCATACGCGCGGGGATGACGACGAGCGTATTTGGCACTGCACGTCCCAATCAGCGTTAAACCGAGGCAATTGGTCCCGGCCGCGTGCACATAGAACGGCGCCCGGCTCGGTTGCAAGCCGAAGCGGAGTTTCTATAGTCGCGCCATCGTTCGGCGGCGGGCCGAACCTAAAGGCTGCGGAGCTTTCGATGCGACTGGATTCCTTCGAGCTAGCGAAGATCGCCGGCGGTTTTTTGTGCGCGCTGCTGGTCATTGTCGGCTTCCGCGTGGCGCTCGAAATCGGCGAGCACGGCACGGCCCCTGAAAAGCCAGGCTATGTGCTGCCGACGCCGGGAGCGGCTCCGGCGGCCGGCGGGGCAGCTCCGGCAGCCGCCCCGGCGGCGGCCTTCGATCCGGCCGCCGTGG
>CAZOOS010000263.1:0-3235 GCA_964581475.1 uncultured Hyphomicrobium sp.
CTCAACGCCGCGTGGTCGTACCTGATGTTCGGCGAGAAGCAGATCACCTCGGCGCTGATCGACATCGGCGCGCTGTGGCTCGCCATCCTCGTCTTCATCGTCGTTGCCTGGCCCGTGCGCCGCTCGGCGGCGCTGCTGTTCGTGCCGTATTTGCTGTGGGTTTCTTTCGCCGCTGCGCTCAATTTCGAGATCTGGCGCCTTAACGGCTGACCCCGTTGCTGTCGGCAGCCCCGCAGCGCTGCTAATATTCCCCGGGCTGCTGGGGGGCGCTTATGATTCTGCAAATGCGAAGCTCGACGCCGGCGACGGCGGGCGTATGTGCCGATTGCGGTGCCGCTGCCCATGGAAATTTCTGCTCGTCGTGCGGCGCTGATTTGCGGCAAAGCTCGCTCAGGTTTCTCGGCCAGGCCGCTGCGCCGGTGCGACGCAGTTTTCCCGCCGTCTATTTGAAGATCATGCGGGCGCCGATCCGCCAGACCGTCGCCTTCGCCGAGGACCCGAGCTACCGCGGGTACGTCTCGTTCGCGCTGGCCGGCATCGCCATCTACCTCTTGTTCATCGTCCCCATCGTGGTGCGCACCGCAGCCCCGCCCGGGACCAACGTCAGCGAAAGCATGCTGACGCTGATGAAGGTGCTGTCGCAGGTGGGCGTTTACGTCGGCATGGCGATCACGTTCCTGCTGGCCTTCGCCGTCTTCCGCTATTTCGCCTCGGTGAAGCGGCCGTTCCACGCATACTTCAAGCTGTACGCCCTGGCGCTCGGCTTCGTGGCGCCCATCTACGGCATCTACGAATACGTCGTACGCAGCTGGCTCGGCGGCATCTCGATGTCGTCGTTCGGCGCAACTATGGCTCCCGCCGACTTGCTCACCCCGTCCGCCATGGGCTCGTTGGCGCTGATCGTTGCCAAGCTCGCCTACTTCATCGGCATTCACCGGCGCTTCTGGGCGATACCGGTGTGGAAAGCGACGGCGCTCTACCTGCCGGTGTCATACGTCTCCGGCAACATCGGCTACTATCTGATGTGGTACGTCGGCTTCTATTCGGCGTACCTGCTGCACGCCGTCGGCATCGTGAAGTATTGAGAGCGAGCCATGCAGGCCCGTTCAGGCCGCGATGGTGGCGAGGTCGGCTTCGGCCTTCCACGCCCGGCCGTGCCCGTCGGACGTCCCGTGCTCCTGCAGCACGGTCTCGAACTCCGCGCGCGGGATGGGGCGGAAACCCATCTCCACCAGCGTCGGCGTGAAATTCTTGCCGTCGTTGAGGACGAAGCCCCATTTGGCGAGATGATGGTTCAACGCGGCAAAGCCCATCTTCGAGGTGTTGCTTTCGCGGCTGAACTGCGATTCCGTGTAGAACACACGGCCGATGGCGATGCCGTAGCCGCCGCCGACCAGGCGTCCGTCGGCGCTCCACACCTCGAATGAATGAGCAAAGCCCAGATCGTGCAGGGCGGCATAGAGGTGCATGATTTTCGGCGTGATCCAGGTGAGCCCCAGCGGGCGCCCCTTGCGCGGCTCGGCGCAGGCCTTGATCACGTCATCGAAGGCCTTGTCGAAGGTGACGGTGTAGTCGGTCTTGCGCATCAGGCGGCGCATGCGCTTGGAGATGTGGTGCTCGCTGAGGAACAGCACCATGCGCTCGCGCCGCGTCCACCACTTGAGCGGGCCGACGTGGCACCAGGGAAAAAAGCCGCCGCGCGCCGCGGCGATGATGCGCTCGGGGGTGATGTCGCGGCAGACGCCGGCGAAGGTGTCGGGGCGCGGACGCGTCGTGGCGCTGTTCGGCACTTTTGTCCCACCGCGGGAAATGTCCGCCGCCATGTCCCACAACAGGAACGGCGCGTCGGCGATGCGCTTGGGGTGACAGGCGTAGGCGGTGCCCATCAGCCAGCGCAGCAGCTTCTCCTTCAGGGGCTCGCGGAAGTGGCGGCGCCGGCGTGCGGCGAGCGTTTCGCCGCGCTCCTCGGCGATGATCTCCAGGTACGATGCGGCGACGTTGGCCAACTGGACTACTCCCAGGTAGAGGCGGGGCGGCGAACAGCCGGGCCTCGAGTTTCGGAACCTGCCGGTCAGGGCTTACGAAACTCCAAACAAGTCGCGTGCCAGCGCCGCCTCGGCAAACGCGGTAGGGTTAATGAAAGCGTCCGTGAAGCTCAGCCCGCGAGGTCGGTGGCGCGTTTCAGCAGCAGCGCCCGCTCGCGCTCGTTGTGCGTCATCGCCGCGGCGCGTTTGAATTCGGTGCGCGCCTCGTCAGCGCGCCCGAGCTTGGCCAGCAGATCGCCGCGCACGCTCGGCAACAGGTGATAGTCCTTGAGCAGCGGCTCGGCCGTCAGCGCGTCGACGATGCGCAGCCCGGCCTCGGGGCCGAACAGCATGGCGAGCGCCACGGCACGGTTGAGCTCGACGATCGGCGAGGGCATGACCTGCGCCAGCTCCCCGTAGAGACCGACGATGCGGGCCCAATCGGTTGTCTCGGCGGTGTGTGCACGGGCATGGCAGGCGGCAATCGCGGCTTGCAGGACATGCGGACCGGGCGACGGGTTCAGCGCCTGTGCGCGCGCCAGCGAAGCCAGCCCGCGGCGGATCAGCAGGTGGTCCCAGCGGGCACGGTTCTGATCGAGCAGCAGCACCGGCTCCCCGTCGGGACCACGCCGCGCGGCCAGGCGCGACGCCTGCAACTCCATCAGCGCCACGAGGCCGTGCACCTCTGCCCCGCCAGGCGCCAGCTCGGCAAGGATGCGCCCCAGGCGCAGCGCTTCCTCGCACAACTGCGGGCGCGTCCAGTCATCGCCCGTCGTGGCCGAATATCCTTCGTTGAAAATGAGGTAGATGACCGACAGCACCGAGGCGAGCCGCTCGGCTAGCTCCGGCCCGCGCGGCACTTCGAACGCAATGCGCTTCTCCGCCAGCGTGCGCTTAGCGCGCACGATGCGCTGGGCAATGGTCGGCTCCGGCACCAGGAAGGCGCGCGCGATCTCGTCGGTCTTGAGCCCGGCGATCAGCCGCAGTGTCAGCGCCACCTGCGCTTCCCGGCTCAGCACCGGATGACAGGCGGTGAACACCAGCCGCAACAGATCATCGCCGATGTCGTCGTCGAGCGCCGCGTCGAGGTCAGGCATCTGCGCCTCGCCTACCGCGGCCAGCTCGTGTCCAAGCTCGGCGTGCTTGCGGTCGATCAGCTTGGCGCGGCGGAAGCGGTCGATGGCGCGGTGCTTGGCGGCGGCCATGAGCCA
>CAZOOS010000264.1:0-3228 GCA_964581475.1 uncultured Hyphomicrobium sp.
AGCTGGCGCGAGATGCACCACGGCTGGATGTTGCGCATCCACTCGAAGTAGGTCTTCTCCCAGTTCTTCGGCACGAACGTGGCTTTGCCGCGCTCGACGGCGGCGATGGCGGGCTTCGCCAGCTCGGCGGCGTTGACGTACCACTGGTCCGTCAGCCACGGCTCGATGACGGCGTTGGAGCGGTCGCCGTGCGGCACCGTGTGCGTCGTCGGCTCGATCTTTTCCAACAGGCCCAGCGCATGGATGTCGGCAACGACGCGACGGCGCGCCTCGAAGCGGTCGAGCCCGCGGTATTCCGGCGGCGGCACGTCGTTGATGCGGCCGCGGTCATCGAGCACGTTGATCTGCTCGAGCCCGTGCCGCTTGCCGACCTCGAAATCGTTGAAGTCGTGCGCCGGCGTGATCTTCACCGCGCCGGTGCCCTTCTCCTGGTCGGAGTACTCGTCGGCGAAAATCGGGATTTCACGCCCGACAATAGGCAGCCGCACCTTGGCGCCCGCCTTCAACAGCGCCGCGTAGCGCGCATCGTCGGGATGCACGGCAACGCCCGTGTCGCCCAGCATGGTCTCGGGGCGCGTGGTGGCGACGACGATGTAATCCTTGTCGTAGCCCGGTACCTTCCTGCTGAGCGGATAGCGGAAGTAATACATGTGCCCGGACGGATTGTGCTTCAGCGCCTTGCCGAGCGCCTCCAAGTCGAACGGCTTCTCCGAATCGCCGGCGTTTTGCTTGCCTGCCTCCGGCAGGACCCACTCGAAAGTGCCGCGCGTCTCGACCTGCACCACCTCGAGGTCGGAGATCGCCGTCTGGAACTTCGGGTCCCAGTTGACGAGGCGCTTGTCCTTGTAGATGAGCCCCGCCTCGTAGAGCGCGACGAACACCTTGAGGACGGCCTTCGACAGCCCCTCGTCCATGGTGAAGCGCTCGCGGCTCCAGTCGCACGAGGCACCGAGCCGCTTCAGCTGGTTGGTGATGGTCGATCCGCTCTCTTCCTTCCAGGCCCATACCTTCTCGACGAACTTGTCGCGCCCGATGCTGCGCCGGTCCGGCTCCTGCCGCTCCATCATCTGCCGCTCGACGACCATCTGCGTGGCGATGCCGGCATGATCGGTACCCGGCTGCCAGAGCACGTCCTTGCCGCGCAGACGCTCGAAGCGGCAGAGCACGTCCTGCAGCGTGTTGTTCAGCGCGTGCCCCATGTGCAGCGAGCCCGTCACGTTCGGCGGCGGGATGACGATGCAATAAGGCTGGGCGTTGGCACGGTCCGGCCGGCCCGCCTTGAAGGCGTCGGCGCGCTCCCATTCCGCACGGATGCGCGGCTCGATTTCAGCGGGCTGGTAGGTCTTATCGAGCATGGGGATGGAGATCTCTGGGGGCGAGCGAGACCAGGGGTCCTACGCTCTCCGTTCCCGCACTGTCAACGGGAACAGGCGGCGGCACCGAATGGCGCGGCCGCCCGCAGATCGGCGCTGCCCATCAGGATTTGGCGGGCCCCTTGCCGGCGCCCTGCGTCGTCTCGGTCAACTCGCTGCGCAATGCGTCCTCGACGATGCGCGGCATGTTGTCGGCAAGCCATTGACGCAGCATCGGGCGCAGCAACTCCGCCGCGGCGCGATCCATCTTCGGCGGTGCGCCGGGCGCGCCCGATGCATCGGCCTTGTTGGCGCTGACGGAGGCCATCGCGTCGGCAACTGCTTTCTTGGCGCCGACACCGCCGATGAACGAGGCACCGGATGTGAACACCGATAGCGCGCTTGGCTGTTGCTGCACGAGGTCGACGACGGCGTCGAGCAGCGTTTCCGCCGGCGCGGATGTAGTATCCGCCGCGGCGACAGGCGCGTCCGTTGCCGCGGTCGCCGCCGTATCGGCGAAGGTAGCGGGCACTTCATTCTTGCTCGGCTTGTCGGGCGACGTTTCAGCGGCCGGCGCCGGCTGCACATCTGCAGTTGGCTTTGCGTCGCGCATCGGACGCGGGAACGGCGCCACATTGGCGGCGGCGGCGCCGCTCAATCCGGAAGCCGTACGCATCGGCAGGACGCGCGGCTCTTCCGGCTGCGTTTTGCTTTCACTGCCCGCGGCGTCAGCCTTGGGCGTGCCCTCGCTGACCGGCCGTGCGACCGGCTTGGCCTCGGCCGCGCCCTGCGTCTTGGCGGACTGCTCCTCGCGTTGCGGCACAACAGTGCCGAAGTCGAAGGACATCAATTCGCGCTTGCCGTCGGGCTGCGCGGACACCTGCTCGGCGCGCCACTCGGGGAAGCTTGGCAAACGATGGCCTCTCGGATCGGCGGCCGGCGCGCGGCCGGTGTCGGCCAGCGGACTTAGGCCCGATGCCGCATTCGCTGCATCGGCCTGACGCGGGCCTTTCTCGAGCACGCTAGCGATCTCGGTCTGCAAGGAGCGGCGCTGATCCGACAGCGCGGTCGCCACCTTGAGCGCATCGGCGAGGCTGTTGAAGTTGGATCCGCCGCCGGTCTGGCCGCCACTCGCGGCCGGATGCTCCTGTGCGGGCGAACCATGGCGGGACTGCTCGCCGAACGCCATGCGTCCCAGTTGGTCGGGCATCGGGCTGGGGCCTGGCCTGTCGTCCGAGATCATCTTGCGAATGGAAGAAAGAATTTCCTCCATGCTCGGTTCGGACGCGTACTGCGGCTTACTCATGAGGCGCCATCCCTCTACACGCGCTTGGCCCCCGCCCGCTCGCGGTCCAGCGCTTCCCCGGTCGTACAACGGCATTGCCCGCCCATCAATAAGGCTAGGCAACCTTAGCGCGGGCCGGAGTTCACCACACACCCTCGGGCGCCGTGCGCCCTCCCCGACCGGCAATTCCGTGTACGTCAACGGGATATGGCTAGCTGCCATCCTTGGCAGCTCTGTGGCGCGACCGGGCGTCGCGCATATTTTCACGGGTGTTATTTCGACAGGGCTACTTAACCGGGTCCCAACCCTGCTCCACCGGCGGCGCCGCTTCGAACGTCTCGGTGCGGCCGTCGCCATAGGTGATCGATAGGCCAATCCACTTACGGCGCACCTCTTTATAGTGAACATTGGGATCGTAGACGTAGGCGGCGGCGCCGATCCAAGCCGCATCCAAGCGGCCCATCGAGGAGATGACCGCATAGGCGGCAACGACGAGGTTGCGCCGCGTGGTCTCCAGGTTGACCTGCGAATTGAGGTACTCGAGCTCGGCGTTGAGCACGTCGAGCAGCGTGCGCTGGCCGACCTTCTCCT
>CAZOOS010000265.1:0-3218 GCA_964581475.1 uncultured Hyphomicrobium sp.
TGCTCGACGGCTTCCGCGCCATCTATGGTGAAGGCTTCGCCAGCGCGCTGGCGCTTGTCGCCGTGACAGGGCTTGTCGCCAGCTTCCACGCCATCATCTTCGCCTACGGGCGGCAGATCTACTCGCTGTCGCGCGCCGGCTATTTCCCGCGGGCGCTGTCCGTCACGCACGGCACGCGCAAGACCCCGCACATCGCCATGGTGGTCGGCGCGCTGCTCGGCCTCGCGGTGATGCTGACGGTATGGTTCGTCCAAGGCGCCGACCAAGGCGCCAAGGTGATCGGCGGCACGCTGCTCAACATGGCGGTGTTCGGCGCCATGTTTTCCTACGTGATGCAGGGCCTCACCTACATCCAGTTGAAGCGCAAATTTCCGCACATCGACCGGCCGTACAAGAGCCCGCTCGGCAACGTCGGCGCGGCGCTGACGGTGATCATCGCGCTGATCACGATCTACATGCAGTTGCAGGATCCGGTGTATGTCGTGGGCGTCTTATGGGTGGCGGCGTGGTTCGCCATCGGCATCGTCTATTTCGCCCTCATCGGCCGCCACAAGCTCATCCTCTCGCCGGAGGAGGAGTTCGCCATGGCGCGCGGCGAAGCGGCCTACAAGGCAGCGTAAACGACCGCTAAATGGCGGCAGAATGCCGTAGTTTCCGGGCCTGGAGCGGCCCCGTCACAGCTTGGCGGGAACCAATCCGCCGATAAGTTGTTGCCGCAACGGGTACGAGGCAACCGTTGAGGAGAACGACAATGAAGCTCGCTTCGATTACCGCTGCCGCCGTGGCCGCGCTCGTCATGACCGCCGCGCTCAGCACCCCGGCGGACGCCTGCAGGTGGAAGAAGGCCGGCTACCACGGCTACAGGACCGCCGATGCCGGCGGCGAGGTGCGCCACTGGAAACATCGCAAGCACTGGAAGCACCGGAGACACGACATCAAGTAAGCGCCCACGCGCTCACGTCCCCATGAACACGGCGCGTACGAAGTCGCGGTAGAGTAAAATCTGCCGCGGCATCGCGTCCTTGTCGTTTAGAACCCTCGACAGAATTATACCGCCGTCGGCGACGGCCGAGAGCATGTCGGCGAGATCGTCGAGATCGACGCCGATGCGTGGCGGATAGCGCGCCGCGATCATGTCGAGCCGCGCGCGGAAGCGCTTGCGCCAGGCGAGCACGGCCTGCGCGTTGAGGTCGCGCACCTGCTGATCGAACAGGCGGTCCTGATAGCAGTAGGCGGCAATGAGGCATCCCGGATGCCCGGTCGGCAGCTCGCTGACAAGCTCGGCCAGCAGCTTGAGGCCGACGAGGAAGCCGTGCAGGGGATCGTCGTTGAGCTCGTCGGCGCGCGCAAACAGATCGTCGAACAGCTCGTCCTCGCGCGCGATGTAGCGAGCGAGCAGTACGCGGGCGAGCTCGGTCTTGTCCTTGAAGTGGTAGAAGAAGCCGCTCTTGGTGATGCCGGCGGCGGCAATGAGCTCGTCGATCGAGGTGCCACCAAAGCCCTTCTCGAGCACGGCCGCCTCGGCGAGCTGCAAGATGCGCTCCTTGGCGTCGCCGCGCCGCTTGGGTACCTCGGTGTCCATCGCCAACTGTACCTCAGGTCAAGTTCCGCCCTGCGGGCCTGCACGGCGCATGTTACCCGCCGCCCGCACGTAGCGCCAAGTGCCTGGCAACGCTCCGCAAACCAAACCTGCCGCCCACTGCACCATGGGTCTTCTATCGGCGCCGGACATGCCCGCATAGCTTCTCGCGCATCGGAGCCGACGCGACTGGAGAAACCGACATGGCTAAGTACCGGCAGCGACTGCCGCAGCTCGAGGGCGGGCTGTTCCTCACCGATGGCGGTCTGGAAACGACGCTGATCTTTCACAAGGGTATCGAGCTGCCACACTTCGCGGCGTTCGATCTCCTGCGCACGCTCGACGGTCGCGAGATGCTGCGCGACTACCACCGGCCTTACATCGCCGCGGCGCTGGCCAACGGCTACGGCTTCGTTTTGGATTCACCCACATGGCGGGCCAGCGCCGATTGGGCCGCCAAGCTCGGCTACTCGAAGGAAGCGCTGGCGGCGGTCAACCGCGATGCGATCTCGCTGATGGGCGAACTGCGCGATGAATACGAGACGGCGGGAATGCCCATGGTGGTCAGCGGCGCCATCGGCCCGCGCGGCGACGGCTATGTGCCCGGCGAGCTGATGAGTGCGCGGCAGGCGCAGGACTACCACGCCGAGCAGGTCGGCGTGTTCGCCGATACCGACGCCGACATGGTGACCGCCTTCACGCTGACCAACGTCGCCGAGGCGATCGGCATCGCCCGCGCCGCGAAGGCGGCCGGCATGCCGGTGGCGATCTCCTTCACCTTGGAAACCGACGGCAAGCTGCCCACCGGCGAGGCGCTCGGCGGCGCCATCGCGGCGGTCGACGCGGCCAGCGACGCCTGGCCCGCCTACTACATGATCAACTGCGCGCACCCGGCGCATTTCGAAGCCACGCTGGCTGGCGGCGGCGCCTGGCTCAAGCGGCTGCGCGGGGTGCGCGCCAATGCGTCGGAGCGCAGTCATGCGGAGCTGAACGAGGCGCCCGATCTCGACGCCGGGGATCCCGCCGAGCTTGGCCGGCAATACGGCGCGCTGCTGCGGCGCTATCCGGGGATCACGATCGTCGGCGGATGCTGCGGCACCGATGACAGGCACATAGCCTGCATCGGCAGCGCCTGCCGCCACGCCGCCGCCGCGTGAAGCGAGGCTATTGCTGCAGAGTGTCGGGGCGCTGACGCGTTACCGCTTGCGGGCGCCTTGGCGCTTCAGCTCGCCGACCGTGCGCGTGATACTCCCATTGGACATGGCCGACCAGTCGAACTTCATCGTGTCGCCTTCGACGCTGATGTTGGCGGTGCCGCCGATGCAATAGTTCTCCAGCTCGTCCTGGGTGCCCCAGGTGATCGTCTCCGTGTACTCGTAGCCATCGCCCTTGGGGCCGCCGGTGAGCATGCCGCCGCACGGGTTCGCCGGATAGCGGCTGATGCCGCCGCGCGGCGACACGAAGGTCAGCTCGGTGACGAACGGCTCGCCGTCGTCCTGCTTGAGCTTGCCGCTCCACGTCCCGACGATCGGGTCGTCGGCCCTGGCGGCAGCGGGCATGAAGAGTTGCGCGGCGAGAAGCAGTGCGCAGGCGGCGAAGCGCATTTGCGGATAGCGAGGTGCCACTGGAAAATCCCCAA
>CAZOOS010000266.1:0-3162 GCA_964581475.1 uncultured Hyphomicrobium sp.
GGTCGTTCTACGTGAAACCCGACAAGGCGCCGGTTATCGCCATGACCAAGCCGGCGGAGCGCACGCGGCGCGGCTCGATGAAGCTCACGTACTCGGTGGAGGACGATTACGGCGTCGTCTCCGCCGGTGCCGACGTCAAACGCGACCGTAGCGGCGAGAAGCCGGTCGATCCGAAAAAGGCCTGGGCGCAGCCCGAGGTGCTGAAAGGTCCGCGCCCGCCGTTGGAGCCGCCGCCCGAGATCACGCTGCGCCTGCCGCGTCCTTCGCAGAAGGAGGCGCAGACCTACATCGACTTCGGCCCGCATCCCTACGCCGGTCGCGACGTGATCCTGACGCTGGAAGCCAAGGATGTCGCCGGAAACGTCGGCCGTTCCAAGCCGATGAAGATGGTGCTGCCGCAGCGTCAGTTCGAGAAGGCGCTCGCTCGCGCCGTTGTCGAGCAGCGCGCCAAATTGCTCGACGATCCCCGCTACGCGCCGCTCGTCAAGCGGGCGCTGGAGGCGCTGACGATCGAGCCGGAAGGCTTCATCGACAGCACGTCGATCTATCTCGGCTTCCGTACGGCGCTGCGCGGTCTTGACCGCGATACGACGCGCCAGGGCTTGAAAACCGTCACTGATGGTTTGTGGGAGCTGGCGCTGCGCATCGAGGATGGCGATCTCTCGGACGCGGAAAAGGCGCTGAAGGAGGCGCAAGACAAGCTGGCCGATGCGCTGGAGAAGGGCGCGCCCGACAGCGAGATCGACAGCCTCATGCAGGAGCTGCGCGAGGCGCTGTCGAAATACGTCGAGCAGTTGACCAAGAACGCGCAGAACGAGGCGCCGCCGGAGGGGCTCGATCAGCAGAACCAGCAGCTCAGCCAGAAAGACCTCGACCGGATGATGAAGAATCTGGACGACATGATGAAGGCCGGCTCGCGCGATCAGGCGCAGCAGATGCTGAGCCAGTTGCGCGATCTGCTGGAGAAGCTGCAGTCCGGCCAGGTTTCCAAGCAGGAGGCCGAGCGCGGGCAGAAGATGCAGAAGAAGCTCGACGAGCTCGGCGGCCTCGTCGGCCAGCAGCAGCGGCTGATGGACGAGACCTATCGCGAGAACCGCAAGCAGGCGCAGCCGGGCGGGACCATGCCGGGTGAAGGCGGACAGAAGCAGGCGCGCGGCAAGCAGGGCCAAGGCATGCAGGGCCAGGAGGGTCAGGCGGGCCAGGGGCAAAAGGGCCAGCAGGGTGAGGCCGGTGAAGGTGGTGAGGGGCAGCAGGGCAAGCGTCCCCTCAGTGAGCAGCAGCAGGCTCTGAAGGAAGAGCTCGAGAAGCTACGCCGCGAGATCGACGAATTGGGCGCCAAGTCGGACGAGCTCAACAAGGCGCGCGACGCCATGGACAACGCGCAGAAGGCGTTGGAACAGGGCGATACAGAGACGGCCCTCGGCGATCAGTCGGAGGCGCTCGACCAGATGCGCCAGGGCGCGCAGAAGATGTCCGAGGGCATGCAGCAGGGCGGCGCCTCGCGTGTCGGCGAGAACGGCGAGCAGCGCGATCCGCTCGGACGTCCGCAGCGCTTCCAGGGGCCCGATGCCGGCAACTCGGTGAAAGTGCCCGACGAAATCGATATGCAGCGCGCCCGGGAGATCCTCGAGGTATTGCGCAAGCGCCTGGCGCAGCCGTCGCGCCCGACCATGGAGCTCGACTACTACGAGCGCCTGTTGCGCCGCTTCTGAAGCCGCGGAAATTCACCAAGACTGCGCATTGTTGCGTCCTATCGTGAATTCGCCATCGTGGTCGCCGATGCGATGGGGATGGGGAAATCTCTCGTTCATCTGTTCATCGTCGCACTGCTTGTTTACCCATGGCAGCAAGCCATGGCTGCCGATCCGTGTGCCGAAGGCAAGCTGCGCCCCGCGACCATCGTCGACGGCAACAAGCTGCTTCTCAAATGGTTTGGTACCGTCACCGAAGGGATGGCGCCGGCGATCGCGGCCGAGTTCGATGCGCAGAAGCTGCGCACCAAATCGGTCGAGCTCTCGCTGCAGTCCTGCGGTGGGCGCACCGACCACATGGCAGCCGTGATCGGCGTCCTGCGCCATATCAAGACCACCCATAAGCTGACGACGGTGGTCGAGCGCGGCGCCATGTGCGCCTCGGCGTGCATCCCCATATTCCTCGCCAGCGACAGACGCACGGCGGCCTTGAGCAGCGTGTGGTTCTTCCATCGCTCATGGCGCCATCAGCTTGTGGGCGGCGTCGACGGCGTTGTCACCCGGATGCCGGGCCGTAGCTCCCTGACCCGCTACCTAGAGCAATATTATGCGTCGGCGGGCGTTTCGCGCGGCTGGCTGTCAGGTCTCGAGGTCATCATTGAAAAAGGTGCCGGCTATTGGCGGACCGGCAGAGACCTGTGGGAGGACAAGAGCGGCATCATCACCGAGACGATCAGTGACATTCAGGCGCCTGATACCAGTCCGGTATACGTTGCGCCGGCTCCCGCATGCACGACCATGTGCCGAGGTTGAGAGCGCCGTTGCTGACGCAGGCGCGTCTCAATTTCCTGGCGACGCGATGCGCACGGCGAGGCCGCTGACGATCTGATGCGCGGCGAGCTCCGTTGAAATGTGCCCGCCGGGAGGCGGCTCACCGGCAAACCAACGCTTCACCTGCCGCCAAATGTCGAGGGGCAGCCAACTTCCCTCCAGTTCGGAAAGCGGCGCCGCATAGTGCGCATAGGTGAACTTGTATTCGACGAAGAAGGACACGCGCGCTAGGCGGATTTCCACGCCCAGCAACGCCTGCGTGGCAGGGCCGGCGTAGTTGTATTCGTAGGTTCGCGGCCGGCTGCCGTTGGTGAGTTGGAACTCGGTGTGCGGGAGCGATGCACCGACGCCGGCGCCCGCATACGGACTGACGCGCGCGCCGATACCGGGAAGGCGCACCAGCCCGTTGAACAGCAGCATGTTGTGGCCGTGCGAGAACTCCAGCTTATGCGCGATTTCGGCGATGCGCGCGCGCGGTGGCAGCGGCTGCCCGTCTATTGTGCCGGAGAAGCCCGTTTCTTCCCCTTGCGGCGCAAACGCTTTCGAATGGATGAAGTCGACCATGCCGCCGGTCCTGCCCCCGGAGAACCAGCGCTGCACGCGCGCACCGTAGTAGATCGGGCTCTTGAACGGGTCGGTG
>CAZOOS010000267.1:0-3149 GCA_964581475.1 uncultured Hyphomicrobium sp.
GCGTTCATCACCTGGTCGCTGGCGGTCAGATCGCCGACGACGCGATACTCGCGGTCCTTGAAGTAGGGCTGGCGTATCAGATTGCCGCCGAACAGCAGGCGCGTCGCTATCTTGTTCGCCTCCAGCGCGCCCGTGAGGTCGTCGCGCCCGAAGGGGGCTTCCGCCCGCACCGTAATGGGAAAGCCAAACCAGGACGGATCTGATTTCGGCGTCGCCTCGGGAAGGATCAGAACGTCCTGCAGATGCGCCAGGCCTTGGCGCAGCGTGAGGAAGTTACGCCGGCGGGCGGCGATGAACTCTTCGAGCCGCGCGAGCTGCGACAACCCCACCGCCGCCTGCATATCGGTGATCTTCAGATTGTAGCCGAGGTTGGAGTACGTGTACTTGTGGTCGTAACCCTTCGGCAGGTCGCCCAGCTTCCAGTCGAAGCGGCGCTTGCAGGTGTTGTCCTTGCCCGGCGCGCAATAGCAATCGCGGCCCCAGTCGCGGATGGATTCTAAGATGCGCTTGGTGATGCCGTCGTGCGTGAACACGGCGCCGCCCTCGCCCATCGTGATGTGATGCGCGGGATAGAAGCTGACGGTGCCGATGTCGCCGAACGTGCCGACGAGCTGGCCGTTGTAGGTGGCGCCCAAGGCGTCGCAGCAATCCTCGATCAAGAACAGATTGTACTTCTTGGCCAGCGCCACGACGGTGCCGAGGTCGAACGGATTGCCGAGCGTGTGCGCGACGACGATGGCGCGCGTGCGCCCGGTGATCGCCGCCTCGATCAGGTCGGAGCGGATGTTGTAGGTCGGAATGTGCACATCGAGGAATACCGGCACGAGCCGGTTCTGGATGATCGGGTTGACCGTCGTCGGAAAGCCGGTGGCACAGGTGATCACCTCGTCGCCCGGCTGCAGTTGCCGGTCGCCGAGCATGGGCGAGGTGAGCGCGCTGACCGCCAGCAGATTGGCCGACGAGCCGGAGTTGCAGGTCAGGGCGAAGCGGCGCTGCACAAACTTGGCCAGTCCTTCCTCGAAGGCGTCATTGAAGCGGCCGGTCGTCAGCCAGAAGTCGAGCGAGGCGTCGACCAGGCTGCGCACGTCGTCGGGTCCGAACACCTTTCCGGATACCGGCACCGGCGACTGGCCGGGCACGAACGCCTTGGGCGCATGCGCAAGCTCGGCATAGCGGCCGACCAGATCGAGGATTTGCCGCCGCAAGATGTCGGGATCGTCGGTCAGCACCGATCGCTGTGCAAGCTGGTCTGCCATCGTGCCAATCCTCTCGCTACGCCGTCGGCGCCGATATTGCTTCTCGCTCGTAGGCCGCGATCTGACCCAGCGTCACCTGCCGCATGTCGGCGCGCGCCCCGAACGATCGATACCACTCCACGGTGCGCGCGACGCCAGCTTCGAACGACCATGTCGGGCGCCAGCCGAGGCAGGTGCGCGCCTTGGTCGAATCGAGTTTCAGCAGACCGGCCTCGTGCGGCTGCGCATCGTCCTCGACGATGCTCAGAAGATCGTCGCGCCCCCAGGCCGAGCAAGCGGAAGCCGCCACCTCCTGCACGGTGCGCTCGCCGCGCAGGTCGGGGCCGAAGTTCCACCCCTCCCAGGCCAGCGGCCCCGCAGTCCATAAATGCTCGGCAAGGGTGAGATAGCCGGACAGCGGCTCGAGAACGTGCTGCCAGGGGCGGACGGCGCGCGGATTGCGGATGACGATCGGCTCTCCCGCCAGCAACCCGCGCATGAGGTCGGGCATCAGCCGGTCCTTGGCCCAGTCACCGCCGCCGATGACGTTGCCGGCGCGGGCCGAGGCAACGGAGCAGCGCGAACGGCTCGGATCGAAGAACGAGCGCGCCATGGCGGCCGTCACCAGTTCCGCGCAACCCTTGCTCGCCGAGTAGGGATCGCGCCCGCCCATGGCGTCTGTCTCGCGATAGGCCCAGATCACATCGCGATTGTCGTAGCACTTGTCGCTGGTGACGATGACTACGGCGCGCACGCCGGGAGCGTCGCGCGCCGCTTGCAGCACGTTGGCCGTACCCATCACGTTGGTGTCGAAGGTCTCGATCGGCTGCTCGTAGGATTCCCGCACCAGTGACTGCGCGGCGAGATGGAAAATAACATCGGGGTTTTCCTGCCGCAGGGCATCGGCGATCGCGGCCGCGTCACGAACGTCCGCCGTCATGTCGACGGCGAGAAGCTCGGCAACGCGCGCCTCCGTGAACAGGTTAGGAGACGTCACCGGCGCCAGCGCATAGCCGCAGACCTGCGCACCCAGCCTATGCAGCCATAGACACAGCCACGCTCCCTTGAAGCCGGTATGGCCCGTGACAAAGACCTTTTTCCCTGCCCAGAAGCCGCCCTGCACGGTCATTTGTTCCACACGTGCCAGGGCGCCCGGCCGCTGCTCCACAGCTCCTCCAGCAGATGCCGGTCGCGCAGCGTATCCATCGGCTGCCAGAAACCGTCGTGCTGAAACGCGGCGAGCTGGCCGGCCTGCGCCAATCGCTCCATGGGTTCCCGCTCCCAGAGCGTCTCGTCGTCGTCGATAAAGTCGATGACCTTGGGCGAGAGCACGAAGAAGCCGCCGTTGATCAGGCCGCCTTCGCTGATCGGCTTTTCCTTGAAGTCGCGGACGAGGCCGTCCTCGATCGACAAGGCGCCAAAGCGCGCCTGCGGGCGCACGGCCGTGACTGTCGCCAGTTTGCCGTGCTGGCGGTGAAACGCCAGGAGCTTGCCGATGTCGATATCGGCGACGCCGTCGCCGTAGGTGAAGCAGAAGACGTCATCGTCACCGACGTACTTGCGGGCGCGCTTCAAGCGCCCGCCCGTCATCGTCGACTCGCCTGTCTCGACCAGCGTGACGCGCCACGGGTCGGCATAGCTTTCGTGCACCGTCATGCCGTTGCGCACGTCGATCGTCACATCGGAGAGGTGCAGGTTGTAGTGAAAGAAGTACTCCTTGATCTTGTAGCCCTTGTAGCCGAGGCACACGATGAAATCGTTGATCCCGTAGTGCGAGTAGATCTTCATGATGTGCCAGAGAATAGGTCTCTGGCCGATCTCGACCATCGGCTTGGGCTTGGTCTCGGTCTCCTCGCTGAGGCGGGAGCCAAGTCCTCCGGCTAATATGATTGCCTTCATGCACTCATTTCCAAA
>CAZOOS010000268.1:0-3116 GCA_964581475.1 uncultured Hyphomicrobium sp.
TCGACCAGCACCGGGGCCACGCCCGAGGAGCGCATGCCGATGACGCCGGCCGCCGCCGTCGACAGGTCGATGATGCGTCCGCGAATGAACGGTCCGCGATCGTTGATCGTCACGATGACCGTCTTGCCATTGCGCTTGTTGGTGACGCGCACTTTGGTGCCGAAGGGCAGGGTGCGATGCGCGGCGGTCATGGCGTTGGGGTTGAAGCGCGCGCCCGAGGCGGTCTGCGAGCCGGCGCCGTAGCCGTAGTAGGACGCCTGACCCGTCTGGGTCGATGTCGTCCGATAGGTCTTCTCGGTCTCGACCTTGGCCGGCTCGGTAGCGGCCTGCGCCTGCGGCTTGGCCTGGGCTTCCGGCTTGGCGGCGGGGGCCTCAACCTGCTTGCGCTCCGGCAACTCGACCTTCGCCTGCGGCTGGTCGTTGGACCTTTCTGCGCGAGCGGCGCGCTTGACGTCGTCGGCGTGCTTGGCAACCCGATTGCGCTTGCCGCTCGCCTGGCGGCGATATGTGCGCTCGCCGGCGGACGCCTGCGTGCGATAGCTCTTGGCCACGGGAGCGCCACCGCAGGCAAACGCCGGGCTCATGCACGTCCACGGCGCGTTTTCGGCATTTGCCGGGCCGAGCGTCAGAAGGGCGAGCACCGCCGTGGCCACAGCAGAAAAGATGTAGGTCCGCATTTCGTACTCCTCGTTGTCGGCGGCATGTGCTCGGGATACGGCTCGATCCCCGGACCAGTTCGCTCCTAGGGCGACTGGAGGCGCGCTCGTTGCGCGGCGCGCGATTGGGTGGGAGAGGATCGTCGTCTGCGTCAAAGCCCGGAGCGGAACACCAGAACCCGTTCGGCCGCCTTGGAAGATGTTGGGGAGTCCCCCGTCCTGGTGCGGGCTACCGACCACCGGTAAATGTGGCGGTCAATGCTTCAATTTGAGCGGCATATGCGCAACATTCGAAGGAATGACGGCGGGCAAAGGAGTTAGCCGCTGTGCGCGCGGTCGCTGCCGCGACTGCGGGTCGCAGCATCGAGCGCGCGTCTCGGTGCCGATTGAGCCGCCTGCAACTTGAGCGTAGCATCGCTTCGGGGCAAGACGGGCCGCCCCGTCAGACCTCGTGTCCAAGCGCCGTCTCCAACGCCTTTGGAGGCACCGCATGGAAACCTCGAGCAACAACGCGCCGGCCGCGCACGCGCCGCCCTCCTTCCGTCAGATCCTCTCCGTGTTCGGCAAGATCGGCCTGCTGTCCTTCGGCGGACCGGCGGCGCAAATCGCGCTGATGCATCGCGTGCTTGTCGATGAGCAGCGGTGGCTGGACGAGCGCCGTTTTCTCTCCGCTCTCAGCTTCTGCATGCTGCTGCCGGGGCCCGAGGCGATGCAGCTTGCGACCTATGCGGGCTGGCGCCTGCACGGTGTCAAAGGCGGGCTGGCGGCCGGGCTGTTGTTCGTGCTGCCGGGCGCGCTGCTGGTGCTGGCGCTGTCGATGCTCTACGGCGCCTACGGACAGACGCCGACGGTCGCGGCGCTGTTCGTCGGCGTGAAGGCGGCGGTGCTCGCTATCGTGCTGCAGGCGCTGGTGCGCGTCGCCAGTCGCGCCATCAAAGGCCGGCTCGATTGGACCGTTGCCGCGGCGGCCTTTGTTGCCATCTTCTTCTTCAACCTTCCCTTCCCGCTGGTCATCGCCGCGGCCGCGGCGGCTGGATACTTCCTGCGTTCCAACGAGCCCGGCGCCCCGGCGGCGATCGAAGCCGTCTCGCCGGTGCCGCTGGCGCCGGTCTTGCGCACGCTGGCGGTCTGGCTCGCCGTGTGGATCGTGCCGCTGCTGGCGATTGCCGCGATCTTCGGTCCGGACCACGTGCTCGCCCAGATCGCCGTCTTTTTTTCCAAGCTCGCCGTCGTCACCTTCGGCGGCGCCTACGCCGTGCTCGCCTACATGGCCCAGGCGGTAGTCAACGGCTACGGATGGCTCACCGCCGGTGAGATGCTCGACGGTCTCGGTCTGGCCGAGACGACCAACGGCCCGCTCATCCTCGTCACCGAGTTCGTCGGCTACATCGCAGCGTTTCGGCAAGGCGGTGTCGGCATCGGCATCCTCGGTGCGCTCGTCACGCTGTGGGCGACGTTTGCGCCCTGCTTCCTGTGGATCTTCGTCGGCGCCCCTTACATCGAGCGCCTGACCCACGCGCCGCGGCTCGCCTCGGCGCTGCGCACCGTCACCGCCGCAGTCGTGGGCGTCATCGCCAATCTTTCATTGTGGTTCGCGCTGCACGTTCTTTTCGCGCGTGTCGACGAGCTGCACGTAGGACCGATGCGTCTGTTCGTACCGGACCCATCCTCGCTCGACCCCGTCGCGCTGGTGCTGTCGGCGCTGGCGCTGGTGCTGATCTTCGCGCTGCGCTGGAGCATCGTCGCAACGCTCGGACTGTGCGGCGCCGTCGCCTTGCTGTGGCTAGGTCTGGCGCCGACCTAGAACCAGCCCTTGCGGCGGAAATAGACGATGGGACCGACGGCGGCGAGCACCATCAGCCCCAGTGCCCACGGGTAGCCGTAGGTCCATGCGAGTTCCGGCATGTGCGTGAAGTTCATGCCGTAGACCGAGGCGACAAGCGTCGGCGGCAGCAGGATCACGGCCATCACCGAGAACAGCTTGATGATCTGGTTCTGCTCGATGGAGATCATGCCGAGCGTGGCGTCGAGAATGAAGCCGATGCGCTGCGACAGGAACTTGGTGTGGTCCATGAGCGAGTTGATGTCGCGTTGCGCGCCCTTGATGCGCTGACGGATGCGCGGGTCATCGCCGCGATCCTGCGTCGCCTGCACGAAGAACAGCAGCAGGCGATTGAGCGAGCTGGCGCTGTCCTCGGCGCGCGCGGTGATGTCACCGGCCTTGCCGATGCGCCGCAGGATCGCATCGAGACGCCGGTTGCGCGTCTGCTGCCCGCCGCGCAGGTCGAACACCGTCTGCGCCAGGCGCTCGACCTCGTCTTGGATGCGCTCGATGAGGTCGGCCATGCGGTGGACGACGGCGTCGAGCAGGCCGGTCATGATCGAGGCGCCCGTGGTGCACGGCGCATCGCCCTTCTCCACGCGCTGCAGATAGAGCGGAAATGCCTTCGGCTCGGCGTA
>CAZOOS010000269.1:0-3111 GCA_964581475.1 uncultured Hyphomicrobium sp.
CGCATGGTCGGCGAGATCGCCTTCAGCTGGGGCTTTTCCGACCACTCGCACTTCACCCGCCGCTTCCGCAGGGCCTTCGGCATGTCGCCCGGGGATTGCCGGCGGCAGGAGCGGCGCGGCGGCTAGCGGGCGCGGCGTTTTGCCCGACCTTGCGCGGCAGCGATTTAGCCGGTCTTACGCTTCCGTAATGTTGCGGACATCTCTTGCCAACGCGCGCGGCATAACGTTTCGCCAGTCGGTGGAATGAAACATCATGCGCATCCTGGTCGTCGAAGACGATGCCGAGACCGCGGCCTATATCACCCACGGCTTCGCCGAGGAGGGCCACGTCGTTGAAGCTTTGGACGACGGCCGCGATGGTCTTTCGCAGGCGATGGGTGAAAAGTACGACATCCTTGTCGTCGATCGGATGTTGCCGGGATTGGATGGCCTTTCGCTGGTGCGCGCGCTGCGCGCCGTCGGCCAGAAGGTGCCGGTGATCTTTCTCACGTCGCTGGGTGGCGTCGATGATCGCGTCGACGGCCTCAACGTCGGCGGCGACGATTATCTCGTGAAGCCGTTTGCCTTTTCCGAGTTGTTGGCGCGCGTCAACGCGTTGGCGCGGCGCCCGCATCTCAAGGATGCGGAAACAGTGCTGCGCGTCGGCGACCTGGAGATGGACCTCATCGCCCGCCCCGTCGCACGCGGCGGCGATGTCATCGACTTGCAGCCGCGCGAGTTCCGCCTGCTCGAGGTCCTGATGCGCAACAAGGGACGCGTTCTCACCCGCACGATGCTGCTCGAGCGCGCGTGGAGCTTCCATTTCGAGCCGCGCACCAGCGTCGTCGAGACCCACATCTCGCGCCCTGCGCACCAAGATCGATCGCCCGTACGCCAAGGAGCTGATCCATACCGTGCGCGGCTCAGGCTACACGATGCATGAGCAGCAATGATCAGCAATGATCTCTTCAAGAGAACGCCGGTGCGCCTCGCCGGCGCCTTCGCCATTCTGTTCGCGCTGACGGTCACGGCCCTCGTCAGCGTCCTCTATTTCACCCTTGTGTCCGAGCTCGATGCCGCCATCCGCCAGCATGTCGAGGAGATAAGCGACACGTTGAAGGCGATTGACCGGCAGCAAGGCTTCGACGATCTCGCCGCGGTCGTCGCCGAGGAAGCCGAGTCGGTGCGCGACTTCGACAGCATTTTTGTGCTGCGGGGTGAGCATGGATCCTTCCGCGCCGGCAACGTGCAGAACGTGCGCCTCTTCGACGGGTGGGGCGAGCTCGACCGCGCATGGCTGCCGCTGGTGGCCGGTAAGGGCAACCCCGACGACCGATTTTTCGCGAGATGGACGCCCGTCTCCAAAGGCCATCTCCTCGTCGGCGGCAGCGACAGGGAGATCCGCGAGGTTCGCCGCATTCTATTGCATGGCCTCGAATGGGCGCTGGTCGGCACGTTGCTGCTGGCCGCCGGTTCGGCGACGTACCTGGCGCGGCGGGCGCAGCAGAAGATCGACGTGTTCGCAACGACACTGTTGAAAGTGAGCCGGGGGAAATCTCCGAGCGCGTGCCGGTGACCGCCTCGCACGACGACCTCGATCACGTGGCCGCGCAGATCAATGCCACACTCGCGCACCTGCAGAAGCTGATCGAGAACGTCAACCAGGCCTCCTCCGACATCGCCCACGACTTGAAGAAGCCGATCGGGCGGCTGCGCCGGCGGCTGGAGGTGGCGCTCGGCACCGCCGACAATGCCGATGCGTTCCGAACGCAGGTCGAGCAATCGCTCGCGGAACTCGACAGCATCGTCGAGACGTTCGAAGCGCTGCTGCGCATCACGCAGATCGAGGCCGGTGCCCGGCGGGCACGCTTCACGAGCGTGGAGCTGGGCACCGTGCTCGCCGACATCGCCGACATCTACGAGCCGGTGGCCGAAGAAGCGGGGGATCGGCTGGTCAGCACGGTTGCCATCGCCGAACGTGCACAGGTGACCGGAGATCGCGAGTTGCTGACGCAGTTGTTCGCCAACCTCATTGAGAATGCCATCCGTCACTCGCCGGCGGGCACGCGCATCGACGTGGGGCTGACGTATCGCGACGAACACTACGTCGCCGTCGTCGCCGACAACGGGCCCGGCGTCCCGGTGGATGAGCGGGAAAACGTGTTTCGCCGCCTCTACCGCCCGGAGGGCGAACGCTCGACGCCGGGCAGCGGCTTGGGGCTGAGCCTAGTCGCCGCCGTTGCCGAACTGCACGGTGCCGCCGTGGAGCTCAACGATAATGCGCCCGGGCTGCGCGTCGAGGTCTCGTTTCCGCGCGCCTGAGGCGGCCACAAAAAAGGGTGCAATGCGCGAGGCATTGCACCAAGGAGGCGGTCGGAGGAGATTGCGTATCGTTAGCGGCAGTGACGGTGATGATTGCGCCACCAGCAATGCCGGTGGCGATGATGCCAGCCGGTCTTGCTGACGATCGAAGCGTGCGAGGCGGCAGCAACCGCTGCCCGTGCACCAGGCACGGCCGCCTGGCCGGTGGTGGCGGCCAGGCAAAGTACGACTGCGCTGCCGATCAGCGACAGCGAGATGTAGCGCTTCATGGAAAACTCCCGAGCATTCCGCGTGCTTAAGCGCGCGGAGAACAGAATTGGATCTCGCGATCCGGTTAAAGGCAGAGGGGCGGCAGACCCTCGGGCCTGCCGCACTGAGACCGGCGTTACTTCTTCACGCACTTGGCGCCGGCGTCGTCCCACTTCATCGTGGAGATCTTCTCGCAGGCGGCTTTCGTCTTGGGGGCACTCTTGGCCATAACCGGGGCGGCAACACCGAAAGCGACGGCGGCGAGAATGGCGGCGGTCATCAGCTTCTTGGACATCGGACTCTCCATCTCTTGATCGGGTGCTTCATGATCACCCGCGCAGCAAACTGCGCCGTGACCTTTGCGGTCACCTGATGCGAGGCATACGGTTTCGTAGGGAGCGGCGTTCGGCAGTGAGCGGCACAGCGGGTGACTTGCCGGTGAGGCTCAGGCGGCGTGCAGTTTGCGGTATTCGCCGGGCGTGCAGCCGAAGGCGGCCTTGAAGCGGCGCGTGAAGTGCGACAGGTCGGAGAACCCCCAGGTGTATGCGATCTCACCGATCG
>CAZOOS010000270.1:0-3110 GCA_964581475.1 uncultured Hyphomicrobium sp.
CGAACGTCTACGTCGGCGGCATCGGCACGACGCTTTCCAGCCACTTCAAGTTCACCGGCCAGGCGACCATCTCGCCAGGTTGGTATGCTGGTTACGTGGTCCACGTCGAGGTCTACGGCAGCGAAACACTGCTCATGACCAATCAGAACCGCGCCACCGGCCCGAGCATCTATGATTCCGTCGGCCTGGCCGGAACAAACTACTCCGGCATCAGCACGCTGCAGTCGTTCTGGTTCATCAAGAGCGACCACCTCGGCAAGCTGTCCGTCGGCAAGCAGTCCATGGCGTCTGACAATACCGCCATCCTGGTTGACGGTTCGGGTTCGCTGGTTCCCGCCAACTACGTTCCGTTCGATTACGGTGGGTTCTTCCTGCGTACGCCGGGCGGTGCGCTTTCGGGCACTGCGATTGTCGGCACCTTCTACCACAGCGATCGTAACGGCCTTCCCGTGAACGCGGTGCGCTACGACTCGCCGACCTTCGCCGGGTTCTCGGTTTCGGCATCGTGGGGTGAAGACGACATCTGGGACGTTGCCGCGCGCTATGCGGGTGAGTTCAACGGCTTCAAGCTTGCCGTCGCCGGTGCATACGTGGAGTCGACGGACGAGGCTGTGGTATCGTGCCTTGGCATCGGAGTTCAGCCGTGCGGCGTCAGCAACATGGCGCCTGGGGACAAGCAATGGCAGATCGGCGCCTATGTTGAGCACGTTCCCACGGGCGTCTTCGCCTACGGTGCGTACAGTGACCTCGACAACGACCTGCTCAACATTGGAGGCGAGACTTGGTACGCGAAGGCCGGTCTGCGCGAGCGTTGGACGCCCCTTGGCCACACCGTGCTCTATGGTGAGTACCTGACGGGCGACACTGAGCGCGACACCGACTTCGATCTCTGGGGCCTCGGTGCGGTTCAGGAGATCGACGCGGCTGCCATGTCGCTCTGGCTCAGCTACCGCAACATCGAAGCTCGCTCTGGGGTTGACACGTCCGACTTCCAGTACGTGAAGGGCGGCGCGCTCATCAACTTCTAAGCCACCGACACTCACTCTCAAGATCGGAAGCCGCCCGGGTCAACCGGGCGGCTTCTTCTTTTTCGCGGGCTCCCTCGCCCTTCCGTTCGACGCGCAGCGGAGATCCTCAGCGGACCACCCCGGGCGGCGCTCCGCCGGCCACACGGCGTGGCGCAGCCCCGCATATCGGCCTGGCACCACGCGCCGCGCCGACTCTCTCACTCTGATGCCGTCTCAACTCTAATGCCGCCGGTCGATGCGCGTGCCACCCACCGACGCGCGAGCGGATCAGTGGCGGCGCGCACCGGCGCGCCCCGCGCCCTCACGCCAGCAGCGCAGCCGCTTCCCCCGACAAGGAAACGCGGCGGGAGACGTTAAGGAAAAGATGTCGAAAGCCACTGGTCCATGCGCACCAGCATGAGCGCGGGCTATTTGCGTTGCGGCTCGTTGGCCGCGGCAGCCGTGCGCTTACTGCCGAACAGGATGTCGTTGTCGTCGATGTACCACTTCTCGACCTCGACGATCTCCGGCGGCTTGCCGCTGGCCAGCAGCCAGCCGTCGACGGCGAACTTCTGCTTCGTCTTGGTCTCGACGAGCACGCCGGCGTAGTGCGTCCACCCGCTCCAGCCGCGGCGGATGTCCTCCTTCACGTGCATCGATCCGACGCTGTGATGGCGGAAGAGCTTGTGGTTCTCCATGACGAGCATGTAGCTCGACAGGTTGGTCGCCACGTCGACGCAATCCATCTGTCCCGGATCGCCGCTGCCGGCCATGTCGTCGCCCGGCCGATCGCCGGCGGTGCCGACGGCGGTGTCGGCCCGGTGTCCCATCCAGGCGAGCGCCTCCTTGGTCGCCTCGCGCTCGCCGGCGGGCGTTGCGGTGCGCTTGGCCGACATGATCTTCTTCACTGCGGCGATGTCGGCGGCGGTGAACTTGAAGGGCGTCTGCTTGCGGCAGCCGTAGGAACTGCACACGAAGACCTTGTCGCCCTCGGGCATGCCGGCCTTGTACTTCTGGTAGTGCACGTCGATGGGGCCATTGCCCGAATACGCGCAGCCGCCGACGCCGGCCGCGACAAGCAGCGCGGCGACACTCCACCCGCACGCGCGGAATCGCTCATTTGGCTTCACAGGCGACACCTAAGATCAGCCGTGCCAAGCACTTTATTGTTTGGCCTGTGGATAAGCCACGCCGACAGCGACCAATTTTAGGCCGAGTGGCATATTCGACACCAAGCCGACTGGCGCGTTGTCTCCCGGGCGGCAAGCCGGCGCACTGTCGTGAGGACTAATCGTCGTGTAGAGGTGGATAGTTAAGCCGTTCGCTCCTGAGGTTGCCGGCCTGCCGGCGACGCCGGGCAGCACCCCGGGCTCTCCGGCGCCTGCCGCCGCCGCTTTACCTTCCCCGAGCGACCCGCCGGGGCGCCTCCCCTCGCGAGCAGGTCTCGCCGGGGCGCCCCCGCAGGGATCCTAGCTCGAGCGCGCGGCCGGATCGGACACTTCCCGCCCGGCGCGAGTTCCACCGCCCATTCCCCCGCCGGTGCACTTGCGGCCCCAGGGCGATATCCACACCCGGTCCCCAACTAATGATGACAGTCGTGGCCCCCTGGCGTCCGTTGGGTCACACTGTTCAGCGCAAACCGCCGGCGCGCCCGGCGATTGCCGCCAGCGCGCGACGCATTGAACGACGCCAGAAAGTTGTTTTTGTTACATATTTCCAGATCTTTGCCCCCGTCCCGTGCCTGCCGCCACAGCCGCCAGCGGTGTGCTTTGCCCCACCCTGGGCGCTTCCGTGCTCGTGTCCCCTCCGCCACACCCGCGGATTCGTCACCTCCATTTCGGCACTGCCTAATTGTTGCACTCCGGCGAATCACAGCAGTGTCCGGCCTGGCACGCAGCGATCCTTGAGGGATACGCATCGCGCATTGCTAGGCGGTTTTCTTGTCTCGCGTTCCTTTTGTTCAGCGTCCGCCATCAGCTGAGACGAAGACGGGAGACTAAATATGAAGAAATCCAGCCTTAGCGCCCTGGTGGCAGCGGGCCTGCTAATGGGCGGTCTCTCCGCCGGCAGCGCATCTGCAGCCGACCTTGGGGGGAATTGCTG
>CAZOOS010000271.1:0-3100 GCA_964581475.1 uncultured Hyphomicrobium sp.
TCGACGTCGGGCCGCTCGGGGCGGTCGGCATCTCGCGTACGGGGTCGGGCTGGCGGTTGCAGGAGCTGCGGCGGTCGGTCAGCCGTTCGGACTGAAGCCGGCGACCGCGCCGATGACGGTGATGGCCGGCGCTTGGATTCCGGCCGCGGCGGTCCGGGCTGCGATGTCGGCGACGGTGCCGCGTACGGCGGTCTGGCTGGGCAGGCCCGCATCGGCCACCGTCAGGGCCGGGGTGGGTTGGGGCTTCGGCCTCGGGGGGGGCCACGCTCGGGTCGCCGCCGGGGACCCAGGTCGGGGGGGGGCGCCATCAGGGCGCGGGGTTTGCCGGGGTAGTGGAGAAGCACATACGGATGCACCGACGGCACGGTCGCCGCGGCGAAGGCACCCGGCGCCTTGCCCGGGCGCGCCGGCGCATCGATCCAGTTGTTGTCGAAGAACTCGCCGGCCACCGCCGACATCTCCGGGGCGAAGTCGTTGTAGGCGCCGAGCACGAGGCGCTGCGCGTCGTTCCACGCGAACGTGCGCTCCGGCCGCTCAGGCAGCGGCGCGTTGCGATCCCAATGCGACAGGCGCTCCTTGCCGAGCCACTTGGCCTTCATCGCGTAGTAGCGGTGCGATAGGCGCGGGTAGGCGGCGCGCACGCTGGAAACGAGCGCATCGACCACCTCGGCCTCGACCTGGTTAGCGAGATGGCGGCTGTCGGCGACGTCCTTGAAGCCGCGCCAGCGGTCGGAGATCTCCTTGTCCTTGGCGAGGGTATTGGTGATCAGCGTGAACAGCCGCACGTTGTCCTTGAACACCTTGGCAAGAGCTTCCGCCGCCGCGCCGCGCTTCTTCTCGTCCGAGTTGGACAGCAGGTTGAGTGTCATCTCCAGCGCCAGCGGCTCGGGCTCGTCGGCCACGGGGAAGCGCAGCGCCGCGATGGTCTCGTTGAACAGCCGGTTGAAGGCGCTCCCCGAGGTCTGGCCCTTCTCGTGGAACAGCCGCTCGAGCTTTTCCTCAAGCTGGTACGGCTTCTCCTTGCGGACGTTGTCGATCCACGGCTTGTAGCGGGCAAGGCGCGGGTTCTTCAGCGCCTGCGCAATCACCGCTTCATCGATCTGGTTGAGCTCCAGATCGAAGAAGATGATCTCGGTGGAGATGGCGGTGAGCTTCTCGGAGACGTCGCCGTAGAACTTGGCGCGCTCGGGATCGGCCTGATTGCCGGCGTAGTAGAGCCCGGCATAGGAGCCGAGCCGTCCCATCAG
Source organism: uncultured Hyphomicrobium sp. (assembly GCA_964581475.1). Lineage (GTDB taxonomy): Bacteria > Pseudomonadota > Alphaproteobacteria > Rhizobiales > Hyphomicrobiaceae > Hyphomicrobium_A. The sequence continues at coordinate 1,248 of CAZOOS010000271.1, forward strand.
CTCGACGAAGCGCTCGAACTGCTCGATGGCCAGTGCCAGCACCGCGCCGTCGGCGGCCAGCCCGACCAGCTTGCCGTGATAGGCCTCCTTGATGCGGCGCGCCTCGGCGGCGGCGGCGGCCAGATCGCGGGCGATCTCGGGTGCCGTCGGCGAGGAATAGAGATCGGCGAGGTTCCATTCCGGCATCGGTCCCAGCGCCGCGGCCGCTTCCGCCGCCGCGCCGTCCGGCGGGATGAAATTGCGTTGCAGATCGTTGCCGCGTACGTCGGGTCGCATCAGTTGCTCCAGTATGACGAGGTAAATCGGGGGTTTGCGGTGCCGCGTCGGCGGCCGGCGTGCGTGGCTCTCAAGACGCGCTGTGCCCAAAAAAGGCTCAACCTGGGCTCCATCGCAACAGCTTATTTACCCTTGTTGGGCAGTCTTGCCTTGTTGAGTGAGCTACCGGTGGCCGAGTGTCCAATCCTGGAGCAATTCGGGGGGTCCGACCGGGGCAGGTCCGTTCAGGTTGAGTTCGAGTGCCTCATGGTCAAGAGTCTTTTAGTCGTCGACGACGATCCCACGCAGCGCCGCATTCTCGAAGAAACGATCAAGCGCCTGGGGTTCGGTACTAAGACCGCCGGCTCGGGCGAGCAAGCCCTGCAGATCCTCGAAGGGCCCGAGCGCGGGGATATCTCCCTCGTCCTTCTCGATCTTGTGATGGGCGGCCTCGATGGCATGGCCGTGCTCGACAAGCTCAGCGGCAAGCCGGGCGTGCCTCCCATTATCGTGCAGACGGCGCACGGCTCGATCGAAGCCGCCATCAACGCCATGCGCGCCGGCGCCGTCGACTTTGTCGTCAAGCCCGTTTCGCCCGAGCGCCTGGAAGTCTCGATCAAGAGCGCCCTGAAGATCGAAGCGCTGGCCGGCGAGATCAGCCGCATCAAGAAGAAGGTCGAAGGCACGCTGACGTTCGCCGACCTGGTCGTGCGCGGCGAAGGCATGGAGCGCGTGGTTGCCCTCGGCAAGCGCACGGCCGCTTCCAACATTCCGGTGCTCATCGAAGGCGAGTCCGGCGTCGGCAAGGAGCTCATCGCCCGCGCCATCCAGGGTGAGAGCGAACGCGCCGGCAAACCGTTCGTCGTCGTCAACTGCGGCGCCATCCCCGAAAACCTCGTCGAGTCGACGTTGTTCGGCCACGAGAAGGGCTCGTTCACCGGCGCCGTCGACAAGCGCATCGGCAAGTTCCAGGAAGCCGACGGCGGCACGCTGTTTCTCGATGAAGTCGGCGAATTGCCGCTCGAGTCGCAAGTGAAGCTGCTGCGCGCGCTGCAGGACGGCGAGATCGATCCGGTCGGCTCGAAAAAGTCGGTCAACGTCAACTTCCGCCTGATCTCGGCGACCAACCGCAACATGATCCAGTTGGTGCGCGAGGGTAAGTTCCGCGAGGACCTCTACTACCGTCTCAACGTGTTCCCCATCTGGGTGCCGCCGCTGCGCGAGCGCCTCGGCGACGTGGCCGAGCTGGCGCAGCACTTCATGGCGCGCTTTGCCGCCGAGGAAGGCAAGCGCATCAACGGCATCAGCGACGACGCGCTGCGTCTCATCAAGAGCTATCCGTGGCCCGGCAACGTGCGTCAGCTCGAGAACGCGGTGTTCCGCGCCGTTGTGCTGGCCGACGGCACCGAGCTCACCGTTGCCGAGTTCCCGCAGATCGCGGCGCACGTCACCGGCTTTAACACGGCGGTGCCGGCGGCTCCCGCCCCGGCGCCGAGGGCCGGCTCGTTCAAGGGCCCGGCGCTGCTGGGTGCCGAGGACATCATCCCGCAGACGATGGAAATCCGCTCGAACGGCGCCGACAGCGCGCTCGGCATTCC
>CAZOOS010000272.1:0-3098 GCA_964581475.1 uncultured Hyphomicrobium sp.
CTCTACCAGGTGCACGCCGTCACCGAGGGCACCGACGCGCAGGCCGAGGTGTCGGTGCGCCTGGAGGAGGGTGGGCGCATGGTCACGGGCCGCGGCGCCGACACCGACACCATGGTCGCCTCGGCGCGCGCCTACGTCTCGGCGCTCAACAAGCTGCTGGTGAAGCGCCAGAAGACCGCCCGCGTGCAGCAGCAGGCGCTTTGAACGTGCAGTGGGGGGAACCGTCCCTGAAGGATTGGGTCGTTGCGCTGGTGGTCGGGTGCATTGCTGCCAGCGTATCGCCTGCTCTTGCACAGCGCTTCAGCGACGCCGAGAAGCGGGCTCTTGCAGGAAAGCCATCTCACAAGTTTCGGATTGAGATAGCTCATCCGGAGGTTCTGCGCACAGAGATTGAAAGCACCAAGTTCACGCCCAACTTGCTGGGCGGCTCGGCCGCGATGCGCGGGTGGATAACGCTCAATGTCTACATTGCGCGGCCCGTCGAGGAGAGCGTGATTGAAGACATCGCGTGGATCGCACGTCGGGCTGCGGCCAAGTTCGACTCGGTAGGTGTCAGGTTCATTCTACCGGCTGAGAACGAGCGGCGAGATCCGGAGGTGGGCAGCCCGTTCTATTCTTGGCGACTCTTCAAGGACGATGCCGTCGACGTCCGCAACGCATCCGGGGTTACTCCCAACACCGTCAGAGGACAGGTTGCCGCGTTGAAGCTTTCAGACGGGGAGAAGCTAGAGGGCGTTTGGGTTGACCATAACTTTTCCAATGGTGTCGTCGTGCTAATCAGCCGGAACGCGCAGAAGGATATGCAAGGCGCGTTTCTGATCGATCCGGGTACCCGATACGTGCTGCCCCAGTTGCCGAAACCTGGGAGCGCGCCGATCGCCGCACTTACTCAGACCGGCGAGCTTGGAACGTACAAAACTAACGGCGAGGCCGCCGACAGGATTGCCTTCGCGCTCCGGGATGACGGTGCACTCTTGGTATACGCTGGCAACGGACAAGAGTTGGCATCGCGTCCGTGGCTCATCGGGCGTCCGTGGATTTCCGAGTGAATGAGATGAGCAAGCGGCATCCTTCGATTGCGCCCGTTCACCCGGGCGAGATCCTGCGGGAGGACGTCTTTCCGGCGTTGAAGACAACCAAGCCCGCGCTTGCCGCTGCGCTGGAGGTGAGCCGCCAGACGTTGCACGAGCTCATGTCGTGCAAGCGCGGCGTGACGCCCGAGATGGCGTTGCGGCTCGAGGCCGGAGTCGGCAGCTCCGCCGAGATGTGGTTGGGCCTGCAGGCCGAGTATGATCTGCATCACAGCCGGGCAGCAGTAGATCTATCTAAGGTCAAACGCCTTGCTGCGGCGGCATCGCGCTAACCGGCATATTGGCGTGCGCGGACGAAAGCGCGTAAAATCCCGCCGCCGCGCGACCCAGCCTTAAAGAGGCCGCGTGCCGCTTGAGTTTGTGAGCCGGTGATGCTGCAAGGCGTGGGAAGCGCGTTCTCGGACGATATTTCTATCGACCTCGGCACGGTGAACACGCTCGTGCACGTGGCCGGGCGTGGAATCATCATCGATGAGCCGTCCGCCGTCGCCGTGCGCGCGCACCGCGGCACGCGCGAGATCGTGGCCGTCGGCCGCAAGGCCAAAGCCCTGATCGGGCGCGCCCCGGAAAGCTTGGAGCTGGTGCGCCCGCTGCGCGACGGCGTCATCGCCGATTTCCTCGCCACCGAGGAGATGCTGCGCCAGTTCATCAAGCGCACCAAGTCGATGCTCGGCTTCCGCCGGCCGCGCATCCTCATTTGCGTGCCGGCGCAGGCGACGCCGGTGGAGCGCCGCGCCGTGTACGACACGGCCGTATCGGTGGGCGCCCGCAAGGTCTACCTCATCGCCGAGCCAGTGGCCGCCTCGCTCGGCGCCGGTCTGCCGATCGGCGAGCACGGCGGCGCCATGGTTCTCGACATCGGTGGCGGCACCTCCGACATCGCCGTGCTCTCCAGCGGGGTCATTGCCTCGGCGCGGACGCTGCGGGTGGCCGGCAACGCCATGGACGACGCGATCATCCGCTACGTGCGCCGCCAGCATCAGCTGATCATCGGCGACGTGAATGCCGAGCGCATCAAAATCGAGGCCGGCACGGCGCTGGCGACGGTCAATGGCCGTGCCGCCGAAGTGCACATCCGCGGCCGCGACGTGCGCCAGGGCAATGCCAAGAGCACCGTGCTGCGTGCCAAGGACATCGCCGAGGCGCTGGCCGAGCCGGTGGAGGCCATCGCCGATTTCGCCCAGCGTGCGCTGGAGGATCTGCCGCCCGACATCTTGAGCGACATCGCCCGGCGCGGCATTCATCTGACCGGCGGCGGGGCGCTGCTCGACAAGCTTGACGTCGCGCTGACGCGCCGCGTCGGCGTCAAGTTCCGCGTCAACCAGAACCCGATGCACTGCGTCGTCAAAGGATCTGCGGCGGTGCTCGCCAGCCTGGCCGAGCACGAGCATCTGCTGATGCGGCCCTAGAATTTCAGGCGCGCAAAGCGCTTGTTGGCGGCGTCATGGATGCTGCTCGCCGGTCCCTCGAACTGAACGCCGATGGCGTTGGCCTGCCGCCAGACAATCGTGGCCGGATAGAGCAGGCCCGAGGACTTTTCGAAGAGATGGAATTCATCCGGCAGGCCGATGGTATTGGCGATCAGCAGCCGCGCGCCGTTTTCGGATATGTCGCGAATGGTGCAATCGAGAACGCGCAGGCCGTCGGCGTAGACGATTTTGCCCTCCTTGAGGACGCGCCGGCGGGGAACCTTTCGTTTGTCGTCCATGGGTCACCGGATGAGGTGAAGGGGGGACAACCACACGCACCCTGCCCGAAAATCGCCTCGCTCATCGGCACGGCGACTCGGGGCACATTCTTTATGCAGCAGGGAGCCGATACGCGCCATAGCGCGCGGGCCGCAGCGGCGTGGGGATTGGCTGCGCCGGCCCGTCGGATTGGTGCCAATGCCTGCTCCGGGCGGCGGCGTGATAGCCCGGCGGCGGTGCTGGACAGCCCGGTTGCATGATGCTAGATGCTGCTGCGTCGAGGGCTCGCGTGGCGGGCCCTTTTGCCGTCTTGGCCCCG
>CAZOOS010000273.1:0-3056 GCA_964581475.1 uncultured Hyphomicrobium sp.
ACTCGTTGACCGTCGAGCCGGAGTTGCGGACCTGGTCGACGAGCGCCAGCAGCGGGCAGCCGAAACCGAGCACCTCGTCGAGCTTGACGCGCTTCAACAGCGCGATGCCGCTCGACAGAAACGCCTCGGCCGCCGAGTTGGCGTAGACGATGCGGTTTTCCTCGCCGAGTACGATGATCGGGTGCGGCAGCGCGGTGAGCAGCATGTCGTGCTCGACCGGGCGACGGGCGGGCGGTTGCGTGCGCGGAACTGTGGCGGTGCTCATGCTGCCACCTCGCACGTTTCGCCGTAGAAGGCAGACAAGCCCTCGAGCACACGCGCCGGATTGTCCTCGGTGCAAAGCTGGCGCCGCCACGTCTTGACGGTGTCGGCGCTGCGGCCGCTCTTCTCCAGGTACCAGCCGATGTGCTTGCGCGCATTGCGCAGGCCGAGGCCGACGCCGTAGTGGGTCAGCATCGACTCGACGTGCTCGCGCGCGATACGCGCCTGCTCGGCGAGCGAAGGCGCGGCCGGGAGCTTCTTTGTCGCCAGGAAGGCAGCGATGCGGCCCGGTAGCCATGGCGCTCCGTAGGCGCCGCGGCCGATCATGACGCCGGCGGCGCCGGATGCGCAGAGCGCCTCGACGGCGTCCTCGGCCGTCGCGATGTCGCCGTTGACGATGACGGGAATGGAAACGGCACCGGTCACGTTGCGCACGGCGCGCCAATCGGCGCGGCCCTTGAAGAACTGGCAGCGCGTGCGCCCGTGCACGGTGATCATCTTGACGCCGGCGGCCTCGGCACGCGCGGCGAGCTCGGCAGCGTTGCGGCTTTTGTCGTCCCAGCCGAGGCGCATCTTCAGCGTGACCGGAACGCTCACGGCACCTACCACCGCCTCGATGAGCGACAGCGCGTGATCGAGGTCGCGCATCAGCGCGCTGCCGGAAAGCTTGCCCGTCACTTCGCGCGCCGGACAACCCATGTTGATGTCGATGATATCGGCGCCGAGACCCTCGACGATGCGCGCGCCCTCGGCCATCCAGCGGGCCTCGCGGCCGACGAGTTGAATAGCGAACGCAGACAGCTCCCGTCCCTGTGCCCGCTGGAGGACATCGGCGCGCTGGCGAACCAGCTCTTCGCTCGCCACCATCTCGGAGACGACCAGGCCGGCTCCCAACCCATGCGCGATGCGCCGGAATGGCAGATCGCTCACGCCAGACATCGGCGCGAGCAGAACTCGGTTGGGCGCTGTTAGCCCCCCAATGGCGAGACCGTCGGCTGCTAATGGCATCACAACCCGGCGATCTGCTGTATATTTAGGCAATGCGGAATGGTGCCCTTCATTTGGGCAGAATAGGATGTTGCGTCTTATTTCGCAAGCGCGAAGGCGCCCGTCCACAATTGCTCATAGGGGCCAATCTAGCTAAGCAGGCCGGGGACTTCCTGGCGGGTGCGACAATGACGACAACTGTGGCGTTGATCGTGGCTGCGGGCCGCGGGACGCGAGCCCAAAGCAGCGGCACGGTGCCAAAACAGTACCTGCAGCTTGCCGGGGAGCCGGTTCTGTCACACTCGCTGCGTCTGTTGACCAGGCACCCGCAGATCGATGCCACCGTGGTCGTCATCAATTCGCAGGATGGGCAACTTTATCAACGCGCCTCAGCGGCCTACGCCGGCCGGCTACTGCCGGCCGTCAGTGGCGGCGCCACGCGTCAGGCGTCCGTCCTCGCCGGCCTCGAGGCGCTGGGCGGTCGCGCTCCCGACCGCGTGCTGATCCACGATGCCGCCCGGCCCTTCCTTACGGCCGCTCTCGTCAGCGAGCTCATCGCCGCACTCGACACTGCGCCCGGCGCCATCGCCGCCGAGCCGGTCAGCGATACGCTGAAGCAGGAAGCCGCCGACGGCACCATCGCCCGGACGGTCGATCGTGCCGGCCTGTGGCGCGCACAAACCCCGCAGGCGTTCCGCTACGATGTCATTCTCGAAGCCCATCGCCGGGCCGCCGCCGCCGGGCGCGCCGATTTCACCGACGACGCGGGATTGGCGGAATGGGCGGGTTTGCCGGTGCGCCTGGTGGCCAGCAGCGGACGCAACATGAAACTGACCACGGCCGCCGATATCGCTCTGGCCGAGCGTTTGCTGGCGCCTCCGGGGCCGCTGCTGGAGCCGCGCAACGGCACCGGCTTTGACGTGCACCGCTTTGCCGCGGGCGACCACGTATGGCTGTGCGGCGTGAAGATCGCCCACACCCATCGCCTCGAGGGACACTCGGATGCCGATGTCGGGCTGCATGCGCTCACCGACGCGCTGCTCGGCGCCATCGGCGACGGCGACATCGGCGAGCACTTCCCGCCGAGCGACCCCGCTTGGCGCGGCGCGGCTTCGCGCATTTTTCTCATCGACGCCGCAAAGCGTGTGGCCGCCCTCGGCGGTCGCATCTCGAATGTCGATGTGACCTTCCTATGCGAGGCGCCGAAGGTCGGCCCGCACCGCATCGCCATGCGCGAAGCTGTCGCCGGCATACTCGGCATCGATGTCGCGCGCGTCGGCATCAAGGCGACGACGATGGAAGGGCTCGGCTTCATCGGCCGCGGCGAGGGCATCGCTGCCATGGCCAGCGCCACCGTTCTCATGCCGGCGCATCGCGCTTAAGCCTCGAGTTGTGCACGCATTTGACCCCTGTGACAGAATCGCGGCATCAAGGCGCGAGGTGGTTGTATGACCACGAGCTCGGGGGCCGACATGAACCTGATGACCAACACGCTGGAGCGCAAACCAGCCGAGACGGCAAGCATTTCCGACATCGCGGAGACGACGGCGAACGCGTGCCTGGCAACGCGCGTACGTCAGCTTTCGCGCATCGTCACACGCGTATACGACGACGCCATGCGCCCGCTCGGCATCACGGCGAGCCAGTACACGCTACTCGCCCAGCTCGCCGCGCGCGACGCCATAACCGCGGTCGAGATCGGGCACGAGCTCGACATCGAGAAGTCGACCCTGTCGCGCAACCTCAAGCGCCTGCTGGCGCTGGGCCACATCAACATGGATCCGCCGGCCGGTCGCCGCGGCCGCGGC
>CAZOOS010000274.1:0-3038 GCA_964581475.1 uncultured Hyphomicrobium sp.
CTCCAGGCGCAGCACGCGGTCCATGCGGCGCGCCAGCTCCAGGTTGTGGGTGGCGATGAGCGCGGCAACGCCGGTGGTATGGATGAGATGCAGCAGCGCGTCGAACACGTGTCCGGCGGTGTTCGGGTCGAGGTTGCCGGTCGGCTCGTCGGCGAGGATGAGGCGCGGCTCGTTGGCCAGCGCGCGGGCGATGGCGGTACGCTGCTGCTCGCCGCCCGACAGTTGCGCCGGCCGGTGATCGACGCGGTCGGCGAGGCCCAAGGCGCCCAGCATCTGTGCGGCACGCTGGCGGGCGCTGCGGCGGCTGCGGCCGAGGATCATCTGCGGGATGACGACGTTCTCGAGCGCGGAGAACTCCGGCAGCAGTTGGTGGAACTGATAGACGAAGCCCATCTGCACGCGGCGCACGCGTGTGCGGTCGGCGTCGCCCATGCCGGTGCAGTCCTTGCCGTTGATGACGACGTGGCCACCGTCCGGCGTCTCCAGCAGGCCGGCGATGTGCAGCAGCGTCGACTTGCCGGCGCCCGAGGGCCCGACCAGCGCCACTGCCTGCCCCGGCAGGATGTCGGCCGAGGCGCCGTTGAGCACACTGATCTTGCGCGGCCCTTGATGGAAGGTGCGCACCAGCCGGTCGAGCCGCAGCACGGGAACCAACGTGGCGTAACGCACATCTCGCACGGACTGCAGCTCCTCGGCCAAGGCTTGCATGCGGTCGCTCATTCGTAGCGCAGAGCCTCAACTGGATCGAGCGTGGAAGCGCGCCACGAGGGATACAGTGTGGCGAGCACGGACACGGCGAGCGCCATGAGGACGATGGTCGCCGTCTCGCGGGGCTCCATATCGGCCGGCAGGCGCGTCAGGTAATAGACGTTGGGGTCGAACAATGTGGTGCTGGTCATCCACGAGACCAGCTCGCGAATTCTCTCGATGTTGAGACAGAAGACGACGCCGAGGATCAGCCCGGCGATGGTGCCGACGACACCGATGGAAGCGCCGGTGATGAGGAACACCCGCATCATGGCACCGCGCGTCGCCCCCATGGTGCGCAGGATGGCGACGTCGCGGCCCTTGTCCTTCACCAGCATCATCAAACCGGAGATGATGTTGAGCGCGGCGACGAGCACGATGAGCGACAGGATGATGAACATCACGTTGCGCTCGACCTCGAGCACGGTGAAGAACGTCTCGTTGCGCGCCCGCCAGTCGGACACGTGATTGGTCGGCCCGGAGACGCCTTTGATCTCGCGCACGTAGCTGTCGATGCGCTCAGGATGATTGACGACGACCTCGATGGCATCGACCTCCTCCCCGCGCGAGAAGTAGCGCTGCGCTTCCAGCAGCGGCATGAACACCATGGTGCGGTCGTACTCCGCCATGCCCATCTCGAACAGCGCCGAGATGACATAGGGCTTGGTGCGCGGCGCGGTGCCGAACGGCGTCGAGGCGCCGCGCGGGGAAACGAGCGTGATCGAATCGCCGACGTTGACGCGCAGCATGTTGGCCAGGCGCGTGCCGATGGCGATGCCGGTGCCCTGGCCGAAGCCGTCGAGTGAGCCGTAGCGAATGTTGTCGGAGACGAGCGGCAGCGAGCGCAGTCCCTCCTCGGTCATGCCGCGCACCAGGGCGCCGGTCGCCTGCACGGCGGACGAGACCATCACCTGGCCCTCGATCAGCGGCATCGCCGACTTGACACCCGGCACTGCCGCGATGCGCTTGGCGACCGCGTCGTAGTCCTCGAAGGGGCCACCGATCTTGTTGACGATTACATGGCCGTTGAGCCCGAGGATCTTGGAGAACAGCTCGTTGCGGAAGCCGTTCATCACCGCCATGACGATGATCAGCGTGGCGACGCCGAGCATGATGCCGGTGAACGAGAAGCCGGCGATGACGGAGATGAAGCCTTCGGCGCGACGAGCGCGCAGATAGCGGGACGCCAGCATCCACTCGTAGGCGGAGAACGGCATCGTATCCCGCGTGGCCTTAGCCGTGACGGGCTTGCCCATTGCTGCCGAAGCTGCGCTTGCCATGCCGCAAGTTCCCCCGTGAACAGAGCCCACTTACGTAGGCGCGCATCTCGACGAGATTGCGCCGGCCCTGCACCGCTTCGATAAGCTACGCAACCGCCACTGTCATCCCGCGAAACTCCCGGCCAGAGCTATCGCCGCAATCGGGCCAGATTGCGTTGCGCCTGGCCCGCCGGTTGGGTACCGCCGGCGGCGCTAGTAGGCCCGCCCGATGAGCACGTACTCCCGTGCCGGGGCCCCCGTGAACAGGCAGGCCCCCTCAGCCGGTTTTTGGTCGAGCGGGGCGTTGCGAATCGTGAGCTTGAGCGATTTTAACCTTTCCGCGATCGCGTCCAGCGCCGCGCCTTCTGGCTTCGCCCAGGCGACGCAGGCCCAGCCCTTGAACGCGCCACCTTCGTCCTCGTCTTGGGCCGCGCCGAAATATTCGACGAGCTCATCGAATGTCTTGATGCTCCAGTCGATGTTGCCATCGAGGCGCGCCTTGGCTTGGGCGTGGAGACGCGCCTGAATGTCATCCAGAAGCGCCTGCGCCCCGGCCACGAACTCGGCGCGCGTACGGGTATGCGAGATCACCTTGTCGCCATCGCGCAGCGCATCGCGGCGCATGTACGTGACGTTGCCGCCGACAGCATCGCGGCCGCCGATCTCGACGATCACCGGCGCACCGCGGCGCACCCAGTTCCAGCGCTTCTCGGCCGACTTCACCGGCTTGGCGTCAACGAGCACGCGTATGCCGGCGGCTTTGAGCTCGCTTTCGAGCGCCGCGCAGTAGTCGAGCAACTCCTGGTCCTCGGGCTTGTCACGCAGCATGGGCACGATGACGATTTGGCGCGGCGCGATTTTCGGCGGCAGCCGCAGGCCGTCGTCATCGCCATGCGTCATGATCACGCCGCCGATGAGGCGGGTCGACACGCCCCAACTCGTCGTGTGGCAATAGGTGAGCTGGCCCTCGCGGTTCTGAAACTGGATGTTCTGGGCCTCGGCGAAGTGCGTGCCGAGGTAGTGCGAGGTGCC
>CAZOOS010000275.1:0-2998 GCA_964581475.1 uncultured Hyphomicrobium sp.
GGACGACAAGGTGCTGGCCGATTGGAACGGCCTGATGATCGCCGCGCTGGCGCGTGCCTCGGCCGTGTTTGAGCGGCCCGAGTGGCTGCAGCTCGCCCGTCGCGCCTTCGATTTCGTCGTGACGCGCATGAGCCAGAACGGACGTCTGCTGCATGCCTATCGCGACGGCCGGGCGAAGGCACCGGCGACGGCGAGCGACTACGCCAACATGATCTGGGCGGCGCTGCGCCTGCACGAGGCGACCAACGACCAGCGCTATTTCGAGCAGGCGGTGACCTGGGTCGACGTGCTCGACAAGCACTATTGGGTCGAGGGCAGCGGCGGATATGCAACTTCAGCCGACGATACGCGCGACGTCATCGCGCGGCTGCGGCCCGGGACCGACGATGCGACACCGAATGCCAACGCCATCATGCTGGCTAATCTCGTGACACTGGCGACGCTGACGGCCGATACCCGCTACACGGAGCGGGCGAGCGCTGTGTTGGCGGCCTTTGCCGGCGACCTCGGGCGAAATATTGTCGCATATACAGGGCTCCTGGCGAGCACATTCGACTTGCTGGCCCCGCAACAAGTCGTCGTTGCCGGACAGCATCTCGACGGTGGCCAGAGACTGATCAAGGTCATCAGAAGTATTTCCTTGCCCGGCGCACTGCAGTACGTTTTGAATGACACGTCCGACGGTGCCGCGTTACCGGGACTTCGGAATAAAAACGCCGTAAACCGCCATGCAACAGCTTATGTGTGCCTTGGGCCCCAGTGCTCGTCGCCACTGACAGAACCTTCCGAGCTCGCCAATACGCTGAAAGTGCAGCGAAGTCTGTGACTGCGTTTACCGATGCGTTAGGTGGTGGCGGCGAACGGTATTCACGCCCGCGCGTTGAAGTGTCGGGGCATCGCCCCAAGTAACGATCTCTGAGTTGCCCCGCTCACGTCGACGCCCCGATTCGGAGACCACTGAATGCCAGCACTGCGCGCCGTCGTCCGCTACGGTTACACCCCCTTCATGATGCTCGGGCTGACGGGCGTCGCTTACTGGATCGTGGCCGAGCTGGTGATCGCGCAGAACAATCCCTGGGCCTACCTTTGGCTGGCGCCGCTGCTGGCCATGGCCTATGCGACCGCCTTTGCTGCCGAGCGCACGGCGCCCTTCTTTGACGAGTGGAACGACCACGACGCGCACGGCGACACGCCGACCAATATCTTCCACATCCTCGTCTACGAGATGCAGAGCATCAACGGTGTGCTGCTCATACCGCTCATCGTCTGGCTGTTTCCGTTTCAGGGAATCTGGCCGACCGAATGGCCGCTGTGGGCGCAGTTGCTCATCGCCTTCGTCATCTCCGACTTCACCTTCATGATGATGCACTACCTCAGCCACAAGTATGCGCCGCTGTGGCGGTTGCATGCCGTGCATCACGGCGTCGGCCGGCTCTACGGCATGAACGGCGTGATGCGCCACCCTCTGCATCAGGTCATCGACATGATCATCGGTAGCTTGCCGCTGGTGATCATGGGCATGCCCATCCCGGTGGCGGTGCTGCTCGGATTCCTCATCTCGGTGACGCTGATCGTGCAGCATTCGAATGTCGATGCGCGTCTCGGTCCGCTGCAGAAGCATCTGTCGATTGGACGCATCCATCATCTGCACCACGTCAACTGGGGCACCGAGGGCGACTGCAATTTCGGTCTCTTCCTGACGATTTGGGACCGGCTGCTCGGCACCTTCCAGGAAAGACCATCGCGCCCGGTCACCGCCGCCGACTTGGGCGTTGACGAGCTGCCGAACTTCCCCAAGAGCTACGTCGAGCAGTTCCTGCTGCCGCTGCACTACAAGCCCGGTGCCGGCGAGCCCGAACGCTATCACAAGCCCGCCCCTGCACCTGTGCCGCAGACGCCGGCGCAGGAAGCGCGCCGCATCGTCGACGCCGCCGAGTAGCGGCTGACAGGGGTCCGCTGGCGATGTTTCATCACCTCTCCCGGCGGGAGAGGTTAGAGTAGCGCCGGCGTTGCGAGACCGAAACAAAAAGGGCCGCGGTGAAGCGGCCCTTTCGCGTTTCGGGATGGCGCAGCGCGCTTTGCGCTAGGTGTTCATCGAGGAGAAGAACTCGCTGTTGGTCTTCGTCGAGCGCAGCTTGTCGATGAGGAACTCGATGCCGTCCATGGTGCCCATCGGGTTGAGGATGCGGCGCAGCACGTAGACCTTCTTGAGCTGGTCCTTGGGAACCAGCAGGTCCTCCTTGCGGGTGCCCGAGCGCGACACGTCGATGGCCGGGAACACGCGCTTGTCGGAGACCTTGCGGTCGAGAATGATTTCCGAGTTACCGGTGCCCTTGAACTCTTCGAAGATCACCTCGTCCATGCGCGAGCCGGTGTCGACGAGCGCCGTGGCGATGATGGTCAGCGAGCCGCCTTCCTCGATGTTGCGCGCGGCGCCGAAGAAGCGCTTCGGCCGCTGCAGGGCGTTACTGTCGACGCCGCCGGTCAGCACCTTGCCGGAGGCCGGCACGACGGTGTTGTAGGCGCGGCCGAGGCGGGTGATGGAATCCAACAGGATGACCACGTCGCGCTTGTGCTCGACGAGGCGCTTGGCCTTCTCGATCACCATTTCGGAGACCTGCACATGGCGCGAGGGCGGCTCGTCGAAGGTGGAGGAAATGACCTCGCCCTTCACCGAACGCTGCATGTCGGTGACTTCCTCCGGCCGCTCGTCGATGAGCAGCACGATGAGGTAGCACTCGGGGTGATTGGTCGAGATCGAGTGGGCGATGTTCTGCAGCAGCACCGTCTTGCCGGTGCGCGGCGGGGCGACGATGAGGCCGCGCTGGCCCTTGCCAATCGGAGCGACGATGTCGATGACGCGCGGCGAGAAATCCTTGACGGTCGGATCCTCGGTCTCGAGCTTCAGCCACTGCGTCGGATAGAGAGGCGTGAGGTTGTCGAAGTGGATCTTATGCTTCGTCGCCTCGGGGTCTTCGAAGTTGATCTTGCTGACCTT
>CAZOOS010000276.1:0-2987 GCA_964581475.1 uncultured Hyphomicrobium sp.
GCAACATCTCCATCACCGCTTCCTTGTTGTTGAGGAACACGTCGCGCCACATGGTCGGGTCGGACGCGGCGATGCGGGTGAAATCGCGGAAGCCGCCAGCGGAGAACTTGATGACCTCCTTCTCGGTTACGCGTTCCAAGTGCTCGGCAGTGTTGACGATGTTGTAGGCGATGAGGTGCGGCAGATGGCTGGTGATGGCAAGCACCATGTCATGATGCGGCGCGCTCATGATCTCGACCTTGGCGCCGAGCGCGACCCAGAACTCCTTCAGCTTCTCGACCGCCGCGGCGTCGGTGCCGGGCTCCGGCGTCAGGATGGTCCAGCGTCCTTCGAACAGCTCGGCAAAGCCGGCTTCGGGGCCCGACTGCTCGGTGCCGGCAATGGGATGGCCCGGCACGAAGTGCACGCCCTCGGGCACGTGCGGGGCCATGTCGCGCACGACCGCCGCCTTCACGGAGCCAACGTCGGTCAGGATGGCGCCCGGACGCAGATGCGGGGCGATTTCCGCCGCCAGCGGCCCGCAGGCGCCGACCGGCACGCTGAGGATGACGAGATCGGCGCCCTGCGCCGCCTCCGCCGCACTTTGGCAGCCTTTGTGGATGAGGCCGAGCTTCAGCGCCGTATCCAGTGTTGCCTTGGTGCGGGCGCTGCCGACGATCTCCTTGGCGAGCCCATTGCGCTGCATGGCGTGGCTGATCGACGAACCGATCAGGCCGATGCCGATCAGCGCCACGCGCTCGAACATTGGCTGGCTCATGCGGGCCGCCCCCCGAGGAAATCGGCGAGCGCGGAGACGACTGCCTTGTTGTCGGCCTCGGTGCCGATGGTCACGCGCAGGCAGTCGGGCAGGCCGTAACCGCCGACCTTGCGCACGATGATCCCGCGCGCCTTGAGAAACTTGTCGGCTGCCTCGGCGCCGTTTGTCTCACCCTTGGGGAAGTGCACGAGGATGAAGTTGGCGACGCTTGGCGTTACGGTGACCCCGAGCTTGCCGATCTCGGCCGCAAGCCACGGCATCCACCGCTCGTTGTGCGCCACCGAGGCTTCCTCGTGCGCCTTGTCGGCGATCGCCGCCGCGCCGGCCGCCATCGCCGGCACCGAGACGTTGAACGGCCCGCGAATGCGGTTCAGCACGTCCGCCACTGCTTCCGGGCAATACGCCCAGCCCAGACGCAGCCCGGCGAGCCCGTGAATCTTGGAGAACGTGCGCGTCATCACCGTGTTTTGCGTCGTGGCCACAAGCTCGATACCGGCCTCGTAGTCATTGCGCTTCACGTACTCGGCATAGGCGGCGTCGAGCACCAGGAGCACGTTGGCAGGCAAGCGCGCGCGCAGCGACCGGATCTCGTCGAAGGAGACGTACGTCCCCGTCGGATTGTTGGGGTTGGCGATAAACACGACCTTGGTGCGCTCCGTGACGCGCGCGAGTATCTCACCGACGTCGGTGCGCAAATTGGTTTCCGGGGCGACCACCGGCTTCGCGCCGTTGGCCAGCACGATGATGCGATAGAGGAGGAAGCCATGCTCGGTGAAGATCGCCTCGTCGCCGGCGCCGAGGTAGGCGTGCGCCAGCAGCGTCAAGATTTCATCGGAGCCGGCGCCACAAACGATGCGGTCTGGGTTCAACCCGTAGCGCGCCGCAATCGCCGCGCGCAGCAGAGTTGCCGATCCATCAGGATATCGCTCCAGCGCGCCGGCGACGTCCTTGAACGCAGCGATCGCCTTCGGGCTGGGGCCCAACGGGGTTTCGTTGGACGACAGCTTTATCGGCTTGATCCCGGCGGCAAGCTTGCTCTCGCCCGGCACGTACGCGTCGATTTCCAGAATGCCCGGCCGCGGTGCGGGCGAGGGGGACGACATCATCAAATCTCGCTGATCTAGGTCACAACCGCCGCGTCGTTCGACCGGCAGCGTCGCGGCCTCGACTGATAGACAGCGCAAACCGTGAAAGCAAAGAAAAGATTGACTTTCCAGGGCCAGTGCATAGCTAACCACCACCAATCGGCCGGATTATCAGAGGATCGGACGAACGGCTAAGCTAGGGCGTCAGAGAAGAACCATGAACGTGGCTCCGGTGACGACTTTGGAAACCACCAACGGCGCGCGGCTGGTCGAGGCGAACTCGCCGTCGAGCAAGGTCCTGCGCCTGCCAGAGAGCGAGCCGTTGCGGCTCGCCTGCGACCAGCTCCTGACGCCCGTCTCCATCGCTTATGAGACGTACGGCACGCTCAACGCGGCCAAATCGAATGCCGTTCTCATTTGCCATGCACTCACCGGCGACCAATACGTCGCCTCGGAGCATCCCGTAACCAAGAAGCCGGGCTGGTGGTCGACGATGGTCGGCCCCGGCAAGCCGATCGATACCGACCGCTTCTTCGTCATCTGTCCAAACATCCTCGGCGGCTGCATGGGCTCGACCGGTCCGGCATCGATCGACCCGCACACCGGCAAGCCGTACGGGCTGAATTTTCCCGTCATCACCATCGGCGACATGGTGAATGCACAGGTGCGCCTCATCGACCATCTCGGCATCGATCAGCTGTTCTGCGTCATCGGCGGCTCGATGGGGGGCATGCAGGTTCTCGAGTGGGCAGCGAGCCATCCGGCGCGGGTGTTCTCGGCCGTGCCCATCGCCACCGCTGCCTGGCACTCCTCGCAGAACATCGCCTTCCACGAGGTTGGCCGTCAGGCCGTGATGGCCGATCCCGACTGGTGCGGCGGCGACTATCACTCGTTCGGTAAGGTGCCGCGCAACGGTCTCTCTGTCGCCCGCATGGCCGCGCACATCACCTACCTGTCGGAAGACGCGCTGCACAGGAGGTTCGGCCGCAACCTGCAAGAGCGCTCAAAGGTCACGTTCTCGTTCAATGCCGACTTCCAGGTGGAAAGCTACCTGCGCCACCAGGGCTCGACGTTCGTCGACCGCTTCGATGCCAACAGCTATCTCTACATCACGCGGGCGATGGACTATTTCGATCTCGCCGCCG
>CAZOOS010000277.1:0-2950 GCA_964581475.1 uncultured Hyphomicrobium sp.
AGCGCCTGTGGCAGTTCCTCGAGACCGAGCACGCCGAGGACGCCGGCATCGTCTATTGCCTGTCGCGCAAGTCGGTCGAGGAGACGGCCGCGTGGCTGACCGGGAAGGGACGCACGGCGCTGGCCTATCACGCCGGTCTCGATGCCAACGTTCGCCGCACCGTGCTGGAGCGCTTCCGCAAGGACAGCGGTATCATCGTCGTCGCCACCATCGCCTTCGGCATGGGCATCGACAAACCGGACGTACGCTTCGTCGCTCATCTCAACCTGCCGAAGTCGATCGAGGCCTACTACCAGGAGACCGGCCGCGCCGGCCGCGACGGCATGGCCGCCAACGCCTGGCTCGCCTATGGCCTGCAGGATCTCATCCAGTTGCGTCAGTGGATCGGGCAGAGCGACGGCTCGGAAGCCTACAAGCAGGTGCAGCGGCAGAAGCTCGGCGCGCTCATCGGCCTGTGCGAATTGCCGAGCTGCCGGCGCCAATCGTTGCTCGCCTACTTCGGCGAGCGGCAGGCGCAGCCGTGCGGCAACTGCGACAACTGCCTCGCTCCGCCGGAGACGATGGACGGTACGGTGCTGGCGCAGAAGGCGCTGTCGGCGGTCTATCGCACCGGCCAGCGTTTCGGCGCCACCTATCTCGTCGACGTGCTGATGGGCCGCTCGAACGATCGCGTGACGCGCGCCGGGCACGACAAGCTGCCCGTGTTCGGCATCGGCAAGGACACCGACGAGCTCACCTGGAAAGGCGTCTTCCGCCAGCTCGCCGCCGCCGGCCACCTCACCGGCGACGACGACGGTTATGGGACGCTGCTGCTGACCGACGCCGCGCGCCCCCTCCTGCGCGGCGAAGAGCGATTCCTCGTGCGCGTCCCCACCAAGGAGACGCGCGCCAAAGGGAAGCGGCAGAGCAAGAGCGCCATCGCCGTCGCCGAGGCCGACCGGACGCTGTTCGACGCATTGCGCGCGCTGCGCCTGCGCCTCGCCGCCGAGGCCAAGCTGCCGCCCTATATCATCTGCACCGACGTGACGTTGGCCGAGCTCGCGTCCGTGCGCCCGGTCGATACGGAGGCGCTGCACGGAATCACCGGGCTCGGCAACAGCAAGATCGCCCGCTACGGCGCGGCGCTGCTGGCGACCATCGCCGCACATGGGCGCGATGCGACGTCCGACAACGGCCTGTCGCCGGCCGTCAACCAGACGATAGGGCTGCACCGCCAGGGGCTCGACGCCGGCAAGATCGCGGCGGCGCGACGTCTCGACGTCGATGTCATCTATGGGCATTTCGCCGAGGCCATCGAGCGCGGCGTCCTCGAAGCGCGCGACGTGCTCGGGCTCGAGGAAGCCGACATCGACGAAATCCACGCGGCGTTCGATCGCCTCGGCACGCTCGAATCCGGCAAGATCGGCCCCGTGCACGCCGCTCTCGATGCCCGCTTCGACTACGGCGTGCTGAAGTGCCTGCTGGCCGAGCTGAGCTAGTGGCGATCGCCCGCCAGCCTGCGGCGAATGCAGGCATCGACCGTCCCGGGCTTGCGGTAAATGGCAATAAGCCTTATTCCACCTTATCGATTTGGCCGGACAATGTGGCCGCTACGCCCAGGCACCGCCGGGCGCACGATCAGTGCCTCACCAACATCGTACCTCGGCGACGAGCGGCCTTGCCGCCTCGTGCGCCCAGTCATCCGCCAAGTGCTTCGTGTAACGAAACCGATTGATTGGAGTGAAATGAAGGCCTTTAGAGACCCAACATTCAGCGACCGTCTGGGGAATTCCTCGGCGGCCAAGAAGGCTGCTTTGGACCGCTTCCGCGCCAAGGCCGAGGATCCCGCCGTCGCCGAACTGAGAGCCGCGCGCGCCGCCGCCGCCGCCGAGCGCGAAGTGCGCGCTGCCGAGCGTGCCGAGGCGCGCCGCATCGAGCAGGAGCGTCAAGCCGCGCAGAAGGCGGAGGACGAGATCGCCGCCCGTGCGGAACGCGAGGCACGGCAGATCCGTGAAGCCGACGAGCAGCTGGCGCTCGAGACGCAACGCAAGGCCGAGCGCGACGCGCGCTACGCCGCCCGCAAGGCCCGCAAGGCGGGCTGAGCCCCTATCCCGATGCAACGAGGCCGCGCGATCGCTCGCGCGGCCTTTTTCGTTGGCGGATGTCCGATCAGTCTCTATCCGAGCGGGATGGCGGCGCCACGTCGCGCTCGGCCCGCCACAGGTGCAGCAGCATAAGCTTGATCTTCATGGGCAGCTCACGCCAGCTCGCCCCCGACGTAAATTCCTCGAACGCCGTGCGCGCATCCTTGCGCGGCCTCTTTGCCGGTTCAGGCTCGTGTTCCACCATCGCCTCCTGATGCTCCGCGAGGCATAACGCGCGAAAGCGCCATTCGGTTACACGGCTACCCTCGCTTCGGGCGCCGCACCTCAAAGCGCTGGCTGCGGCCGAGGGCAGCGCGCAGGCGCCAGGGCACCAGCCGCCCGGCACGGATCAGCCACAGCAGGCGGCGCGGAAACGCGATGTGATCGTGCCCGCGGTCGAGCCCGCGCTTGATGCGCCCGGCGGCCACGTCCGCCGTGACGATCAGCGGCAGCGCACCCATATGATGGGCGACCTGCGCCGTCTCGATGTGGCCCGGGTAGACGAGGCTGACGCCGACGCCATCCGGCTGCAGCCATTCGCGCAGCGCCTCGCCGTAGACCATCAGGCCGGCCTTGCTGGCCGAGTAGGCCGGTGCGTCAGCCAGCGGCTGCAACGCTGCGAGCGAGCCGATGATGGCGATGCGGCCGCCGCGGCGCGCGCGCATCGCCGGCAGCGCCGCCGCGATGGTGAGGATGGCGGCTTCGAGGTTGGTGCGCAGAATGGCCGTGACCTCGCCGGCGTCCTCCATCTCGCGTTCGGGGTGATGGCCGGAGAAGACACCGGCGTTGACGATCAAGAGATCGACCGGGTTGGCGGCGGCGAAGTC
>CAZOOS010000278.1:0-2950 GCA_964581475.1 uncultured Hyphomicrobium sp.
AGAACTTCGCCTTCCTGCCCAAGCCCTTCTCGCTGCCGCAGCTCGCCGCCAAGGTAAAGGAAGAGCTGAGCCGCGAGTGAGCGGCACGCCAGGATAAGCGGATGCACCTCGCGCGCATTGCCATCATGGCAGTCCTGCTATTGGGCGAGCGGATTTCGCCGCCGCGGAGACCGGCGGCATGGTGCCCCCGGCCGGAGGCGTCGTCGCGCCATTGCCGACCGACGAGGCGGTGCGCCGCGGCATGCTGGCGATCCGCGACCTGGTACGCGTCAACCATTCGCTGGTGACGCACCGGCGCATGCCGCCGGACCACACAGCGCGCTTTGCCAAGCAAGTGGAGGTCGAGGCGGAGACCATTCTGGCCACCAGCAAGATCTCCGGGGAGGCCCGCGATAAGCTGCGCGGTGTGCTCGACGAGATCGTTGCCGGCATCGAGGCGGTCGCGGGTCGCGACAAGGCCGTCAGCCCGCTCGACGGGCTGGTGCGCGCCGACGAGGCGCTGGCGCGCTACCCCAGGGAGTTCGATCACCCCGGTTGGGCGCCCGTTCAGTCGCTCGACTAGAACTTGCCGGTGACGCCGATGACGGGGCCGTGCTGGGTCGTGTCGAACTCGTAGCGGCTGATGCCGACGCCCTCGTCGTAGTCGACCGACAGCGCCTTGTAGCCGAGGTAGCCGTCGAAGACGATGCCGCTATGCGTGCCCAGATACGAGCTGTAGGTGGCGAGCACGTGCCAGGTGAACTGGCTGCCGACGCCAAAGCCGCCGATGTCGCCGCGCACCGTCAATTCGTCCGCCAGCGTCGGCTTGTAGTGCAGGCGCATGCCCATGAACGGATCGATCCAGTGGACGCCGCCAGAGCGCGCCAGCGCCGTGGTTCCGGAGACGATGAGGCCGTCGACATTCAACGTGCCGGCAAGCGCCACGTTGACGTCGAGCTCCTGGTGCCAGTAGCGGCCGCCGGCGAGGATCTCGAGCCACGTATCGGTCTCGGCCCCGTAGTTGTTGCCGAAGTTCCAGCGATTGGTCTCGTACATGCCGCCGGCTTCGACGATCCAGTAGCTGTAGTTGGACGACAGCGCCGCCCCGAGCGTACCGGCGACGTGCGGGGAGAACGTCTTCGACCTCACAAAGGAGCCGTCGTTGGTGACGGCGGCGTAGATGATGTCGGAGAACAGCGTCACCGCCCCGCGCCGCGCCTGCATGTAGCTCATCCAGGCGAAGTCGAGGGATTGGAGCACCTGCACGGGGTTCTCGCTGACCTCGAACGCGCGTCCGCTGACGACGGCATCACCGGCGACCCAGGGCAGCCACCCATAGGGCGTGAATTGGAACTGCCAGCCGGTCGGGCCCGGTGCGATCGGCGATGGGGCGGGCCGGTAGCCGTCGGCGTGCGCCGCCCAACAGAGCAGCGCCATCGCGGCACTCGCCAGAGCAGGCACGCGCATTTCGACCCTTCCTCGACGGGATTCCCACAGGTTTTGCACAGTGTCTGATTCGGCTCGCGCCGGTTGTGACTCCGTCGCCACGCCAAGGCCGCCAATGCCAGGCGCCTCTAGGGGCCGTCGGGGAAAATGACGGTCGTCTCGAAGCGGAAGCCCCAGCCGTGCGCCGCTCCGTCGGGGTCCTCTACCCAATAGCGAATTCCCGGACCGATGCTGACCGCCGCGCCGCCGAGTCTCATCAGCTTCGTCGCCGACACATTGATCGGCACCGACGCCTCGCCGTCGGTCCAGTAGTAGGAGGACTCGCTGTTGATGCCGAAGGTCCAGGCATCCTGCGTCGTGTAGCTCATGAACGGCTGAATGTAGGTCTCGTTGATATCGGCCTCGCCGGGACTGCCGGCGACCGACCAGAGCTGGCGCGTCAGCAGGCCGACGGTCCACGGCCCCGGCTGCCAAACGATGGCGGCCGTCGGACCCAAGCTCCACTTCGGCGAGCCAAGCGCCGATTGGGAGGCGGGAAAGCCGACGACGGGGCCGAGACCCAAGGTAAGGCCGCGCGCAACGGTCGCCCGCGGAGAAAGAAAGAAGCTGAGGTTGACGTCCGCGAGCCCGACCTGCGTGCCCGAGCCCGGGCTGACGTCCTGCTGCTCGATGATCGGCATGTAGAGGCGGGTGATGACGTTCCAATCCTCATCGACATGGATGGGCAGCACCGGCTGAAATCTCACATAGTTGGACGTGCCCTCTTCGTCGGTGCCGATGCGTTGATCCCAATTATAGAGGAAGGGAGCGGTGGCCAAATCGGCGAGGGGGTTGGCGACCTTCTTGGCCAGCTCGAACAGCTCATCGGCGCCGGCAGGCGACGCCAGTAGCATTGCTGTCGCGGTGGCAAGTGCGGCACGTCGCATGTCGGCCCCGGGGCGGACGGGCAATCGTCCGCGCCGTGAACATCGCCGATTCTGCAACTCAGCCGAAGATGTAGTCGATGATGTAGGTACGCGCCTCGGGGCTAAGCCCCGGCGGCGGCTTGACGAACTGTGCCTTGTGGATGGCGTTGACGGCGGCGTCGTCGAGCGCCTTGTTGCCGCTCGAGTGCAACACGCGCACGTAGAGCAGATCGCCCTGCTGGGTGATCTGGAAGCTGACGAGCACGCGGCCCCACAGCGCAAACGGGCCGGGGCGCGTTTTCATCAGGGCGGCGATGACGCTGCGCGAGAATTCGTCCGACTTGCCGCTGGCGCCGGTGCCGCGCACCTGCATGCCGCCGCCCGAGTACATCGCCTGCTGCTGGCGTTGCGGCTTGCTCGGTTTGCGGTCGTAGTGCGCCTTGACCTGCGCCGTGAGATCGTCGGCCGCAGCGTCGACGAGGGCCTCGATATCAAGCGCCGGCTTGCCGGATTTCTCCTTCTCGGCCGGTTCCTCTTTCGGCTCTTCCTTCGGCGGCTCCTCAGCGGGCTGCTGCTGCGCCTCCACCTGCGGCTGCGGCAGCATCGCCTGCTGCTGCGGT
>CAZOOS010000279.1:0-2949 GCA_964581475.1 uncultured Hyphomicrobium sp.
GAGCTTGAGGATGAGCATGTGCTCGGCCATCCAGCCCTCGTCGCGCGCCTTCACGCTGGCGATGCGCAGGGCGTGGCACTTCTTGCCGAGTAGGGCGTTGCCGCCGTAGCCGGAGCCGTATGACCAGATCTCGCGCGTCTCCGGGAAGTGCGAGATGTACTTGATCTTGTTGCACGGCCACGGCACGTCGGCGGTCGACGGTGTCGACAGCGGATAGCCGACCGTGTGCATGCCGCGCACGAAGTCTTCCGAATTGCCGAGCGCCTTCCAAACCGCCGAGCCGACGCGGGTCATGATGTGCATGTTGGCGACGGCGTAGGCGCTGTCGGTGACCATGACGCCGATGCCGGCGATGGGTGAGCCAATCGGCCCCATGGAGTAAGGCAGCACGTACATGGTGCGGCCGGCCATGGCGCCGTCATACAGCTTCGACAGCGTCGCCTTCATTTCGGCCGGGTCGAACCAGTTGTTGGTCGGGCCGGCGTCGTCCTTATTCTGCGAGCAGATGTAGGTCTGGTCCTCGACGCGCGCGACGTCGAGCGGGTCGGAGCGCACGAGGATCGAGTTCGGCCGCTTCTCGGGGTTCAGCCACATTGCCGTGCCGCCGTCGACCAGCGCCTTGAGCAGGGCCTGGTACTCGGCCTTGGAGCCGTCGCACCACACAACGCTCTCGGGTTTGAAGAGGGCTTTAGCGTCCTCGACGAACTTGAGGACTTTCGGATTGCTGGTGGGCGGGGTGGTGGTGGGCGTGTACTTGGCGGCGGCGGACTGACCGTTATCCTTGGACTTGAAGGCTGACAGAATACCCATATGCGGCGTTTCCTCGAAGCTTGTTTTTTGTAGGCTAAGCTTTCGAACTGACAGCTATCATTGAAAGGGAACGAGTTTCAAGCAATTGCGTCGCGCACGTGCGCGGATGGTTTCACCTCATCGCTCCGGTGCCCGGGGTGCCTGCAAATCACTCAGCGAGACGGCGGGATAGTAGGTTCCGTCGAGGTGGCGGGACCACCATTGGCCTTGCTCATCCGCCGATCTCGCATTGGCGAAGCGATAGTCAAAGAGCAGCGCGCGCACGTACCTCGGCGCCCGCTCGCCGAACGGGGTCTCGCCGAACAGTGCAACGACGGCCGGCCTGCCTTCGAGCAGGCGCTGCACAAGGCGCTCGATCCAGCGGTGCTGCGCGGCGCTGCCGTAGGCGGCGAACCACAGCTGCCAGTCGACACGCGGCTGGTAGGGAATGTTCCAGGTCGGCGCCCGGGCGACCGGCCCGGGGAGATGCGGCAGCGCGTACTCGCGCCACGTTTGCTTGTCGTCCGAGCCTTGGAAGACGATCACCGGGCGCGTGGTCGTCGTTGTGGCGAAGAGGCCGTAGGGGTTGACGATGAGCAGTGGAGCGAGCGCTTCGGTCATGGCATCGGCGATCGGCAGGTTGCGCCCGGCGAGCGAGGCGTAGACGAGGTTCGCGCCGATCGGCATGACGATGAGCGCCAGGGCCGTGGCCAGATTGGTGGCAAGCCGGCCGGGCCGGGGCGCGCCGCGCGTGAGACGCATGGCGACGCCGCTCGGCACGACGCGGCGAAGCGCCTGATCGTCTAGGAGGAACAGGCAGAGCAGCACGGTCAGCAGGTTGAACCAGTTATAGCTGCCGGTGAGCATGATGCCGATCTGGAACACGATGACGAGCGCGGCGGCGAGCATGCGCGGGCGGCGCGGCAGGAAGATCAGCGCCACGGCGATCAGCTCGATGACGAGTGCCGCGGCGGTTGCGGCGGCGAGCAGCCAGTGCGGGAGCTGTGCAGCGTAGAAGGCGAGCGGGGAGGGCAGCGGCTGCGTCCAGAAGTGATAGTCGAGAGCCGTGAGCTGCTGCCAGGTCGCATCGCCGGAGGCGAGCTTGACGAGGCCGGCCAGGAACAGAAAGCGGAACAGCAGCAGCCGGTACAGCCAGACGACAATGCGTGAGCCGCCGGTGAGAAAGATGGCAAGGAATCCCGCTTCGACGAGCAGCATGTCCCACTGGTAGCTCATGAACATCTGCCCGGCGTAGACGAACGACAGGTAGAGGCCGAACAGCGCGGCGAGCGCCAAGCGCTGCGCGAAGCCGAGTGTGACGACCAGGCCGAGGGCGATGCCGGCGACGGCGCCCGTCATGAGCGAGGTGTCGGAAGCGTCCACCCAAAACACGCTCGGCAGTCGCCAGTAGGCATCGGTGCCCCAGCCGGCGCGCGCTGCGGCGAAGTATTCCTCGAGCGGCAGGATGCCTTGCGCGCCGACCAGTCCGCGCACCTGCAGCGCCAGCGAGACGAAGGCGGCGAGGTAGATGAGGCCGAGCCCGCGCAGAAAAAGTGCCGACACGAGATCGTAGTGGGCCGGCTCGAGCGTGCGTCCCCACAGGATGCGCGTGCTGCCTGCCAGCAGCCCGCGACGCGTTGAGATGAAGCGGTAGGCGGCCTCGCTCAGCGGCGCGAAGCCCGGCACATGCCGATAGAGCCACCACCAGCCACCCTTTGACGGCGCGTAGCTCAGCAGCCGGAAGGTGGCGGCGGCGCCGGAGGTGACTTGTCCGTCCGGCTCGATGAGTTGCACGGCGTGTCGCCATGAATCGGCGGGGATGGCCGGGAAGTCCGCCGCCGCTTCCTGGTACGGACGATATGCAACCTTATCGCCGGTCAGCAGCCGCCAGTAATCCACCCAGGTGCGGCAGATACCGCAGTCGCCGTCGAACACAAATGTCGGGTGTAAACGGTTCATTGACACACGACTTTACGACATGAACCAAGTCATATCCCGCTTGACGTTGAACGCCGCCGACCCCTTATTCACCTCTGCTAGCTGGCCGGACGGCCGCTGCCGGATTGCGGGCGTCTGTGGCCCATCGAGCAACTCCGGGGGAGGAAAGTCCGGGCTCCATGGAGACACGGTGGCGGCTCACGGCCGCCGGGGGCGGCCCCC
>CAZOOS010000280.1:0-2944 GCA_964581475.1 uncultured Hyphomicrobium sp.
ACCATCGAGTTCGACGAGGCCGGCCGCAAGCGCGTCGTCGACAGCTTCGTCGACCGCGCCTAGGCGCTCCAGCAATTACAGGTGTCATCCTCGGGCTTGTCCCGAGGACCCAACTCTCGGCTCGATCGTCCCTGTCCAGCAGATGAGTGAAGCTATGTCGCTGCCTCCCGTATCGCCGTTGCTGACTTCGCTTTTCAACATCGCCCGGGCAAAATACGGCGCTGAACACGGAGCTTGGGTGCAGCTGTCTTACCTTCTCGCAGGGCGATTTAAGCTGGTCACCGCAGCACCAAGCATCCAACGGGAAGGCGATGTCGACCTCTTGTTGAGGTGCCTCGAAGATGAGTTCAACACGAACAAGGATGCGTCCGGAGTGGATTTTTCCTTCCACTATCAGATGATGTTTTCCGAGACTTGGATCGCTGGTGTCTACGAAATCCTTCGAGCCTTTCAACAGCGCGATCGGGAAGCTGCAGCGGCCGGCAAGGCAACATCGGGCGTGTCGGAGTTGGAGGTGTTTAAATCGGTCTTCACTGACTTAGATCTCTTACGAGTGCCCTTAGCTAAATTTGAAATCGCAAAGGACAACAAGTTGGGACAGCCTTTGCCTATGCGCCGCGTTGGTGAAGGGGAAACCAAACCGGTTGAGTTCTATGATCCGAAAGACCCTGACCGATTCCATATCATGCCCAAAGGGGTGTCGGCGCGAGGGTCGGCAGTGTGGCTCGCTCTGGACGGCCGAAATTTACGTCAGCATTGGGTAGAGCGCCGCGATCTCGCGGATCGGCTGTTGTCACTGCACAAACTGGTAAAGGGTGCCGGTGAGTTAGAGGCCGAGCTAAGAGCTGCTGCGAAGTCGCCCGAGAAGGGCGAGCAATAGTTGGCCTCTATGCTTCGCACACGTCCGTCCACGGTAAGAATGCCTGAGCCCCCACATGGGATGCGCAGCCCTAATTCGCCTGCGGCTCGACGCCTTCCTGCAGCCCGAGCACGTGACCGGCAAGGTAGAGCGAGCCGCAGATGAGGATGCGCTTCGCCCCCGGCGCATAAGCATCGGTGCGCTTCAGCGCTGCGGCGATGTCGGTGGCGCTTTCGGCTTTGAGGCCGGCCTCGCGTGCCGTCTCGGCCAGCGTCTCGGGTGCGTGCGGCGCCTCGTGGGCGCCGGGGATGGGCACGGTGACGACATGGCTCGCCAGCCCGCGGAAGGCGGAGAGGAAACCGCCGGCGTCCTTCAGGCCCATCATGCCGACGATGAGATGCAGCGGCTTGGGCGACCGCTCTTCGAGGTCGGCCATAGTCTGTGCCAGCGCCCGCCCGGCCGCCGGGTTATGGCCGCCGTCGAGCCACAGCTCGGAGCCCGACTTGAGCAGCGACGGCAGCGGGCCGGCATCGAGCCGCTGCATGCGTGCCGGCCAGCGCACGGACGTGAGGCCCTGCTCGATGGCGCGCTCGTCGATGCCGAGTTGCGGCAGATCGGCAGCGAGTCGCAACGCCGCGGCGATGGCAGTGCCCGCATTGACGATCTGATGGCGGCCGACCAGGCCCGGCAGCGGCAGGTCGAGCAGCAATTCCTCCAACTGCACGACGAGGCGCCCGCGCTGCTCGTAGGCGTCGAACTGCTCGCCCCACACGATCAGGGGGGCGCCAAGACGCAGCGCCTCGCCGCGGATGACATCCTCGGCTTCCGGCTCCTGCTGCGAAATAACCGCCGGAACGCCGGCGCGCAGGATGCCGGCTTTCTCGGCGGCGATCTTCGGCAACGTGGCGCCGAGCTTCTCGGCATGGTCGAGCGAGATGGGCGTGATCACGTCGAGCACCGGGCGATCAACGACGTTGGTGGCATCGAGCCGGCCGCCGAGTCCGACCTCCAGCAGCAGCACGTCGGCGGGATTCTCGGCGAAGGCCAGGAAAGCGGCTGCCGTGGTGATCTCGAACTGGGTGACGTCGTCGCTGCCGTTGGTGGCTTGCGTGCGCGTCAGCACATCGACCAGCGTCTCCTCGCCGATGGGCGCCGCCCTGCCGCTCGGGCCGGCAAGCTCGATGCGCTCGTGAAAGCGCACGAGGTGCGGCGAGGTATAGACGTGCACGCGCGCACCGGCGGCCTCGAGAATGGCTTTCAGGTAGGCGGTGACGGATCCCTTGCCGTTGGTGCCGGCAATATGCACGACCGGCGGCAGCTTCTTGTGCGGGTCACCCAGCTTGCCGAGCAGCCGCTCGACGCGGCCGAGCGACAGGTCGATCAGCAGTGGGTGCAACAGCTTCATCTCGGCGAGGAGCTTGGCGCTCGTCGGCATGCGGCCCTCCCGCCGTTAGGCTCTGTTCGCACCGGCCGGCTGGGCAAGCGTCCCGCACCCGCCGATCAAGGACCGCGCGGGAGACCGCGATGGGGCTGGGGCGGACATTAGTGCTGTCTGTCTTTGGGAAGCGAGCGCGTCGTCGGCGGGGTGTCATCGTCGCCGCGGGTCTTGTCGCGATGATCGTGATGCGTCGCCTCGAAGCGCTCTTCGGGTGCAAGGATCTCCGCCTCGATCGTCTGGCCGGAGCCGTTGCGTGTGTCGATCAGCTTGGCATCCACCGGGCTGCCGTTGGCGTAATGGGATTTGCCGTTGAGCTTCTTGGTGTCGTGCTTCACGGCGGGGGCGCGCATCAGCAGCAGGCAGATACGCGACAGCGTCTCGCGCATCTGGTGGCGATGGACGACCATGTCGATCATGCCGTGCGCCAGCAGGTACTCGGCACGCTGGAAGCCGTCGGGAAGCTGCTCGCGGATGGTCTGCTGGATGACGCGCGGACCGGCGAAGCAGATGAGCGCGCCCGGCTCGGCGATGTGGATGTCGCCCAACATCGCGTAGGACGCGGTAACGCCACCGGTGGTCGGGTCAGTGAGCACGACGATGTACGGCAGGCGGGCCTCGCGCAGGCGCTGCACGGCGATGGTCGTGCG
>CAZOOS010000281.1:0-2941 GCA_964581475.1 uncultured Hyphomicrobium sp.
CCGAATGCGGAACAAGCGGCGCGCTCGGGTGTTTGCCCGCCATTGGTGTGGAGGGTACCCCGCGTGGATCAATTGGCTGCTCAGTCCGTCGTCATCTGCATCGTCAACAGTCGCGCGCGGTCCAACAACGCCGAACGCCTCTCCGACCGCGTCGCCGAGTTGTTCCGTAAGCACGGCACCCGGGCCGAAACCGTCGTCGTCGACCGCGGCAGCGAGCTCGTTCCCATCGCCCGGCGCTACGCGGAGAGCGGCTGCCGCACCGTCGTTGCCGCCGGTGGCGACGGCACGGTGAGCTCCGTCGCCTCGGCGCTGGTCGGCAGGCAGGCGGCGCTCGGCATCCTGCCGCTCGGCACGCTCAACCACTTCGCCAAGGACGTCGGCATCCCGCTCGACCTCGATGCGGCGGTCGACACGATCATCAACGGGACGCAACGCCTGGTGGACGTCGGCGAGCTCAACGGCCGCATCTTCATCAACAATTCGAGCCTCGGTCTCTATCCGGCCATCGTGCGGGAGCGCTCCGCGCACCAGCGCCGGGGTGTCAGCAAGTGGATCGCCTTCGCCCGGGCGCTCTACACCGTCCTGCGGCGGGTGCCGCACTTCCACGCCAGCATGCACGCCGATGGAAAATACGACAGCGCCGACAGGACCCCGTTCATCTTTGTCGGCAACAATCCCTACGAGACCACCGGGCTCGACATCGGCGAGCGCCGCCGGCTCGACACGGGCAAGCTGTGGGTGTGCCGCGCGCCGGGCGCCGGGCGCGCCGCGCTTATCAAGATGGCGTTCAGCGCCCTGTTCGGCCGCGCAACGCCCGGCGAATTGAAGCTTCTCGAAGCCGAGGAGCTTTGGGTGCAGACGCGGCGCAACCGGCGCGTAAAGGTCGCCAACGACGGCGAAGTGTTCACGACGACATCGCCGTTGCACTACCGCATACGGCCGAAGGCGTTGCGCGTTATCGTGCCGGCGGGGACGAATAAGGATGCTTGACCCTTGCGCACCATCGCCCACATCTCGGATTTGCACTTCGGGCGCATCGACCCGCGCATCCCGCCGGCGCTGCGCCAGGCGCTGCTCGAAGCCAACCCCGATGTCGTCGTCGTCTCCGGCGATCTGACGCAGCGCGCCCGCCGCGCCGAGTTCGCGGCTGCGCGCCAATTCCTCGACGGCCTGTCGTTTCCGCAGGTCGTCGTGCCGGGAAATCACGACGTGCCGCTGCATGACGTCATGCGCAGGTGGCTGGCGCCGTTGGAGAAATACCGCAGCTACATCAGCGCCGACACCGAGCCCTTCTACGGCGACGACGAGGTCTTCATTCAGGGGGTGGGCACGGCGCGGTCGCTCACCTGGAAAAACGGCCGCATCAACAGGGTGCAGGTCGAGCGTGTGTGCAATAAGCTGACCAGCGCAGGCCCAGACATCACGCGCATCGTCGTCACGCATCATCCGTTTCAATCGCCGGGCGAGGATCGCGGCGGCAGCCCCGTTGGACGAGCCGAGATGGCAATAGCCGCTTTCAGCAAGTGTTGCGTCGACATGATCCTCTCCGGACACTTTCACATGGGACACGCCGGAAACTGGACGCGCCAGCGCCCGGCGCTCGGTCACGCCGCAATCCTCGTGCAAGCCGGCACCGCCACCTCGACGCGCCAGCGCCAAGAGGCCAACTCGTGGAACCTGATCCGCATCGAGCGCCCCGAGGTGCATATAGAGCGGCAGACGTGGGATGTCGCGCGCGCGGCTTTTTCCACATCGCTACGCGACACGTTTCAGCTCGGGGAAGGCGGCTGGATGCCGGCGCCGCCTGCCGCGCACTCGACCATGCAGGCGAGCTGACGCATGTCGCGCGAGCAAGAGCGGACCGAATGGCGTTATTCCTGTCTCATCGTCTCGTCGCTGCTGTTCGGCGCCCTGGCCGTGTTCATGGCGCTCGGCGTCACCGATAACCTCGATGCCGCAACGCGCGCCGGCATCAACCGGTGGGCTTCGCCCAACCTGACGGCGCTTGCCGAGGCCGCGAGCTTCATCGGCTCCGTCGCCGTGCTGTTCAGCCTCGCCGGACTTGTCGCCGCCGGCCTATGGCTCGGCGGACGGCCACGCGCGGCGCTCATGCTGCTGCTGGTGATGGGCATCGCCGCCACCGTCAACACCGCCATCAAACTGACGTTCGCGCGCGCCCGCCCGGAAGCGTTTTTCGGCGCCGTGCCGGACAGCTATAGCTTCGCCAGCGGACATGCACTTTTTTCGGCGTGCTTTTTCAGCGTCGTCGCCGGGCTCATCGAAGCGAAGCTGACGAGCGCGTGGCAGCGGGCCCTCGTGTGGGTGCTCGCCTGCAGCATTGTTGCCGGCATAGGCCTGTCGCGCGTCTATCTCGGGGTCCACTACCTCACCGACGTCATCGCCGGTTTCGCCCTCGCGGCATTGATCGTCTGTGTCGTGCGCAGCGTCGTCGCCGAACAGCGCCAGTAACGGCTTAGCAGCGCTAGCGCCCGCGGCTGCGCTTGGCGTCCGCTGCGGCCTCTGTTTCGGGGAGCGGGGTGACGTTGCTGGTGCCACTCTCCATCGCTTCGAGGTCGAGCGAGGTCAGCCGCTCGCGACGGCCGAGGATCTTGCCGGTTGTGGCGGACACCTTCTCCAGCGACTTGCCGGACAAGGCAAAGTGCCGCTCAAGATCGGCAACGCGCTCGACGAGCTGCGCCACATCGCTGAGCAACAGCGTCACCTCGCGCTGAATGACGTCGGCGTGGTCGCGCATCTTGGCGTCCTTGAGCAGCGCCAGCACCGTCTGCACCGCCAGCATCAGCGTATTCGGCGCCACGATCATCACCCGCGCCCGGTGGGCGCCTTGGACAAGATCGGGAAACTTCTCGAACAGATCGCCGCAGATCGATTCCGACGGCACGAACATCAGCGCCGTCTCCTGCGTCTCGCCGGGAATGAG
>CAZOOS010000282.1:0-2915 GCA_964581475.1 uncultured Hyphomicrobium sp.
AACCGTTGCCGCCGCGCGGCGGCCAAACGACATGACCGTAAACTTTGCCCTCGAATAGCTGGGTTTCCCCGTCCGGCCAGGCAAGGCATAGGACCGAGATGAAGTTGGCGCGCAGGGGACCGCCCTTCCAGCACAGCCGCTCGACCAACTCGTCGTGCACGCGCCGCATGGCGATGGAGAAATCGCGCTTGGGGCCCGCCCAGTCGGCCGTGTAGACGCCGGGCGCCCCCCCCAGCGCGTCGATTTCGATACCGCTGTCATCGGCCAGGGACGGCATCCCCGAGCCCTTGGCGGCGAACAGCGCCTTCAGCTTGGCGTTGCCTTCGAATGTCGTTTCGGTCTCCTCCGGCTCGGTCAGGCCAAGCTCGCCGGCGGCTACCGCCTCCAGCCCATAAGGCTCGATCAGCTTGTTGATCTCCCACACCTTACCGGGATTGTGGGTCGCGACGACGAGGCGGTCGCCGCGCGTTAGTCGCCGGGTCATTTGAGGTCCCAGATGCGCGGCTCGGCAAACTCCAGGCAGTTGCCGGCGGGATCGCGGAAGTAGATCGACCTCCCGCCCTCGGGCCATTCGAAGTCGGCCTCGATAAAGACGCCCTGCTTCTCGAGGTGCGTGCGCCAGGCGGTGATCTCTTCCGCGGCGGAAGCGCGGAAGCACACGTGCCCCTCGCCGTCGGCGCCGTGCGGCGGCACCGGCAGCTTGGCATCGTCGGCCGGCGGCTTCGAGGTGGCGATGGGATTGAAGATGAGCAGCACCTGTTCGCCGACGCGATAAAACACCTGCCGCCCCTCCGCCTTGGCGAACGGCTCCAGTGCCAAGGCGCGGCGATAGAAGTCCTCGATGGCGCCGAGGTCGCGCGCATAGAGGACGGTCTCGAGGATGCCGGCTGGGGTCATATTGGATCAGGCAGTGGGCATTGGGCAGTTGGCAGTAGGAAGCGCGATCGTTACTGCCCACTGCCTCATGCCTACTGCCCCCTTCTTACGATACTGTCAGCTTCTGCAGCGCCACGAGCTCGCCGATGCCCTTCTTGGCCAGCGCCATGAGCTGATCGAAGCTCTCCTGGCTGAAAGCCACCGTCTCCGCCGTGCCCTGCACTTCGACGATGCCGCCCGATCCGGTCATGACGAAGTTGGAATCGGCTTCCGCCGCGGAATCTTCAGCGTAGTCGAGATCGAGCACCGCGGTGCCCTTGTACAGCCCGCAGCTCACCGCGGCGATGTGATCGCGCAGCACGTCGTCTTTCACCATGTCGCGCAGCTTCATCCACTGGATGCAGTCGTGCAGCGCTACCCAGGCGCCGGTGATGGCGGCCGTGCGCGTGCCGCCGTCCGCCTGGATCACGTCGCAGTCGACGCTGATCTGCCGTTCGCCCAGCTTCGGCAAGTCGACGATGGCGCGCAGGGCGCGGCCGATCAAACGTTGTATCTCCTGCGTGCGCCCGGAAGCGTGCCCGACCGTCACCTCGCGGCGCATGCGATCGTTGGTGGCGCGCGGCAGCATTCCGTACTCGGCCGTAACCCAGCCGCGGCCCTGGCCTTTCAGCCACGGCGGAACCCGCTCTTCGAGGCTGGCGGTGCACAGGACGTGCGTATCCCCGAACTTAATGAGGCAGGAACCCTCGGCGTGCTTGGACACAGCGCGCTCGATGGAGACACGGCGTAACTCGTCGGGATTGCGTTTCGAAGGGCGCATTGAGCTGGTGCCGAGCCTGATTGTTGCGGGGTGAATTTGGGCGCAACCTACGGGAGCGTCTGCCGCGCTTCAACCAAAACAACCGGCAATTTGACGAAGATGGCTTAGCGTCCCTAATCTTGCGCAACTTCAAGGCGAGGATCGAACATAACCCGATCGATGACCGATGGCGGAAGCGAGCTGACCAAGCTCAGCGAGCGCTCCCGCACAATTCTAAGGCAGATCGTCGAGTCGTATCTCGAAACGGGTGAGCCGGTCGGCTCGCGCAACTTGTCGCGCGTGCTGCCGATGGCGCTGTCGCCCGCCTCGATCCGCAATGTCATGTCGGACCTGGAGCAGCTCGGGCTGATCGTCGCGCCGCATACCTCGGCCGGGCGCCTGCCGACGCAGCTCGGCTTGCGCCTGTTCGTCGACGGCCTGCTAGAGGTCGGCGACCTCACCAGCAAAGACCGTCGGCAGATCGAAGCCCACATCGCCGGCAAGCGCACGACGAGCGTCGATGACGTCCTGCGCGAGGTCGGCGAGATGATCTCCGGCCTGTCGCACTGCGCCGGCGTTGTGCTGGCCGACAAGCAGGTGACGCGTCTCAAGCACATCGAGTTCGTGCTGCTGGAGCCGGGCAAGGCCCTCGTCGTCCTCGTGGGCGACGACCAGACGGTCGAGAACCGCATCATAAACCTGCCCCAGGGGCTGCCGCCGTCGGCGCTGATGGAGGCGGCGAACTACCTCAACGCCCACGTCCGCGGCTTCACCATGGGCGAGGCGCGCGCCCGCATCGAGCAGCAACTGCAGACTGCACGGCAGGAACTCGACGAATTGACCAAGCGCGTCATTCAGGCGGGGCTAGCCGAGTGGTCGGGCTCGCTCGATGACCGCAAGAGCCTGATCGTGCGCGGGCAGGCGAACCTGTTGAAGGACGTCAACGCCCAGGAGGACCTGGAGCGTATCCGCCTGTTGTTCGACGATCTGGAGCGCCAGCGCGATCTCGTGCAGTTGCTCGGGCTGTCGGAAACCGCCGACGGGGTGCGCATTTTCATCGGATCTGAGAACAAGCTGTTCTCGCTTTCGGGGTCCTCGCTGATCGTCGCCCCCTTCCACGACGAACGCCGCAAGGTCGTCGGCGTGCTCGGCGTGATCGGTCCCACTCGCATCAATTATGCCCGCATCATCCCCATGGTGGACTACACGGCCAAGCTCGTTAGCCGACTGTTGACTTGAT
>CAZOOS010000283.1:0-2889 GCA_964581475.1 uncultured Hyphomicrobium sp.
CCCATGGTGACGCGATGGCCCGCCGGTGCCGCCAGCAGCAGATCCTTCAAGTTGCGCGAGAACACGCCGATGGCCTCGGCATCGGCGCGCTCTTTGAGGCGCGACAGCAGCCCAGATTCCAGCGAGCCCGACAGCTTGTCCCGCCAGGCGAGCCGCACCGTCTCGCCAAGCCAGGCGTCGGCGGGCCGTCCGCGATCGGCGATGCCGAAGGCGGTCTTGATCCGTCCCTCGGCGGGATGCGGCTTGCCGGTCTCGTGCACCACGTCGAGATCGAGGTCGAGAATGCCCTCGTTCATGCCGCGCAGCATGGCGAGTGCGCGGTGCGACGGCATGTCCTTGATGCGCTGACCGAACGCGAAATAGTCGGAGAACTTGGCGCCCTCCTCGCTCTTTCCCTTCTTGACGACGGACTTGAGATCACCGTCGCTCCACAGCCATTCACGCAAGCCGCCGACCAGCGCCGGCGTCTCGCCGATGCGCTCGATGAGGATGTGGCGCGCGCCGTCGAGTGCCGCCTTGACGTCGCCGACGCCCTTGCCGGCGTCGATGAACTTGGCGGCCTCCGCATCCGGGTCGAGCGCCGGGTTCTTCAGCAGCGCCTCGCTCAGCGGCTCGAGGCCGGCTTCGCGTGCAATCTGCGCCTTGGTGCGCCGCTTCACTTTGTAGGGTGCGTAGAGGTCTTCCAGCTCGACCTTGGTCGCCGCCCCGTTGATGGCGCGGGCGAGTTCGGGGGTCAGCTTCCCCTGATCATCGATGGTCTTGAGCACCGACGCGCGCCGATCCTCCAGCTCGCGCAGGTAGGACAGCCGCTCCTCCAGCTTGCGCAGCTGCGTGTCGTCGAGGCCGCCGGTCTTCTCTTTGCGGTAGCGGGCGATGAAGGGGACCGTCGACCCCTCGCCGAGCAATTCCACCGCCGCCGCCACCTGTCCGGGGGCGACGCCCAGCTCCGTCGCGATGCGCTGGTTGATCTTGTCCATGCTGATCCCGGTGCGTGACGTTTCTTTAAGTCGGGTTGGCGTCATACTTCCCTCGGTCCCGAGAGGGAAGCGCCGTATAACGGCGAGTGCTACATATCAAGTGTGGAGATGGGAGGATGAGCCATGCGTTGTCTGTTCGCCGCAGTGACGGCCGTTGTTCTGCTTGCTCCGGGCATTGCCGCGGCCGGCGACTATGCACCTATGGATTGTGCCAAGGCAAAATCGGCCGCCGAGCAGACGGTTTGCAAGAACTATGCGCTGGGCCAGGCCGAGGCGCGCATGGCCACGCTCTATGCGGTAGCGACATCGCTCGTCGCCATGGGGCAGCGCGGCGACATGCAGGGCGCACAGCGCGACTGGCTGCAGACGCGCGAGAATTGCGGTGACCGGGTTGCCTGCCTCAGCGCCGCCTACGCCATGCGCATCAAGGATCTCAACGCCACCATCGCCGCGATCGCCGCGCGCGGCCCGTACTGAGCTAATCCAGGCAGTCGAGATTGACCGCCTCGGCGTGGACGACGACCACGCCGCAGCCGAGCGCACGCGCCTGCCGGTGGGCGAATCGTAGTGCCACGTCGGCATCGCGGAACACCGCGCCGAGCGTGGCACGGCTGTCCTTCACCACCCACTGACGCGCGGTGCTTTCGCCGACGATGATATAGGACTTCGAAGTCTTGGCTTCGTCGCGACGTGCCGTGGCGGTCTTGGGGCTCATGGGACGAGGTTCATCTACGGCGTCTCGCGCAACAGCTTGCGCCACCAGGCAAAGTAACCAGGCAGAGGGGCCGCCTTGACTCGCGGGCCGGCGCACCGTTCGGCCAGGAGGTGCAGCTCGTGGACTCGCGCCCGGGCAAACAGATGGAGCGCTTCGCCGCTGTGATCGGTCTGGCCCACGCCGGGCTTTCTCTTTCCACTTTGCGCCATCGCCCAACTCCTGCAGGCAATGAGATCGGCGCGGGCGCATAAAAAATCCATGTGGATTTGCGCCCGTGTCCGTAGTCTCCGAATAAAGCACGCGTGCCGATGAACGCAGGCTGACTGGACGCCCGCACAAGCGTCGCGTGCCTACTGCGCGCTTGAAAAGCCGCTTGGCATTGGAAGACTTACCTACGAATCGCGCTACCCAGGCGTGGGATTGGGCAGCATAGTGTTCGAGGGCAATGTCTCGTACCGCAGCGCGCAAGGTCATGGAATCCGCCGGCTCCCTCGATCGTGCGCGGCAGGTTCTGGCCGACGTATTCGGCTTTCGTGACTTCCGCTCGCACCAGGCGGACATCATCGCGACGGTGATCTCCGGTGGGGACGCGCTGGCGCTGATGCCGACCGGCGGCGGCAAGTCGCTGTGCTACCAGATCCCGGCCCTCGTGCGTCCCGGCACGGGCATCGTCGTCTCGCCGCTGATCGCGCTCATGCAGGATCAGGTCGAGGCGTTGACCCAGGCCGGCGTCAAGGCTGCCTTCCTCAACTCGACGCTCGACTATCGCGAGCAGACGGCGCTGGAGAACTGCGTCGCCGCGGGCGGCCTTGACATCCTCTATGTCTCGCCCGAGCGGTTGCTGCAGGACCGCACCCTCGCCTTGCTCGCCCGCATCGAGCTGTCGCTGTTCGCCATCGACGAGGCGCACTGCGTTTCGCAGTGGGGACACGACTTCCGCCCCGAATATCGGCAGTTGAAGGTGCTCGCCGAGCGCTTTCCCAACGTGCCGCGCATCGCCCTCACGGCAACGGCCGACGAGCGCACGCGCGAGGAGATCGTCAGCGAACTGAGACTGGAGCGGGCGCAGCGCTTCATCGCCAGCTTCGACCGGCCGAACATCCGCTACACCATCTCGACTATGGGCGGCATGGGCGCGCGCGAGCGCCTGTGGCAGTTCCTCGAGACCGAGCACGCCGAGGACGCCGGCATCGTCTA
>CAZOOS010000284.1:0-2871 GCA_964581475.1 uncultured Hyphomicrobium sp.
GCCCTGGCTGCGGCCGACGCCGCGGAAGTTGAAGCGGAGCACCGAGAAGCCGCGCTCCACGAAGGTGTGATAGAGCGTGTAGACGACCTGATTGTTCATGGTCCCGCCGAACTGCGGGTGGGGATGCAGGATCAGCGCGATGGGGCTGTCGTTGGCCGGTTCGTGATGATAGCGGGCCTCGATGCGGCCTGCCGGCCCATTGATAATCAGCTCGGGCATCGTGTTTCCAACTCTTTAGGGGCTGCGGATCGGCCGGCTGCGGGGGGCGCGGCGGAGCCCTTTTCGACAGGCCGTGGAATCGGCCATGCCGAAACCTTGACTTGCGGGCTCGGAATTTTCATATTCCTATAGACTTTAGAACCGTTCGAAAGAGTGTCGGCCGGATTTGCGGGCCCGCTTCTCGACGGTGGCGCTTCTTAGCACATGGCCTGGTGGCGATTGCAAGAGAAAGCGCCCGCAGGTAGCCGGCGTGGCGGCAGTGGGAGGATGTGGCGTGGAGTTGAACACCAAGGCCCGGTACGCGGTCATGGCAATGGCCGATCTCGCCAAGCATGGCGCGGTCGCCGCTGTTCCGCTCTCGGCCATCGCCGAGCGTCAGAACCTGTCTTTGGCCTACCTTGAGCAGATCTTTCTACGATTGAGGCGCGCTGGCCTGGTGGGGAGCGCGCGCGGCCGCTCCGGCGGCTACGTGCTGGCGCGACCAGCAGGCGACATCCACATCGACGAGATCATGCTGGCCGTCGAGGAGGAGACGCGGCTGACGCGCTGCCTCGATGGCGAAACGGGATGCATCGGCGATCGCCGTTGCCTGACGCACGGCCTGTGGCATGCCCTCGGCGCGCATATCGTCGCCTTCCTCGCCAACGTTTCGCTGCAGGAGGTCGTCGACGGCATTCCGGCGACCAAACTGCCTGAACGCGCGCATCGGCGTCAGCCGGAGTTGATCGGCCCATGATGCAGGCACGCACATATCTCGATCACAACGCGTCATCGCCGTTGCGTCCGGTGGCACGCGCGGCGGCACTTGCCGCGCTCGATACGATTGGCAACCCATCGTCGGTGCACGCCGAAGGCCGGCGGGTGCGCGCCCTGATCGACACGGCGCGCGAGCAAGTTGCCGCCCTGGTCGGCGCCAAGCCGAGCGAGGTCGTGTTCACCAGCGGCGCGACGGAAGCCAACAATTGCGTGATGGCCGGCGGCTGGAAGGCGATCTGCGTTTCGGCGATCGAGCACGACTCGGTGCTCGCCCCGGCGCGGGCTTCCGGCGCCAAGGTGATTGCGCTGCCGGCGAGCAAGGATGGCATCGTCGAACTGCCGTCGGTGGCCGGTTCGCTGGCGCATGCGAGCGCCGGCGGCGCTCGCGTGCTGCTGAGCGTAATGATGGCCAACAACGAGACGGGTGTCATTCAGCCGGTCGCGCAAGCTGCCGCTTTGGCGCGCGAGCATGGTGTGGCGCTGCACGTCGACGCGGTACAGGCCCCCGGGCGTTTGCCGCTGAACTTCGCCGAGCTCGGCGCCGACATGCTGGTGGTTTCCGCGCATAAGCTCGGTGGACCGCGCGGCGTCGGCGCTCTGATCGTGCGCGACGGCGTCAACCTGCCGGCTTTCGTCAAGGGCGGCGGTCAGGAACGCCGGCGGCGCGGCGGGACCGAGGACGTCGCCGGTATCGCCGGCTTCGGCGCCGCTGCTGCCGAGGTGGCGCGCGAGACGGATGCTGCGCAGCGCATGGCAGATCTGCGCGACAAGCTCGAAGCCGGTGTCGTGGCGGCGACGCCGAGTGCTGTAATCATCGGGCATAACGCATCGCGAATCGCCAACACCTCGTGCCTGGCGCTGCCCGGCAAGGCGGCCGAGACGATCGTCATCCGCCTCGACCTGGAAGGTGTGGCGGTCAGTGCCGGCGCCGCCTGCACGTCGGGCAAGGTCGGCGCCAACAGCGTCATTGAAGCCATGGGACTAGGGCCAGAGATTGCGCGCGCGGCGGTGCGCATCAGTCTCGGCCCGCAGACAAACGATGACGACATCGCCGCTTTCCTGGCGGCTTGGACCAAGGTTGCGGGCAGCGCGGCGCTGGCCGCGTAAGCCTCGAATAGAGACGTTGAAAGGGTAGTTGATGGCAGCGGTTCAAGAGACGATCGAGCAGGTCCGCAAGATCGACGTCGACCAGTACAAGTACGGGTTCGAGACCAAGATCGCGTCGGTGAAGGCGCCGAAGGGTCTCAGCGAGGACACGGTGCGCTTCATCTCGGCCAAGAAGGGCGAGCCGGAGTGGATGCTCGAGTGGCGGCTGGAGGCGTATCGGCGCTGGCTGAACATGGTCGAGCCGACGTGGGCCAACGTGACCTACCCGAAGATCGACTTCCAGGAGCTGTATTTCTATTCGGCGCCGCAATCGACGGAGGGGCCCAAGAGCCTCGCCGACGTCGATCCGGAGCTGCTGGCGACGTATGCCAAGCTCGGCATCCCGCTGATGGAGCAGGAGCTGCTCGCCGGCGTGAAGAGCAATCGCGTCGCGGTCGACGCCGTGTTCGACTCAGTGTCCGTGGTGACGACCTTCAAGGCCGAGCTGGCCAAGGCCGGCGTCATCTTCTGCTCGATCTCGGAGGCGGTGCGCGAGCACCCCGATCTGGTCAAGAAGTACCTCGGCTCGGTCGTGCCGCAGGGTGACAATTATTACGCCGCGCTCAACTCGGCGGTGTTCTCCGACGGCTCGTTCGTCTACGTGCCGGAAGGCGTGCGCTGCCCGATGGAGCTGTCGACCTACTTCCGCATCAACGAGAAGCAGACCGGCCAGTTCGAGCGCACGCTCATCATCGCCGACAAGGGCGCCTTCGTTTCCTACCTCGAGGGCTGCACGGCGCCGATGCGCGA
>CAZOOS010000285.1:0-1088 GCA_964581475.1 uncultured Hyphomicrobium sp.
GGGCAGGCGGCGGCGAGCTTGTCGAGGGCGGCGGAGAGGCCCGACAGCGAGTAGGTGTCGGTCGTCGCCGTGCCGCGCGCGGAGGTGGCCTTGACGAAGGCGTTGGACCCCTTCTTCAGGGCTTCGACCAGCTTCAGCTCCTCGGTCGGATCCTGCACGAAGCCGCGCTCGCCTTTGATGAACAGCTTGAACGTATCGGTGCCGACGGTGACCGACATGTCGGCATCCGGCTTCACCGGGTAGCCGACCTTGATCGACGGCTCGGTCTTGACGCCGTCCTTCGGCCAGGCGGTGATGTAGAAAAAGATCGGCCCGCGGTTGGCGCCGAGCGGCTCGACCGCCTGCGGCTGCGCGGCGATGAAGCATACGGCCTTCGGCGTCGCCGTGTCGGCGTAGAGTGTCCAGGCGCCCTGTTTCTCGACCTGCTCGACAGTCTGCGCCGCGGCACCCCCGGCCAGCGCCAAAGTCAAAGCGGTGACCGCTATCGCGGCAAGACCCGTCATATGCATTGAGCTCCCCTCCCCAGAAAGAGCGCCGTTTTGTGAGAGCATATGCACCCTTCCGGGCGGCTGTCATCACTCCTGGCCGATCTTACCCCCGGTTCTCGGCGGCGCCAGGGCCGCAGCGCCGGGGCCGCCTTCGCGCATCGGCCGGTCGGCAAAGCGGGCCAGCGTGCGCGTGCGGTCGTACATGACAATGGCCCCGGCCATGGCGACGTTGACGCAAAAACTGGTCGGGATGCGCACCACATAATCGCAGCGCGCCAGCAGCTTGTCGGACAGCGAGCCCTGCTCGGGACCGAGCACGTAGGCGGCGCGCAACGGGTGCCGGAAGCTCGGCAGATCGATAGCGCTATCAATGAGTTCGATGCCGACGAGCTTGCAGCCCTGCGGCAGCGCCATGTCCTCCAGCGAGGCCCAATTGTAGTGCGGCAGGTGCAGCTGGCTCTTGGAGGTATCGGCAAAAGCCTCCAGCGCCCGGTAGGTGGCGCCGACGGTGAAGGTGAAGCTGGCGCCGAAGCCGTGCGCCGAACGCATCAGGTTGCCGAGATTGAGCGATTTCGACATGCGCTCGGCGCCGATGGCGAA
>CAZOOS010000285.1:1188-2853 GCA_964581475.1 uncultured Hyphomicrobium sp.
GCGGGAGGTTTTACATGAAAGCGGCGCTTTGCAAGAGCCTCGACGGGCCGGCCGGCCTGGTGATCGAGGACATTGCCGTGCCGCAGCCGGGCCCGGGAGAGGTGCTGATCGCGGTGAAGGCGGCGGCGCTGAACTACTTCGACACGCTGATCACGCGCGGCAAATACCAGTCAAAGCCGCAGCTGCCGTTTTCGCCGTCGGCCGAGGTGGCCGGCGTCGTCGAGGCGCTGGGGCCGGGGGTCGGTGGCGTGCAGGTCGGCGACCGGGTGATGGCTTACCTCGGCTGGGGCGGGGCGCGCGAGAAGGTCATCGCCAAGGCGGAAGCGCTTATCGCCATCCCCGACGGCGTGAGCGACGCGGTCGCCGCCGGTGTCTCGGTGACCTACGGCACGGCCATACACGGGCTCAAGGACCGCGGGCACTTGCAGGCGGGCGAGACGGTCGCCGTGCTCGGCGCCGCCGGCGGCGCCGGTCTTGCCGCGGTGGAGATCGCCAAGCTCATGGGCGCGCGCGTCATTGCCGTCGCTTCGTCGCCGGAGAAGCTGGCGGTAACGCGCGAGCACGGCGCCGACGAGGCAGTCGACTACGGCGCCTACGATCTCAAGGAAAGTCTGCGCGCGCTGACCGGCGGTCGCGGCGTCGATGTCGTCTACGACTGCGTCGGCGGCGATTCCTCCGAGGCGGCGCTGCGCGCCACCGGCTGGCAAGGCCGTTTCCTCGTCGTCGGCTTTGCCTCCGGCGACATTGCCAAGATCCCGCTCAACCTCTTGCTGCTCAAAGGTTGCGAGGCCATCGGCGTATTCTGGGGCGAAGCGTTGAAGCGCGATCCCGCCGGTCACCGCGCCAACATGCGGCAGGTGTTGGATTGGGTGTCCGAAGGACGGCTCCACCCGCGTATCCACGCCACCTATCCGCTGGCCGAGATCGGCGAGGCACTCGGCGTCATCGACCGCCGCGAAGCCGTCGGCAAGGTCGTGCTGACGCTTTAATTCGCGATTCGGCACTCGTCTTCAGACATTCTTTGCCAGCTTGCGGCGATGCTCTGCGCTGCTGTTCAGTCATGAGCGTCAGAGTGCCGATGCGCTTTTCCCGCCCAGTGCTGCTGTGTCTCGGCGTCGTCGCGGCGCTGACCGCTGCCTATGAGCCCGTCAGCGCCGAGGGCTTCTTCAAGAAGCTGTTCGGCTGGGGTTCATCGCGCCGCGCCGAACGCATCGAGCCGCCGACCTTCAATTTCGGTTTCGGCGGCCAGCGCTTCGAGTGGGGCCGCGTCTTCGACCAGGGCTACGGCGACGGCGGCTGGCCGCAGGACTACGCTAAGTACCGGACGCTGTGCGTGCGCACCTGCGACGGGTTCTTTTTCCCCATCGGCGACAACGTGGGCCGCGAGCGTCTGCATCAGGATGCGCGCACCTGCTCGGCGCGTTGCGACGGCGAAGCTAAGCTCTTCTACTATCCGACCAACGGCGGCAGCGTCGAGACGATGGTCGACATGGGCGGGCGCCCGTACGCGCAGATGCCGAACGCCTTTCTCTACCGCAAGACGCTGGTTGAGGGCTGCACGTGCAAACCGGCGCCGTGGTCGGCGGAGAGTGCGGCGCGCCATCAGGGCTACAAGGACGAGGCCGCGGCGCTGGCGGAGATGCGCGGCGCACAGCGCTATGCCGG
>CAZOOS010000286.1:0-2851 GCA_964581475.1 uncultured Hyphomicrobium sp.
CCGAGAAGGTGACGCGCTCGTGCGTCTCGTTCTTCGACTTGTTGGCGCCCTTGGTCTCGGCGTCGGGCAGCGGCTTGTCGGCCAGCTCGGCGATGACCACCTGATCTTCCGACAGCCCGAGGGCCGTCTCGAATGAATCGGCGAGGCGCTTGGCGATGTCGGCGCGCACGACCAGGCGGTCCACGACCACGTCGATGTCGTGCTTGAATTTCTTGTCGAGCTTGGGCGCCTCGTCGATCTCGTAAAACGCGCCGTCGATCTTGGCGCGCTGGAAGCCCTTCTTCTGCAGCTCGGCCAGCTCCTTCCTGAACTCGCCCTTGCGGCC
Organism: uncultured Hyphomicrobium sp.; assembly: GCA_964581475.1. GTDB lineage: Bacteria > Pseudomonadota > Alphaproteobacteria > Rhizobiales > Hyphomicrobiaceae > Hyphomicrobium_A. The sequence goes on from CAZOOS010000286.1 coordinate 326, forward strand.
GCGGGCGATGGGCGCCAGCAGGTAGATGCGCGTGCCCTCGGGAATGGTGAGCACGCGGTCGACCATTTGCGACACGGTCTGGCTCTCGATCGGCAGGCCGGTGGCCGGCGAGTACGGCACGCCGACGCGCGCGAAGAGAAGGCGCAGGTAGTCGTAGATCTCCGTCACCGTGCCGACGGTGGAGCGCGGGTTCTTCGAGGTCGTCTTCTGCTCGATGGAGATGGCGGGCGACAGGCCGTCGATGTGGTCGACGTCCGGCTTCTGCATCATCTCCAGGAACTGGCGCGCGTAGGCGGACAGGCTCTCGACGTAGCGGCGCTGGCCTTCGGCGTAGATGGTGTCGAAGGCGAGCGAGGACTTGCCCGAGCCGGAGAGGCCCGTGAACACGACGAGGGCGTCGCGCGGGATCTCCAGGTCGACGTTCTTCAGGTTGTGCTCTCGCGCGCCGCGGACGTGGATGGTCTTCATCAGCGACGGCGCCGCGGGCGGCTTAGGGGCTTTGGCCATGGGGTGTGTCTAACCGACGCCGAAACGGGCGGCAAATGGTGGGAGCGGGTGGGTCCGGGCCGTCCATAGATAGTGACGCAAAGCCCCCGCCGGAAGCGCCGCCACCGTCGCGCCGCCTGCAGCCCAAGCACCCCCCAATATAGCCTCTCGTGCCGTCAAGCGGCACGGTATCGGACGGCTCAAGCCGCCTGGCCCTTAGCTGGCACCAGCTCGGGATAGTACTGCTCCAGCATGCGGTCGCGGTAGGCGACGAGATTGGGCTGCAACTCGGCCGCCACCCGAATGGGTGTCTTGAAGCGCGCCGGGAAGCAGGCGGCGACGAAGGCAAACACGGCGGCATCCGCGCCGCACGGGCGCGGGCCCATCAGATATGGCTTGTCGCCCAGAAAGGCGGCGATGGCGGTCAGATCGCGGACGGCGAGCAACGCGATCTCGTCGGCGCTATGCCGGCCAACCCCGTGCCCCCAGAGGCTGCGCCGAACTTGGCGGCGGACCATGGCCACGACGAGCGGACGAATGGGCGCCGGGACGGCATCGAAGAAGCGGCGCGGCCCGACGTTGAAATTAGCGTCGTCCACAAAGCGCGCGTGGACCAACGTCCAGTAAAGGTGATCTTCGCACATCTTTTCGAAGGCCCAGGCGACGCCGCGCTCGGCCGGCGATAATCCCGCGTCGAAATCGATGCTGTACTTGCGCTCCAGATGCATGCGGATGAACGTGGAGTCGGCGATGACCGCGCCGTCATCGTCGATGTAGGGAAGCTTGCCCTTGGGCGCTTTCTTGAAACCCGTCGTGTCCGTCCGGTAGGGAACGTCCGCCATCTTGAGGAGGACGTCGGCTTTGGTGACGAACGGGCTCGGATCGGGCAGGCCAAATCCCGGGCCGAAGGCATAGAGCGTGATCATACAGCCACCCAATTGAGTTAAGCGATTGGCGCGACCATACTGACATGCTGCTGACAACCCTTGTCAGGAGCCTGCAGGAAACTCTCCTCATGCGTAGCGCCGACCGGCTACTCCAACTGCTGCAGATCCTGCGCCGTCACCGGCGGCCGGTGACGGCGCGTGTCATTGCCGCCGAGCTCGAGGTGTGCGTGCGCACCGTCTACCGCGACATCGCCGGCCTCGTCGCCGACGGCGTGCCGATCCGCGGCGAGGCCGGCATCGGCTATGTTCTGGGCGAGGGCTACGATCTGCCACCGCTGATGTTCAACGCCGACGAGATCGAGGCGATGCTCGTCGGCTTGCGGTGGGTGGAGGCGCGCGCCGATGCATCTCTGGGCCGCGCGGCCCGCGATGTCGTCGCCAAGATCGGCGACATCCTGCCGAGGCACCTGAAGCCGGTGCTGTTCGAGCCGGCCGTCGACGCGCCGCGTTTCACGCAAGGCCCGCCGGAGGATGCCATCGACGTTGCGGCGCTACGCGCGGCCATTCGCGAACGGCGCAAGGTCTGGATCGCCTATCAGGACGAGCAGGGGCGTGCGACGACGCGCGTCATCTGGCCGTTGGCGCTCGGCTACTTCGAGATGTCGCGCATCGTCGTGGCGTGGTGCGAGTTGCGCGACGACTTTCGCCATTTCCGCACCGATCGCATGCGCAAGGCCGAGGTCTCGCGCCAGCGCTACCGCGGCAACCGTGCCGCGCTGCTCGGCCGCTGGCGCGCGCAGGCACTCCGACAATGAGCTAAGCGGCGCCGAGGGGCGGCGACCAGGCCCTGGCGCATGCAGAGGTAGACGAGCTCGATGTCGGAGCGGACGCCGAGCTTGGATTTGATTTCGTAGTGATAGTTGGCCACGGTCTTCGCCCTCCCCGAGAGCGCCGCAACTGTCCCGCCAAGCCCCGCCCCGGGCCGGTGGCCGCCGAAGCACTTGGCGGCGTCACGATGACCATCTTGAAAAATCGCCGATACTGCCGAAGACAGCTTCTGGGATCGAGCGTTGCAAGCCCTGTGTGAGCGCGGCTGCTCAAACATTTGCCACGGTTGTCTCGCAAGTCAGAAGCAGATTTGGGGGAATCGGCG
>CAZOOS010000287.1:0-2795 GCA_964581475.1 uncultured Hyphomicrobium sp.
AGCGATCCTGTCGAAGACCTTCGAGGAGACCGAGGGCTACGACGAGATGATCGTGTTGCGCGGCATCCGCTTCGAGAGCCATTGCGAGCATCACATGGCGCCCATTATCGGCCGCGCCTGGATCGCCTATATTCCCAACGGCCGCGTCGTCGGCATCTCGAAGCTGGCGCGCATTGTCGAGGTATACGCGAAACGCCTGCAGATCCAGGAGAAGATGACGGCGCAGATCGCCAACGCCATCGATACGGTGCTGCAGCCGCAGGGCGTCGGTGTCGTCCTGAAGGCCGAGCACTTCTGCATGACGGCGCGCGGCATCATGAAGCCGGGCACCGACCTCGTCACCAGCCGCATGCTCGGCGTCTTCCGCGACAACCCCGTGACGCGCCAGGAATTCCTATCGATCATCGAGTAGGCGCGCACCTGGGCGGGCCCAACGGCTCAGTCGTCGTCGGGGGCGAGTTCGGTTTCGGCGTCGGCGGGAGGGCTGCCGGCGTAGTCGACGCGGGCGAGGTACAGGCCGCACGCCACCGCCACAGGGCCGCAAGCGGTGCGGTCGCGCGCTTCGAGCGCTGCCGCCAGCTTGCGCGGCCGCCACTTGCCTTCGCCGACGAGTTTCAGGCTGCCGACCATCGAGCGCACTTGATTGTGCAGGAAAGAGCGGGCCGACGCCTCGATGACGATCTCATCGGCGTAACGCGATACATCCAGCCTGTCGAGCGTGCGCAGCGGCGAATTCGCCTGGCACTGAGCGGCACGGAAGGTCGTGAAATCGTGACGGCCGACAAGCGCCTGCGCGGCCTCATGCATGAGCGCCGCATCGAGCGCGACGGGCAGCCACCACACGCGATCGCGCTCGAGCGCGGGTGGCGCGCGCCGCGACAGGATTCGATAGCGGTAGTGGCGCGCCGTGGCGCTGTAGCGCGCGTCGAAGTCGCCGGCAGCAAGGGAGCAATCGATCACTGCGACCGGCGCCGGACGCAGATGGAAGTTCAGCGCCTCGCGCACGCGAAACGGCTCCCACGTTTTGTCGAGATCGAAGTGCGCCACCTGCCCCAGCGCGTGCACGCCGGCATCGGTACGGCCGGCACCGCGCACGCTGCGGCTCTCGCCGGAGAAACGCAGCAGCGCCTCCTCGAGCGCCCCTTGCACGCTCGGGCCGTCGGCCTGACGCTGCCAGCCGAGAAACGGCGTGCCGTCGTATTCGATGGTGATGCGGTAGCGGGGCATAGGGGCCTGAGACGCCGCGCGTCCATGCGCGCCGCCCATCCCTAGCCGCGCAGCGCCACGCCCTCAAGCGCGCGCTGGCGTGCCGGACTAGCGGTCCGTCGCCGCGGCTTGGTTATTCGGCGTGAAGCTGCCGCTGCTGCCGATGTTGAGTTGCAGCGGCGTCGTGCCGTCGGGATTGACGATCAGATGCTGCGTCGGGGGCACCGGCCGATAGACGCGCACGCCTTGCTCGATGGTGACCACGGCGCCGTAGTAGGGGCGCGTCTCGATGCGCGTGGTGTGCGCGGGCTCGGCGAGGGCCGCCGGCGCCAGCCCACCGGCCAGGAGCAAAAGCGAGATGAACAAACGCATCGAACAACTCCCTGGAACGCTATGAAACACTTAATGAAATGTTAAGGCGCAAGCCGCGCCCGGCGTCAACTGCCTTTGGGCGGCAGGGCCAGTTGACGGGCATCAAGGGTGGCCCGGCCCGGCGGTGGCAAGGTCATCGCCGAAGTGGCCCCTTTGGGAGAGGTGGACGGTGCCCCCCGAACTGCACAGCAAGATCCTCGGCATCCTCGCCCGCCACAACAACATGACCATCGCCACGGTGCGGCCCGACGGCTTCCCGCAAGCGACAACCGTCGGCTACGCCAACGACGGCTTGAACATCTATTTCGGCTGCGGCGTCCAATCCCAGAAGGCGCACAACATTGCGCACGATGCCAGGGTGTCCGCGGCGATCGACGAAGACCACGCGAACTGGGATGAGATCGAGGGGCTATCGCTCGGCGGCATCGCCGCACGCGTTACCGACGCTTCCGAGCTGGCGAAGCTAGGCGGCCTGTTCCTCGCCAAGTTTCCGCAAGTGGCGGCATTTACCCCCGAAGATCGCGCCAGCACCGTCATCATGCGCATCACGCCGACGGTCATCTCCGTATTGGATTACACGAAGGGCTTCGGTCACAGCGATCTCGTCCAAGTGTGACGCTGATCAGAGCTGCGTGCCGCGCGGCAGCGGAAAGCCGCGCAAGGCCTCCGTCGCCGGCATCGGCCGCTTGCCGGCGCGCTGCAACTCGATGAGGCGCACGGCACCCGTGGCGCAGGCGACGGTGAGCTGATCGTCGAGCACGGTCCCGGGCGCGCCGCCCCCGTCGGCGATGACGGCGCGCAGCACCTTGATGCGCTCGCGCTTGCCGTCGGCACCGGCTTCGAACCACGCGCCGGGTGAAGGTGAAAGGCCGCGGATGAGGTTGTGCACCTCGCTTGCATCCCTGGCGAAGTCTATGCGCGCCTCGGCCTTGTCGATCTTCTTGGCGTAGGTGACCCCGGCGGACGGTTGCGGCGTGCAGTCGAGCGAGCCGCGCTCAAGCGCCGCCAGCGCCCGCACCATCAGCGACGCGCCGAGCTGCGCCAACACGTCTTGCATGTCGCCCGCCGTCGCGTCGGCACCGATCGGCACCTGCTCGCCGAGACAAACAGGTCCCGTATCCAGCCCCTGCTGCATGCGCATCACCATCACCGCCGTCTGCGTGTCGCCGGCCATGATCGGGCGCTGGATCGGCGCGGCGCCGCGCCAGCGCGGCAGC
>CAZOOS010000288.1:0-2780 GCA_964581475.1 uncultured Hyphomicrobium sp.
ATTCCGATGGTGGTCGCCGTCTTCGCCGTCATCGCCTCGATCGCCGGCAGCCTCGCCAGCAAGGAAATTCTCGATCAGGTCGGCGGCGAGTTCTCGCCGGTGTGGACGGGCACGGTCGCCGGGCTGGCGTCAGCCATCCTCATGTCGCTATTGATGATCACCTATCACATGTATCCCGAACCGCGCCGCGCCTGAGCCGGCAAGGCGCGCGCGCGAAATTGCGATAGCGTAGGGCGCGGAACCGGCCGCGCCTTACTGCGTCAGCTCGCGCGCCGGGCCGGTCTCGATGGCGGGGCCGTTCTCGGCGCCCCATTCCGCCCAGCTGCCGTCGTAGACGGCGGCGTTGGTCTGTCCCAGCACGGCCAGCGCCAGCGACAGGATCGAGGCGGTGACGCCCGATCCGCACGAGGTCACGACCGGGTGCTTGGGGTCGATGCCGGCGTCGGCGAAGATCTTGGCGAGCTCGGGCGTCGACTTCAGCGTGCCGTCGGCATTGATCAGCGACTGCGAGGGCACGTTGCGGGCGCCGGGGAGATGACCGCCGCGCAGGCCGGGACGCGGCTCGGGCTCGGTGCCTTCGAAGCGGCCGGCGGGGCGCGCGTCGACGAGCTGCGCCGAGCGCTTGGCGATGATCTTCTTCACGTCGTCCATGTCGCGGATCAGCGAGGCGTTCAACAGCGGCGTGAAGTGCCGTTCGGTGCGCTTGCGCGCCGGGCCGTCCTCCAGCTCGCGGCCTTCCGCCTTCCACTTCTTCAAGCCGCCGTCGAGGACGGCGACGTCCTCGTGGCCCATGGCGCGGAAGGTCCACCAGGCGCGCGGGGCGGAGAACATGCCGAGGGTATCGTACACGACGATGCGCATGCCGTCGCCGATGCCCATTTTCTTCATGCGCGAGGCGAACTTGACGGTCGAGGGCAGCATGTGCGGCAGCGACGACTTCTCGTCGATCAGGTCGTCGATGTCGAAGAACATGGCGCCGGGGATGTGCCCTTCGAGGTACTCGGCCTTCGGGTCGCGGCCGGCGGTGGGGAGGTGCCAGCTCGCGTCGAACACCACGAGATCGGGGGCATCGAGGTGCGAGGCGAGCCAATCGGTACTGACGATCCAGTTCTTGGCGCTTTCGAGCACGTTTCCCTCTCTTGCAGTCTCGTGAACGTTTCTGGGCGCCAGCTCGCCAGCCGCGCCCGTAGCGACATAGGCAAAAGCGGTGGTCCCTGCAAGGATCGCGGCGTCTTCTCCCGGTTCAATCCGCGTTACGTGGCGACGAATACCGACGGAAGTGGGGGCGCCGGCCGCGACAGCCAGCCGGGCACGGGCAGGGACTTGCCTGCCAGAAACGCCGGGTTGAACAGCCGCGACTGGTAGCGCGTGCCGCTGTCGCACAGGATCGTCACGACCGTATGACCGGGACCCAACTCGCGGGCCAGGCGCATGGCGCCGGCAACGTTAACTCCCGTCGATGCACCGCAACACAAACCCTCCTCGGCCGTGAGCCCGAAGACGATGCGCAGGGTCTCCTCGTCGGGGATGCGATAGGCCATGTCGATGGCTGCCCCTTCGAGGTTCTTGGTGATGCGGCTCTGGCCGATGCCCTCGGTCACCGAGGTTCCCTCGGCCTTGAACTCGCCGGTGGTGAAATAAGAGTAGAGGCCGGATCCGGGCGGGTCGGCCAGCGCCATGGCGATGTTCTCGCGCTTGGCCTTGAGGCCGCGCGAGACGCCGCCGAGCGTGCCGCCCGAACCGACCGCGGCGACGAAGCCGTCGACGCTGCCCTCGGTGTCCGCCCAGATCTCCTCGGCAGTGGTTGCCGTGTGGATGTCGCGGTTGGCGGTGTTGTCGAACTGGTTGGCCCACACGGCACCGCCCGGCTCGGTCGCCCCCAAGGCCTCGGCGAGGCGGGCGGAATATTTCACGTAGTTGTTGGCATCGCGGTACGGCACGGCCGGCACCTCGACGACCTGGGCACCGAGCAGGCGCAGGGTTTCCTTCTTCTCCTGCGACTGGGTGTTGGGGATGACGATCACCGTGCGCAAGCCTAGGGCGTTGCCGAGCACCGTCAGGCCGATCCCGGTGTTGCCGGCGGTGCCCTCGACGACGGTGCCGCCGGGCTTGAGGCGGCCGCTGTCCATCGCCTCGGTGAGAATGCCGAGCGCGGCGCGGTCCTTCACCGAAGCGCCGGGGTTCATGAACTCGGCCTTGCCGAGGATCAAGCAGCCCGTTTCCTCGGAGGCGCGACGAAGCTTGATGAGAGGCGTGCGGCCGACGGCGGCGGCGACGCTCGGGCGCGGCGGGTTCAAGGGGGCGACTCCATTAAGGATCGGCGGACCCTAGCGGCGCCAATTGTCGCTCGCAACTGCGCCAAGGCGAGGCATTTTTCGCCCTAACGGACGCCCGTCCGCTGCCGCGCGCCATGGCCAGCGGCCGGACGGGGCAGAGGGGCGTTGCTTTTTGCGGTGCTCGCCAGATATATCTTCGCCCGATCGTCCCCGACAGCCGCAGCAACTCGCCGGATTGGCGAATGTGGACTGGCGCAAGCCGGCCATTGAGGCGGGGACGACGCGCGGGCGTGGCGAAATTGGCAGACGCACTTGGTTTAGGTCCAAGCGCCGCAAGGCGTGGGGGTTCAAGTCCCTCCGCCCGCACCACGCGGAGCAGCGCCGGGATGAGAGCCCATCGGCTTTACGAGCAGGTTGGAGAACAATGCAGATTACCGAAACGAGCAACGAAGGTCTGAAGCGGACGCTGCAAGTCGTCGTCCCCGCCGGAGAGCTCGACAAGCG
>CAZOOS010000289.1:0-2769 GCA_964581475.1 uncultured Hyphomicrobium sp.
CCTGCTGGGCTAGGAATGCCCAGTCGAACTTCTCGCCCGGATCGATCTTGCGTCCGGGCGCGACGTCGGAATGCGCCAGCACGCGCTCGGGCGGCACGCCGCGCCGCAGCGCGATGTCGCGGCACAGCGCGGCGATGGCCTGCATCTGCTCGGGCGGAAACTCGGGATAGCCGTGCTCATGCCCGGGGTTCTGGATCTCGATGCCGATCGAGGCCGAGTTTATGTCCGTCTCCCCTGCCCAGTGGGAAGCTCCCGCATGCCAGGCGCGCAGTGTCTCAGGCACGAGCTGAGTGATGTGGCCCCTCTCGTCGATAACGTAATGGCAGGAGACCTTGCTGCGAGGATCCGACAGCCACTTCACCGCCTGCTCCGCCGTCGACATGCCGGTGTAGTGCAGCACGATCATGTCGGCGCGGCAGCCCCCGGGACGAGGTCCGGCATTGCATGAGGGGTGCAGCGCATGCACGAGCGAAGAGTCCGCCTCGAGGATCATCGCGTCCCCTCGCGCTGGCGGTCGGCGACGATCTCATCGTAGGCGGCGTTGATCGCCGCCAGACGCCGGTTGGCGGCACAGCGCAACTCGGGAGGAACGCCCGTGGCGGCGAGCCTGTCGGGGTGATGCTCGCGCACCAGTGCGCGATGACGCAGTTTCAGCTCGGCATCGGAAATGTCCGGGTGCACACCGAGGATCGTGTAGGGGCTGCACGGGTCCTTGACGAAGCCGGCGCGCACCGAGAGGAACTCGCCGCGGCTGAGGCCGAATTTTTCGGCGACGACGGAGAGGAACGTATCCTCGTCTGGATGCAGCACACCGTCGGCGGCGGCGACGTGGAACAGGCATTCGAGCAACGCGCGCAGCATCTCCGGCTCGTCGGCGAGCAGCCGCGCGATCTTGCCGGCATAGATCTCGTAGCCGGCGATGTCCTGGGCGGCGAGGTCGAAGAGGCGCCCGAAGTTCGCCTTCTCGTCGGCGGGGACGTTGAATACGCGTGCGAAGGCGCGCTCCTCGACGGGCAGCGCCACGCCGTCGGCCTTGGCCATCTTGGCAGCGAGCGTGGTCACCGCGATGGTGAAGGCGACCGTGCGGTATCCGGGCGTGCGCGTCGCCGCGCGATCACGCGTCAGGCGCGCCCACAATCCCGACAGCGCGTCGCCCACCGAGCCGCCCGCCTCGATGCCGATCACCCGTGCTATAGCATTCCAAGCCATGCCATTCCCTTATCGACATTCGCGGGCGACATGAAGGGGCCGAACCTGAGGTTGCGGCATCGTTCGGTAAAGTTGCCGCAAATGCCGGAAATTCGCCGCGCCCTGCGGCGCCACGGCGCTCGGTTGACGTCGGCGGAGCCGCCCGATAGCTGACACGAGCAGCGGAAATCTTCGAGCGGATGCGGATGCCCGGGCAGTCGACCGACGACAAGTGGCACTTCTGGATCGACCGCGGCGGCACCTTCACCGATGTCGTTGCGCGCACACCTGACGGCCGCATCCTCGCCCGCAAGCTCTTGTCGGAAAACCCCGGCGCCTATGTCGATGCCGCGCTCGAGGCCATTCGCCTGTTCCTCGGCGTCCCTTCAGGCACGGCGATTCCAGCGGAACGCATCGGCGCGGTGAAGATGGGCACCACCGTCGCCACCAACGCGCTGCTCGAGCGCAGGGGCGACCCGACGCTGCTGGTCATAACCCGCGGATTCAAGGACCAACTGGAGATCGGCACCCAGGCGCGGCCCGAAATTTTCGCCAAGCGCATCGTCAAGCCGGAGATGTTGTACAGCCGCGTCGTCGAGGCGGACGAGCGCGTGCGCGCCGATGGCGCGGTGGAGCGCTCGCTCGATCTCGGCGCCCTCGAAATCGAGTTGCGCAATGCCCGCGAAGCGGGCATCGATGCGGTGGCCATCGTCTTCATGCACGCCTACGCGCATCCCGCGCACGAGCGCCAGGCGGCCGAGTTGGCACGCACGCTCGGCTTTGCGCAGGTGTCGGTGAGCCACGAGGTCTCGCCGCTGATCAAGCTGGTGCCGCGCGGTGATACGACCGTTGCCGACGCGTATCTATCTCCGGTCCTGGGCCGCTACGTCGATAAGGTCGCGAGTGCGCTCCATCATTCACCCTCCCCCTTGATGGGGGGAGGGGGAGAAGGACAGCATAACGGCCTACACCTGCTGTTCATGGCGTCGTCGGGTGGGCTGAAAGCAGCGTCGGTGTTCCGCGGACGCGACGCGATCCTTTCCGGTCCGGCGGGCGGTGTGGTCGGCATGGCGGAGACGGGGAAACGCGCCGGCTTCGACAAGCTCATCGGCTTCGACATGGGCGGCACGTCGACCGATGTCGCGCACTTCGCCGGCGAGTACGAGCGCTCGTTCGAGACGCAGATCGCCGGGGTACGCATCACCGCGCCGATGCTGCGCGTGCATACGGTGGCAGCAGGCGGCGGCTCGATCATCGTCTTCGACGGGACGCGCTTCCGCGTCGGACCTGACAGCGCCGGCGCCAACCCCGGTCCCAAGTCCTATCGCCGCGGCGGCCCGCTCACCGTCACCGATGCAAACGTCATGCTGGGCAAGCTCGACGCGCGGTTCTTCCCGCAAATCTTTGGCGCCGCGCACAATCAGCCGCTCGATACCGACGCGGTGCGCTCCGCGTTCTCAGACCTCGCACGCGAGGTCGGCGACGGCCGCGCGGCGGAAGAGATCGCCGACGGCTGCATCCGCATTGCCGTCGAGAACATGGCCAACGCCATCAAGAAAGTCTCGGTCGAGCGCGGCTACG
>CAZOOS010000290.1:0-2761 GCA_964581475.1 uncultured Hyphomicrobium sp.
TGGCGTGCGTCAGCGCCATCTCGATCAGCTTCTGGTTCTTGAAGCGATGACCCAGCGCTTTCTCGAGGTCTTTGTATTTTCGCGGGCGCAGTATCACGGGGGGAGCTTAACGCATCTGCGGGCGCCGCGCATGCGTGTGCGGCGCCCTCGGCAATCCGGGCGCACGTTAGCGAACCAATTTGAAGAAACGGTTCCAGCGGATGTCGAACGGCCAGGTCCACGGGCTCCACCAGCGGAATGCTTCCGGCTCGTCGACGGCGGCGGAGAAGAAGATGATCTCGGCGCGGCCGATGAGGTTGTCGAACGGCACGTACCCCACGCCCCAGGAGGCGCGGCTGTCGGTGGAGTTGTCGCGGTTGTCGCCCATCATGAAATAGTGCCCGGCCGGTACCTTGTAGGGCCCGACGTTGTCGAATGGACCGTTCTCCTCGGCGTCGAGGACGGTGTACGTCACGCCGTTGGGCAGCGTCTCTTGATAGGCGGGTATGGGACGCGGCGGGCCGCCGTCCTCCTGGGTGACGAAATCGCCGGTCCGCTTGCGCGGCACTTCCTCGCCATTGATGAACAGGACGCCGCTGCGGACATCGATCTGGTCGCCCGGCAGGCCGATGACGCGCTTGATGTAGTCGGTGGAATTGTCGCGCGGCAGCTTGAACACGGCGACGTCGCCGCGCTTGGGCTCGGCGGCGAAGATACGGCCCTCGAAGGGGATGAAATTGTAGAAGGAGTAGCGGCTGTAGCCGTAGGACAGCTTGGAGACGAACAGGTAATCGCCGACCAGCAGCGTTTCCTTCATGGATCCCGAGGGGATGTTGAAGGGCTGGTAGAGGAAGGTGCGCACGACCATGGCGATGGCCAGCGCCTCGATGACGATGGTGGCCGTTTCCAGCCAACCGCCCTTCCTGGTGTTTGCCGATACGGCCATGCGAGACTCCCGATGTCGCAGGCCCGGCTGCGCGCCCGCGCCCTATAGCTACTTTGCCGTCGTGGCGCAATTCGCGCAGTTGTATCAGCCGCCGCGGCGGGCCGCCTTAGCGCCGGTCTCCCTTTTCCGGGATGCCGGAAATGATGACGATGGCGGCCGCCAGAGGAAAATCGTCGGTGATGGTCAGGTCGATACGGGCCTCGTATCCGTCCGGCGTGAGATCCTGCAAAACCCTTGCCGCTCCACCGGTTAGGCTCAGGGTTGGGCGGCCGGAGGGCAAATTGACGACGCCCATATCGCGCCAATAGACGCCGCGCCTGAGGCCGGTCCCAAGCGCCTTGGCACAAGCCTCCTTGGCGGCGAACCGTTTGGCGTAGGAGGCCGCCCGCTGGCGCCGGCCGTCGGACTTCTTGCGCTCGGTCTCGGTGAACACCCGCGCAATGAACCGCTCGCCGTAGCGCTCCAACGTCTTCTCGATGCGGCGAATATCAATGAGATCATTGCCGACGCCGAGGATCACGCCGACCTCGCCTGCTGACGATCGAGGACTGCGCCCTGGCGGGCTTCGCTCATCAGCGCGCGCATCCGCCGGACGGCCGCGTCGAGGCCGACAAAGATCGCCTCGCCGATGAGGAAGTGCCCGATATTGAGTTCGACGATCTGCGGCAGGCGCGAAACGCCGGCTACCGTATTGAAAGTTAGGCCATGGCCCGCGTGCACTTCGACGCCGGCCGCGGCGGCGAGGCGTGCGGCGCCCGTGATGCGCTCGAGCTCGCGGCTTACGCCGGCCGCATCGTCATCCAGCGCCCGCTCGCAATAGGCGCCGGTGTGCAGCTCGACGATGTCGGCGCCGATGCGTTGCGAGGCCTCCACGGCGACCGCATCGGGCTCGATGAACAGCGAGACGCGGATCCCCGCATCCTTCAGGGCCCCGACCACGCCTTGCAGCCGCGCACCGGCGCCGGCGACGTTGAGCCCGCCTTCCGTGGTGCGTTCTTCGCGCCGCTCGGGCACCAGACAGCAGGCGTTGGGCATGTGGCGCAGCGCGATAGCGAGCATTTCGTCTGTTGCCGCCATCTCCAGGTTGAGCGGACGCGTCAGCTCGGCCTTGAGGCGCGCAATGTCGTCGTCTGAGATATGCCGCCGGTCCTCGCGCAGGTGGGCGGTGATGCCGTCGGCCCCAGCTTCGACGGCCAGATGCGCGGCACGCACGGGATCGGGATGCCGGCCACCCCGCGCATTACGAATGGTGGCGACGTGGTCAATATTCACGCCTAGGCGGAGCGGGGCAGGCTTGCGCATTTCGATGGGCCAAGACAGCGAAGGGACGTTACTCGGCGGCAGCCGACGTCCGATTCATAATACGCAGCCGCCAACCGCGGACGACGTTCCTCGAAATATAGTAGACGATTGCTGCCGTCAGCAGGCCAATCGGCAGACTGCCCGCCAGCATGGGCCACAGCAGGGGCCAAAACAACGTGGCCGTCGCATCGATGAGCTGCGGCGAGGGATCCAGCAGCGCGTGCCACAGGAGCATGACGTTGCGGTGCACGGCAGCGGGATCGAAGCTGCTTTCGAGCCCGACCATCTGCAAGCCCATGACGTACGTCGACACCCAGATGAACGGCCAGCTCAGCGGATTGCCGACAAAGGTGCCGATAATGGCGGCCGGAACGCTGGCGCGAAGGGCCAGCGCAAGCACCACGGCGAGAATGGTTTGGACGCCTAGCAGCGGCGTTATGGAGACGAAGGCGCCGAGGGCGCAGCCGAGCGCGATTTCGTGCGGGCTGGCGCGCAGGTTGACGAGGCGGCGCCCCGCGCTGCGCAAACTCTGGG
>CAZOOS010000291.1:0-970 GCA_964581475.1 uncultured Hyphomicrobium sp.
AGCACCCACTTGAGGTGACCCATGTGGGTCGTCTCGTCGATGACGAGGCCCTCGATCTGATGGAACATCGGCGTGTGCGTCTGGTCGCTGTCGCAGCGGTAGACGCGTCCCGGCGCGATGATGCGGATGGGCGGCTTCTGCGCCAGCATCGTGCGGATTTGCACGGGGCTCGTGTGCGTACGCAGCAGCAGGCGCGATCCATCGTCCTTCGGCTCGAAGTAGAAGGTGTCGTGCTCCTGCCGCGCCGGGTGCTCGGGCGGAATGTTGAGCTTGGTGAAGTTGAGGTCGTCGCTCTCGATGTCCGGACCTTCGGCCACGGCAAAGCCCATGTCGGCGAAGATCTCGACGCACTCGTCGTAGACCTGGCTGACGGGATGAATGCGGCCATCGGCAACCGGGCCGAGGCGAACCGGCAGCGTGATGTCTGCGCGCTCGCTGGCCAGCCGCTGTGACAGGGCGGCGCCTTCCAGCGCGACCTTGCGCGCCTCGAGTGCTTCCGTGACGCGCGCCTTGATCTCGTTGACCGACTGGCCGAAGGCCTTGCGCGCGTCCGCGGGCAGGGAGCCGAGCGTCTGCATCAACTCGGCGATGCGGCCCTTCTTGCCGAGCACGTTGATGCGCGCCTGCTCGATAGCGGCAAGGTCACCCGCCTCGGAGATAGAAGCGAGAAGCTCCTGCTCAAGTTTGCCGAGGTCGGAGCCTGATACGGTTGCGCTCATGGTGAGAGCTTTCAACAACTGTCATCCTCGGCTTTGTGCCGAGGACCCATATCGCCGCTGGCTCCGGCGCGAGGACAAAGGTGGGTCCTCGGGACAAGCCCGAGGATGACACCAGAACAGATGGCGCCTAAGCGGCGGCCTTCTCGGCCTGCTTTACTGCCTTCGCGGCCGCATCCGCCAGTGCCTTGAAGCCGGCAGCATCGGTCACGGCGAGATCGGCCAGCACCTTGCGGTCGATCGTAATGCCGGCC
>CAZOOS010000291.1:980-2729 GCA_964581475.1 uncultured Hyphomicrobium sp.
GGTCCACTTCGATCCCGGCCTTGGCCAACCCGTGGATAAATCGGCCATAGGTCATGCCGTGCTCGCGACCCGCGGCATTGATGCGCTGGATCCACAGAGCGCGGAAGGTGCGCTTCTTGGCCTTGCGATCGCGGTATTGGTACTGCATGGCCTTTTCGACGGCCTGCTTCGCGACGCGGATCGTATTCTTGCGACGGCCGTAGTAGCCCTTCGCGAGCTTCAGAACTTTCTTGTGCTTGGCATGGGCGGTAACACCGCGCTTGACGCGTGCCATGGAACTGCTCCGTTAAATGACGTTGTTCGAATGCCGGCGAGCGATTGCTCTGCTCAGCGGGCGTAGGGCATGTACTTCTTGACGATTTTGGCGTCAGAGTCGTTCAGCACCATGGTGCCGCGCGCGTCGCGAATGAACTTCGCAGTGCGCTTGATCATGCCGTGGCGCTTGCCCTGGGCTGCGGCTCTCACCTTGCCCGTTCCCGTCATCTTGAAGCGCTTTTTGGCGCCGCTCTTGGTCTTCATCTTGGGCATTTGGCTCGATCCTTTCATCACTCGCGGCTGGCCCTAATTCGCGTGCGGCACGTGGCCGACCGGAAACGTCCCTTGCGGGAGGAGCTGCCTATTGAGGCTGTCAAAGCAAAAAAGCCGCCACGGCATGCCCCGCCGGGCGGCTTCGGCGCCCTTATACGGGCGCGGGTTTAAAACAGCAAGCGGTCTTCGGATCGGTTAATTGGCGGCCTTCTCGCACACGCGGGCCCCAGCGCTGTCCTGGTAACAGAAGTCGCGGGCGCAATCGCAGGTGTCGTCGTTGCCGCCGGCATCTCCCGGGGGCTGCTCCTTACAGGTGCTCTCTCCCGGGGCCACCACGCAGCGGAAGCGGATGAGAGGGGCCGGCACTGCCGGCACAACGGTTGTCGGCGCGGCCGGCGCGACTGGCGTGGGCGCTACAATCGCAGGCGCCGGACGGA
Organism: uncultured Hyphomicrobium sp.; assembly: GCA_964581475.1. Taxonomy (GTDB): domain Bacteria; phylum Pseudomonadota; class Alphaproteobacteria; order Rhizobiales; family Hyphomicrobiaceae; genus Hyphomicrobium_A. The sequence continues at coordinate 1,946 of CAZOOS010000291.1, forward strand.
AATCCGGCATCGACGGAGCTAACCCAGCTCCCCCACCCGTACCCGTCGGCAGCTGCGGTTTTGGCGACATCGGCGGGGGCGCCGTCGGGACGACTTTCTGCGCCGCGACTGGCGTGATACCGCCCCACACGCCAACGAAAAGCGCGGCAACCGGGAGGGCCCAGCGACCGCGCGCAATCGTACGATATGAACGTCTCGGCACCTGAGACCTCCCCTGCGGGAACCGGCGCCGGATCGAGCCGTGTTACCTTGGCGCCAACACCATAACCATCTGCCGGCCCTCGAGGCGCGGCTCGGATTCCACCTTGGCGATCGGCTCGAGGTCGCCCTTCACGCGCTGCAGCACTTCCATGCCGAGCTGCTGATGCGCCATCTCGCGACCGCGGAAGCGCAAAGTGACCTTCACCTTATCGCCCTCCTCGAAGAACCTTTTGATCGAGCGCATCTTCACGTCGTAGTCGTGGTCGTCGATGGCGGGGCGCATCTTGATCTCTTTGATCTCGACGATCTTCTGATGCTTGCGCGCTTCGGCCGCCTTCTTCTGTGCCTGATATTTGTATTTGCCGTAGTCGAGGATCTTGCAAACGGGCGGATCAGCCTCGGGCGAAATCTCTACGAGGTCGAGCCCGGCCTTGACGGCCCGCTCGAGTGCATCGACGTGGGTCACCACGCCTACGTTCTGCCCGGTCTCGTCAATCAGTCGTACTTCGCGGGCGCGGATCGCGTCGTTGATCCGGGGGCCTGATGGCTCGCGCTCGGGCGCGGCTCGCATTGGTCGGCGGAT
>CAZOOS010000292.1:0-2699 GCA_964581475.1 uncultured Hyphomicrobium sp.
GAGGTGCTGCAGCCGGGGGCCAGCGTGCGCGCCTTCGGCATCGTCAAGCTCAACTAACGCTGGCAGCGCCAACTTGCGGTAGTCAACAGCGCCAAAGCGCCGTAGCGTGGGGGCCTTCACGAACACGAGGGAGGCCCCTATGTCGACGTGCAAGGAACCTCACCACGCCAACCACACGCATTCGCATGGTCCGAACTGCGGCCACACGGCGGTGCGCCACGGCGATCATGTCGATTACCTGCACGATGGGCATCTGCATCACCCACACGCAGACCATGTCGACGAGCACGTGATCGAGGTGTCGGCGACCAACCCCGACCGCTGCACGCCCGAGCACCGCTGCACGGGCCATGATGCCGGGCACAAGCATGGCCCCGGTTGCGGTCACGAGGCGGTGCCACATGGCAACCACATCGACTATCTGGTCGACGGCCACCTGCACCACCCGCATGGCGACCACTGCGACGACCACGGCCCGCTGGCGAAAGCCTGAGCCCGCCCGCCGTCCCGGCTGCGGCAACGGAAGGCTTCACAAGCGGGCCCTAACCGCCTAGGCATGCGCCACGCAACGGGACCGAGCGGCTTGCCTGCTCGCCCGCTGAGCATCCAGCAACCGCCGGGCGACGCAATCATGGGCTTCAAATGCGGCATTGTGGGTTTGCCGAATGTCGGCAAATCCACCCTGTTCAACGCGCTGACGCAGACCGCGGCGGCCGAGGCCGCCAACTACCCGTTCTGCACCATCGAACCGAACGTCGGCGAAGTCGGCGTGCCGGACGAGCGGCTGGACAAGCTCGCCGCCATCGCCAAGTCCGGGCAGACCATCCCGACGCGGTTGACGTTCGTCGACATCGCCGGCCTGGTGCGCGGCGCCTCGAAGGGCGAGGGGCTGGGCAACAAGTTCCTGTCGCACATCCGCGAGGTCGACGCCGTGGCTTACGTGCTGCGCTGCTTCGAGGACGACGACATCACCCACGTCGAGAACCGCATCGATCCGCTGGCCGACGCCGAGGTGGTCGAAACCGAGCTGATGCTGGCCGACATGGAAAGCCTGGAGAAGCGCATCGCCGCCGTCGAGAAGAAAGCCAAGGCCGGCGACAAGGAGGCCAAGGCGCAGTTCGCGGTGATGGAGAAGGCGCTGATCCCGCTGCGCGAAGGCAAGCCGGCGCGCATGGCCGAGGTCACGGCGGAGGAGAGGCCCATCTTCCTCGCGCTGCAACTGCTCACATCGAAGCCCGTCGTCTACGTGTGCAACGTCGAAGAGACGGCGGCTGCTAGCGGCAATGCTTACTCCAAGAAGGTCGAGGAGAGGGCGAAGGCGGAGGATGCCGTCAGCGTCGTCATCTCGGCCAAGATCGAGGCCGAGTTCGCCGGCCTGCCGCCCGCCGATCGCGCCGAGTTCCTCGCCGAGATGGGCCTCGCCGAGCCCGGCCTCAATCGGCTGATCCGCGCCGGCTACAAGCTGCTCGACCTCGTCACCTATTTCACGGTGGGTCCCAAGGAGGCGCGCGCCTGGACCATCACGCGCGGCACCAAGGGCCCGCAGGCTGCGGGCGTCATCCATACGGACTTCGAGAAGGGATTCATCCGTGCCGAGACCATCGCCTATGACGACTACGTGGCGCTCGGCGGCGAGAACGGCGCCAAGGAAGCCGGCAAGATGCGCCTGGAAGGCAAGGAGTACGTCGTCAAGGACGGCGACGTGATGCACTTCCGCTTCGCCAACTGAGCCGCGCCTAGTCAAGCGGCAGCGGCATCACGAGCGGTATCGAATCCGTCGGCTTGCCCTCGTCGTCCATGACGAGGATCGCCTTGCCGTCCGGGCTGAAGCGCGCAAACGTCGTGAAGGCGCCCTGATCCTCCGGCCCGATCCTGGTCGAGGAATGCACCTCGCCGGACCTTGCGTTCCAGATCTCGGCCCAGCCGTTGCCGGCCGATAGCACCCACTTCCCATTCGGACTGAAGGAGACAGCATCGATGTAGCTGCCACCCTGCTGCTGATGCACGGCAATCTGGGCGCCGGTTTCGGAATCCCACGTGCGCGCCGTACCGTCACGCGCGCCGCTGGCGATCAGCTTCCCGTCGGGGCTGAAGCGCGCGTCCTGGATCTGGTCGCCGTGTCCGCGCAGCAACCTGATCTCTTTGCCCGTTTCGGCGTCCCAGAGCCCGACGATGCCGGTCCGCTCGGCGGTGACGACCTTGCGTCCGTCGGCGCTGATGTTGGCGGCGTTGACGAAGCCTGACAGCCCGTTGATCCCGCTCAAGCGCTTGTTGGCGCGCACGTCCCATACCTCGACATCGTAGTCGTTGGCGTCGCCGTACCTGAGCTGGCGCGCTCCGTCGGTGCTCTGATTGAAAACGCTATCGAGCCGGGGGGGATCGCCGTACTGACGATAGAGCTCGGCATTGACCGCCAAGGCCGGCACCGCGGCGCAAGCCAGAGTCAAAGCGGTTACAACGCGAGGATGGCGCATAGCAAGCATTTGAAAAAACTGAGTTTGGCAATGCAATGAGCGCCATTCTAGTGGCGCGCGCACGCTGCGGCCAGCTTTCTTGGGCCTTCCGGTAAATGAGCCTTCACCTCAGCGCGCGTGCCTTGAGGCTTGCCCATGGCGCGCCCATATCGTCGGGATCGCCAACAACGTGGAGGATCCGACATGCAGGCGATGGATATCCAGGAGCACGCCCGCAAGCTGCGC
>CAZOOS010000293.1:0-2684 GCA_964581475.1 uncultured Hyphomicrobium sp.
CCATCTCCTCATAGGGTCGGTAGCCGTCGATGGGGCCGACCGCGAACCGGCGACACCTCGTTGACGGCTGGGGCCTGATGGGCCTTGCCGGCCTGGTCGTAGGCAATCACCGACAGCGGTTGGATGCGGCTGATGTCGGCCTCGGCGGGGCGCCGGTGCAGGTCTTCCTCACTGTAGTCGTTCATGAGGAAGCCGACTGAGCCGCGGTTCATCCCGTAGATCGGCACGCCGTCGTTCATGAAACGGTGCAGCGTTTGCAGCATGTGCCCGTCGCCGCCGAGGGTGACAATGGCATCCGCTTCGGCAGGATCGCAGTCGCCGTAGCGCTCGGCGAGGCGACCGTGAGCGGCGATGGCCTCCGGCATCTCGCTTGCCACGAAGGCAATCTTGTCGAATTTCGTTTTCGGCTTTGGCATGGTTGTTATGGTTCGCGAGGCAAGGCGTGGGAGGCTGGCTCAAGTGCACGAAAACAACAAGCCCGTTCTCGTCTATTCGACATTCCCCTCGCTCGATGCCGCCGAGGCGGTCGGGCGCGAGCTGGTCGAGCGGCGGCTGGCCGCCTGCGTCAACATCCTGCCCGGCATGACGTCAATTTATCGTTGGGAAGGTGCGATAGCCCGCGACGCCGAGGTCGTAATGATCATCAAGACCCGTGCAAGCATGGCGGATCCGACGATCACCGCGGTGAAGGCGCTGCACACGTATACGAACCCGGCGCTTGTCGTCGTCCCGATCATCGGCGGATCGGCCGCATACTTGCGATGGCTATGCGAGGAGACAGCCGACCCGGCGGCTCAGTAGACGCCGCCGAGGCTCAGCATGAGATTGTAGCGCGGCGTTCCCGGTCCGCTGCGGCGCGACTTCTTGTAGGCCTGGCGAGGTTTCGGCGCGGACGGAGGCGACACGGAGGTCGGCCGCGAGGCGCCGCCCTGGTCGAGAGCGGCGGTGGCGACATTCGGTTGACCTGCAGCGGCTCCTGGTGCAGTCCCAGGAATGAGCGGCGCCTGGGTAGCGGGCGGGAGGTCTCGCGGACCGCCGATGGCCATGCGGCCGGGCAGCGGCTCGGCCGAGACGACGCTATTGGGCAGCGGAGTGAAGAGACGCGTTCCGCTTTGCGCGGCAGGGCCGGCCTTCCACGGCAGCACTTCGGGCTGGGCAGTGGCGACGGTCTCGTTCTTGCCGCGCGTCGGCGCCGCGACGGTCGTCGCCTCAGGCGACCCGCACGAACGGCCGTTATGAGACTTGAGCAACGACAGCAGTAGATAATCGGGTTTGTCGACCGGCAGGGCAGCGTTGGTGTTCGCCGTGAACGAACGCATCGCCTCGCGCGTGTTGTTGTTCCAGGCGCCGTTGGTGCGGCCCCAGTAGCAACCGACGCGCTTCAACTGCTGCTGAATATCGACGACAAGTTTGTAGTGGCTCTCAGCATCTGTGGGAGCGAGCGACCCCGATGGGCCGCCGACTGCAGCGGTCGGCACGACGTGCGTCTGCCAGCTCGGCAACGGCTCAATCTTAGTCGCGGCAGCGAGCGGCGGCGGCGCTATCGGCGCTGCCGCGACGCGCGACTTGCGCGGCGGGATGGCGAGTGGAGATGCGGGCGAGAAGCTGGCGAGGCGCGAAGATGTTGCCGGCGTGGTGCGCCCAATAGTCGACGTCTTTCGCACCTCGCGCGTGGCCACGCGGTCGGCGGCAACGCGCTTTGCCTGCTCGAGAGACGTGTCGCGGTCGACCGGCGCCGGAAAATAGACGAACAGGCCGACACCAACGCCTGCCAACAATACGAAGCCGCCAAGGCCACGCATATCAGTCCACTCCCTGCGATTCCTGCCGCCCGGCATACGTGCGGCTCAGGAACGTACGACGGCATTAATCAGTTCAACGTGTCACCCTAAATGCAAGCGGTGACAATGCACTTAAGATGTTGCGGCGAATAACTTAGTTCTCAAGCAGCTTCAATTTCTTAACCAATTTAAGTCCGTTCACGAGCTTATGCAACCGGGCCGTCCAACTTTCGTTGAGCGCACGCCGGGCGCGGTGCAAAACTCCTCCCCCCTGGGGGTAAGCTGCGTTCAGCCGGTGGACCGCCTGTGGACAGCCGGGCGTACCGGCCGCGTGGCCAATTAAGCCCGAAATTTGGCTGCCGCCGGCTACAAGACTGATTCCCTTAACAAAAGATTTCGAATCGCGTAGCAAAGGCAACTGAGGGGGCCGTACTGCGTCTGTAAACTTGTCGCCTCGGCTCGTGGGGAAAGTTGCGCACAGGGGAATCGAGCGGCGATGCCGCCTGCGCCTGACTGCCCCTCGGGAAGAGGCTCCAGCTCTCGGTACGTCGTCTGCGTGCGAGGTCGCCGGACTGCCGGATGCCATTGGGGAATGGCGCCGGAGCTCAACGGGCCGGTCAGCCGAACACTGCAGAGCGAAGTGCCCAGTATTTCGTTGGAGACGGAGAAGTTCTGTCCCGTTGCCCTCAGGCAGAGACAAGCCAAGCGCCGGCGTCAGTGCAGTGTCGCAAGCCGGCGAACATAATTCATGAGGGCAAACATGAGACATGCTCTAGGCGTGTTGGGGGTTCTCGCGGCCGGCGTTCTACTCGCCGTTTCGTGCGCGATGAACTGGCGATTTGGCTTCAGTCTCGGTAGGACCGAGTTCGACGGCCAGATCTACGGAGCGGCCAGCGCGGCCGC
>CAZOOS010000294.1:0-2676 GCA_964581475.1 uncultured Hyphomicrobium sp.
GCGGCGCGCAGGGCCTCGACCCGGAGTTCATCAAAAGCCTCGAGAAGCAGTTCGGATTCGACAAGCCGGCCTACGAGCGCTTCTTCATCATGATGAAGAGCTACCTCACCTTCGATTTCGGCAAGAGCTATTTCCGCGACACTTCGGTGTTGCAGCTCATCAAGGAGAAGCTGCCCGTCTCCATATCGCTGGGGCTGTGGATGATGCTGATCTCCTATCTCATCTCCATCCCCCTCGGCATCCGCAAGGCGGTGCAGGACGGCGAGCCGTTCGACAGGTGGACGAGCAGCGTGCTGGTGATCGCCTACGCCGTGCCCGGCTTCCTGTTCGCCGTGCTGCTGCTGATCCTCTTCGCGGGTAGCTCGTTCTTGCAGTGGTTCCCGTCACGCGGCCTCACGTCGGACAACTGGGACCAGCTTTCGCTCGTCGGCAAGGTCGTCGACTACTTCTGGCACCTGACGCTGCCGCTGATCGCCATGGCGCTGACGGCGTTCACCACCATGACCTTCCTCACCAAGAACTCGTTTCTCGACGAGATCCGCAAGCAGTACGTGACGACGGCGCGCGCCAAGGGCCTCAACGAAAACCAGGTTCTCTACGGCCACGTGTTCCGCAACGCCATGCTGCTGATCATCGCCGGCTTCCCGGGAGCGTTCATCTCGGCGTTCTTCGCCGGCGCCATGCTCATCGAGACGATCTTCTCGCTCGACGGCCTCGGCCTATTGTCCTTCGAATCCATCGAGAAGCGCGACTATCCCGTGGTGTTCGCCACGCTGTGGATCTTCTCGCTGATGGGCCTATTGCTCAACATCGTCTCCGACTTCGCCTACACCCTCGTCGATCCGCGCATCGACTTCGAGAGCCGGGAGGTCTGAGCCGTTGGCTGATCTGCGCGCCCTCGAAACGCCGCTGCCGCAGTCGCAGCCGCCACCCCGCGAGGAGCATCGCGACCGCGTGCCCGGATGGCTGGCGCGCAAGTTGCCCAGCACCGACAGGCTGAGCCCCATCAACCAGCGGCGCGTGGCGAACTTCAAGGCCAACCGGCGCGGCTACTGGAGCCTGCGCATCTTCCTCACTCTGTTCGTCGTCACGCTGTTCGCCGAGTTCCTCGCCAACGATCGTCCGCTGCTGATGAGCTACAAGGGCGAGATCCTGTCGCCCATCCTCACCGACTATCCGGAATCGAAGTTCGGCGGCTTCCTCGCCGTCACCGACTACAAGGATCCGGTGATCCTCGATGAGATCAAAGCGAATGGATGGGCCATCTGGCCGCTGATCCGCTACTCCTACGACACCATCAACAAGGACTACCCGGGGCGCAAAAGCGCCGACAACATTTGCCTCGGGTATCCGGCGCCGCCGCCGTGGGCTTCGCGCGCGCCGTTGTGCGAAGCGCCGCCCGATCAGCTGGCGCGCTTCAAGGCGTTCGGCAACACCAACTGGCTCGGTCTCGACAATCAGGGTCGCGACGTCGTCGCCCGCGTCATCTACGGCTTTCGCATCTCGGTGCTGTTCGGCCAGCTGCTCGCCATGTTCTCGGCGGCCGTCGGCGTCACGGCCGGGGCGCTGCAGGGCTACTTCGGTGGCCGCACCGATCTCATCTTCCAGCGCTTCCTCGAGATGTGGTCATCGATACCGTCGCTGTTCGTGCTGATCATCATCTCGTCGGTGCTGGTGCCGGGCTTCTGGACGCTGCTCGGCACGCTGCTCCTCTTCGAATGGGTTAACCTCGTCGGCGTCGTGCGCGCCGAGTTCCTGCGCGCGCGCAACTTCGAATACGTCAACGCCGCCCGCGCACTCGGCCTGTCGCACCGGAAGATCATGTGGAAGCACATGCTGCCCAACGCCATGGTGGCGACGCTCACCTTCCTGCCGTTCCAGCTCTCGGGCAGCATCGCGGCGCTGACGGCACTCGACTTCCTCGGTTTGGGCCTGCCGCCCGGATCGCCGTCGCTCGGCGAATTGCTGTTGCAGGGCAAGCGTCATCTAGAAGCCCCTTGGCTCGGCCTCACCGGCTTCTTCACGGTGGCAATCATGCTGTCACTGTTGATCTTCATCGGCGAGGCGGTGCGTGACGCGCTCGACCCGCGCAAGACGTTTCGGTAGGAGCAGCGATGGCGAGCGTTAATCGTGCGCTTCTCGACGTCAGGGATCTTTCGGTGGCCTTCGGGCGCCACGGCGAGATGATCGCCGCCGATCATGTGTCGTTCCGCATCGGCAAGGGCGAGACCGTGGCGCTCGTCGGCGAATCCGGTTCCGGCAAGACCGTGTCGGCGCTGTCGATCCTGCGTCTCCTCCCCTACCCTTCCGCCTCGCACCCATCGGGCGAGGTTTGGTTCGAGGGCAAGGACCTCCTAAAGCTGAAGCCGGCGCAATTGCAGGCCGTGCGCGGCGACCGCATCTCGATGATCTTCCAGGAGCCGATGACGTCGCTCAACCCGCTGCACACCATCGAGCGGCAGGTGGGCGAGGTGCTGCGCGTGCACCGGCGCATGGACGAGAAGGCCGTCCGCGCGCGCGTGCTGGAACTGTTGCAGAAGGTCGGTATCCGCGATCCCGAGAAGCGGATCGACGCCTTCCCGCACCGGTTGTCGGGCGGTCAACGCCAGCGTGTCATGATCCCCATGGCGCTCGCCAACGAGCCCCACCTGTTGCTCGCCCACGAGCCGACGACGC
>CAZOOS010000295.1:0-2675 GCA_964581475.1 uncultured Hyphomicrobium sp.
AACGTGCTGCGCAACTGCGGCCTCGATCCTGAAAAATACCAGGGCTTCGCCTTCGGCATGGGGCTCGACCGCATCGCCATGCTCAAGTACGGGCTGACCGATTTGCGCGCCTTCTTCTCCGGCGATCTGCGCTGGCTGCGCCACTACGGCTTCTCGGTGCTCGACGTGCCGACGTTGTCCGGCGGCCTTTCGGGTTGAGGATGCCGCGATGAAATTCACGCTGTCCTGGCTCAAGGATCATCTGAAGACCAAGGCCACGGTCGATGAGCTCGCGACCCGGCTGTCGGCGATCGGTCTGGAGGTCGAGAGCGTCGACAATCCCGCCGACAAGCTCGGCGCGTTCCGCATTGCGCGCATCGTCGAGGCGGGCAAGCATCCGAACGCCGACAAGCTGCAGGTCATCCGGGTCGAGGTGGCGAAAGGTGCGCCGCTGCTCGAGGTGGTTTGCGGCGCGCCCAATGCGCGTGCGGGGCTCGTGGGGGTTTTCGCGCCGCTCGGCACGTACATTCCCGGATCAAAGATCACGCTCGAGAAAAAACCCGTGCGCGGCGTCGTCTCGAACGGGATGATGTGCTCGGCGGCGGAGCTGGAGCTTTCTGCGGAAGCCGCCGGCATCATCGAGCTGCCCGCCGACATGGCAAGCCACGTCGGCGAGGCTTACGTCGAGGTGATGGGTCTCGCCGATCCGGTGTTCGAGGTGAAGCTGACGCCGAACCGGCCGGACTGCACGGGCGTGCGCGGCATCGCGCGCGATCTCGCCGCGGCGGGTCTCGGCACGTTGAAGCCGGAGAAGGCCATAGCGGGCGTCGAAGGCGCCGACCCGTGTCCCGTCGAGGTCAAGCTCGAGTTCTCGAAGGAAACGAGAAGCGCCTGTCCGGTGTTTGCGGCGCGCTGCATCAAGGGCGTGACCAACGGCCCCTCGCCGGCGTGGCTGCAGACGCGCCTCAAGGCGGTCGGCCTGCGGCCGATCAATGCGCTGGTCGACGTGACGAACTACATCAGCCAGGATCGCGGCCGGCCGCTGCACGTCTACGACGCCGACAAGCTGAAGGGCGCGGTGCGCGCCCGTCTTGGCAAATCCGGCGAGACGTTCCTCGGTCTCGACGGCAAGGAACACGTCGTCGACGCGAGCATGTGCGTCATCGCCGACGAAAAGGGCCCGCTGGGTCTCGGCGGCGTCATCGGCGGCGAGGCCTCGGGCGCGACCGACCAGACGGTCAACGTGCTGATCGAGAGTGCCTACTTCGATCCGGCGCGCACGGGACAAACGGGCCGCAAGACCGGCCTCATCACCGACGCGCGCTACCGCTTCGAGCGCGGCGTCGATCCCCAGTCCGTGTTGCCCGGCCTCGATCTCGCGACGCAGATGATCCTCAAGATCTGCGGGGGCAAACCGTCCAAAGCAACCGTCGCCGGTACAGTGCCGGACGGCCGCCACAGCATCTCCTTCGACACCGCGCAGGTCGCCAAGCTGGTGGGGCTCGCTCTGCCGGAGGGCGAGATCCGGGCGATCCTCGAAGCGCTCGGTTGCGATATCCTCGGCAAAGGCGGCGTCATCACCGTGACGACGCCGTCCTGGCGCCCGGATATTCATGGCGCCGCCGACCTCGTCGAGGAGGTCGTGCGCATTGCCGGTCTCGATCGCGTGCCGTCGACGCCGCTGCCGCGTCCCGCCGGCGTTGCCCGCGCCGTGTTGACAGAGCGCCAGAAGCGCGCCCGCCGCGCCCGCCGCACTCTCGCTGCGCGCGGGCTGGTGGAAGCGATCACCTGGTCATTCATCCCGGCCGGCGAGGCCAAGGCCTTCGGCGGCGGGGCCGCGTGCCTGGAACTCGCCAACCCAATTTCCACCGAGATGTCGTCGATGCGGCCCGGGTTGCTCCCAGGCTTGCTGACGGCGCTGAAGCGCAATCGCAACCGCGGCTTCGCCGACGCCGCCCTGTTCGAGCTGGGCCAGGCCTATCGCGGCGAGCGGCCCGAAGATCAGTACATCTCGGCGGCCGGCGTGCGCGCGGGCACCGCCAAGCTCGGCGGCAGCGGACGGCATTGGGACGGGGCCGCGAAGGACGTCGATCTGTTCGACGCCAAGGCAGACGCCGTCGCGGTGCTGGCCGCGCTCGGCTTCGATCCCGCCAAGGCGCAGGTGACGCGCGACGCACCCGCCTGGTACCACCCGGGGCGCTCCGGCACGCTGCGGCTCGGACCCAAGACGGTCCTCGCGCACTTCGGCGAGTTGCATCCGGCGACCCTCAAAGATCTCGACGTCGCCGCGCCTGTGGCCGCCTTCGAAGTGTTTCTCGACGCCTTGCCGGCGCAGAAGGCGAAGAGCCGCGCCAAGCCGCGCCTCGAGGCCGCCGACCTCCTCCCCGTGCGCCGCGACTTCGCCTTCGTGCTCGATCGCGATGTTCCTGCCGGAGACGTGGTGCGCGCCGCCGCCGGCGCCGACAAGGCGCTGATCAGCGACGTCCAGGTATTCGACGTGTTCGAAGGCGGCGCGCTGGCCGAGGAAGGCAAGAAGTCTCTGGCCGTCGAGGTGACGCTGCAACCCGCATTCGAGACGTTGACCGACAAGGACATCGAGGCCATCGCGCAGAAGGTGGCGGCGGCGGTAAAGGCGGCGACGGGCGGCGAGATCCGCTCCTAAGGCGGCTCGGCTTAGCGATTTTTCAGTCAATTGC
>CAZOOS010000296.1:0-2670 GCA_964581475.1 uncultured Hyphomicrobium sp.
CCGACCAGCAGGATGTTCGACTTGGCGAGCTCCACGTCGTTGTTCTTCGAGGCGTGGTTGAGCCGCTTGTAATGGTTGTGGACGGCGACGGAGAGGACGCGCTTGGCGTGGTCCTGACCGATGACATAGGAATCGAGGACCGTGCAGATCTCCTGCGGGGTCGGCACGCCGTCGCGCGACTTCACCAGGGTGTTCTTGTTCTCTTCCCGGATGATGTCCATGCACAGCTCGACGCATTCATCGCAGATGAACACGGTCGGACCGGCAATTAGCTTGCGCACCTCATGCTGGCTCTTGCCGCAAAACGAGCAATAGAGGGTATTTTTCTCTTGAGCCATTCCGGATGTCTCACCCCTCCTCGGGCAGCCGCGCACCGGAAAAGCCGGTGCTCGCCTTGGAAGATTCCAGTCTCATGCCGCCTGGCGAAATCGCGGGTCCGAGTCCTTACAGTGATCTGAGCACGCTAGCGTTCTCTAGATCAAGATTGGATTAACGGATACCGGCCCACTCAACGTCGAAGCGGCTCGATTGCCACAGTTTTGTGGCGCTTAGAGGGACGGCGGCACCAAGCGATATCCGCCGCAAACTCGCCACAGACGCACGAAGATGACCCCGCCTGCCCGGCGGCGCAAGAGCGCCGTCGTGCCTGCGGCCATTCGGCTGCCTTTGCCGGTGGACTAGGAGGCGCTTTTGGCGTCCATGGCGCCGAAGTCTACTTCGTCCCGGTTCGACAGAACCTTGTCGATGAGGCCGAATTCCTGCGCCTGATCTGCCGTCATAAAATAATCACGGTCGAGCGTGCGTTCAATGACCTCGTAGCTCTGGCCCGTATGCTTGACGTAGACCTCGTTGAGACGCCGCTTCATCTTGATGATGTCCTCGGCATGGCGCTCGATGTCGGATGCCTGGCCGGAGAAGCCGCCGGACGGCTGGTGCACCATTATGCGAGCGTTTGGAAGCGCATAGCGCAGTCCCTTGCTACCACAGCAGAGCAGCAGCGAGCCCATCGACGCGGCCTGGCCGATGCACAGCGTGGCGATCTGCGGGCGGATGAACTGCATGGTGTCGTAGATCGCCATGCCCGCCGTGACGACACCGCCCGGCGAGTTAATATACATGGAGATTTCCTTCTTGGGGTTCTCCGCCTCGAGGAACAGAAGCTGCATGCAAACCGATGCCGCCATGTGGTCCTCGATGGGACCCGTCACGAAGATGATGCGCTCCTTGAGCAGGCGCGAGGGCAGATCGTAGCCACGCTCGCCACGGTTCGTCTGCTCGACCACCATCGGCCAGAAGGTGTTCGTCAAAGTGCTGACCGGATCGCGCATGGCCTAATTCCTCTGTTCGTTCGGGTGGGCGGCGCTCGAATCGCGCCGCGCTCCGTCGTCTTTCTTGGGCAGTGGCGCCCGCGGGCGCAAGACCCCGCACGGGGGCGAAAGGGGCGGCACGCCTATATAGGGTGCGAAAGCGGCGATTACGCCTCCGTGGCGTCCTCCACCTTCTTGAACAGCTCGTCCTTAGAGACTTTCTTCTCCACCGGCTTGGCCTTGTCGATGACGAAATCGACCACCTTGTCCTCGAAAATGGGTGCCCGCAGCTCGGCCAGCGCACCCGGCGTCTTCTCATAGTATTCGTAGACGGTCTTTTCCTGCCCGGGGAAGCGGCGCGCCTGCTCGATCAACGCCTTGCGCATCTCGTCTTGCGTGATCTTCAGCTCGTTGCGCTCGGCGATCTCGCCGATGACGAGGCCGAGGCGGACGCGGCGCTCGGCGATGCGGCGGTACTCCTCGCGCGCCTCCTCCTCCGTCTTGCCCTCGTCGGCAAACGTCTTGCCGGAGCGCTTCAGGTTGTTCTCGAGCTGCTCCCAGATGCCGGCGAACTCGTTGTCCACCAGCGACGGCGGCAGCTCGAACGCGTGCGACTTCTCCAGCTGGTCGAGCAGCTCGCGCTTCAGCCTCATGCGCGCGGCGTTGGCGTACTCGCGGCCGATCTGCGCGCTGACAAGCTCCTTGAGCTGGGCGACGCTCTCGGCGCCAAGCGTCTTGGCGAAATCATCGTTGACCTCCGGGCGCACCGGGGAAGCGACCTCCTTCACCTTCACGGCGAAGGTCGCTGCCTTGCCGGCCAGGGTGGCAACCGGGTAGTCGTCCGGGAAGGTGGCAGCGACGTCACGCTCCTCGCCGGCCTTGACGCCGGTGATGCCGTCCTCGAAGCCGGGAATGAAGTTGCCCTGGCCGAGCACGATGGGGGCGCCCTCGGCGGTGCCGCCCTCAAAGGCTTCGCCGTCGATGGTGCCGACGAAGTCGACGGTGACGCGATCGCCGACTTGCGCCGCGCGGCCGTCTTCGGGCGTGTAGGTGACGCTGCGTTCAAGGAGGTCAGCCACCGCCTTGTCGACCGCTTCCGCATCGACGTCGGCGACGAGACGCTCGAGCTTCAGGCTCTTGAAGTCGGTGAGATCGAAGGACGGCAGCACCTCGAACGTCATCGAATAGGAAAGGTCGGCCTGGCCGGAGAGCACGCGCTCGATCTCCGCCTGGTCCTCGGGCAGGCTGACGCTCGGCTGCATGGCCGGGCGCTCCTTGCGCTCGGCGAGTGCCTTGTTGCTCGTCTCGCGCACCGTGTCCTGCAGCACCTCGACCATCAGCGAGCGGCCGTACATCTTCTTCA
>CAZOOS010000297.1:0-2662 GCA_964581475.1 uncultured Hyphomicrobium sp.
CGCAGGCAGCCTTTGGACTATATTCGGGGGTGCCACGGCGCCCCCGAATGTTTTCCAGAGGTCCATGACCAGCCTGTTTCCCGCCGATCTTTATGCCGACGCGGATGCTCTGCTGGCCGAGCTGCAGCGGCATGCACTGTTGATCACGACGGCTGAAAGCTGCACCGGCGGATTGCTCGCCGGTGTGCTCACCGAAGTCCCTGGATCATCGGGCATGGTCGAGCGCGGCTTTGTCACCTACTCCAACGCATCGAAGACCGAGCTGCTCGGCGTCTCCGCCGATCTCATCGCGCGCCATGGCGCCGTGAGCAAGGAGGTAGCGCTCGCCATGGCCGAAGGCGCCCTCGCCACTACGCCGGCGCATATCGCCGTGTCGGTCACCGGCATCGCCGGACCGGACGGCGGGTCGCCGGAGAAACCCATTGGCCTCGTCTATATCGCCGTCGCCGCCAAGGGCGCGGAGACGCGCACGCAGGAGTGCCGGTTCGGCGACATCGGCCGCTGCGACATCCGCCTGGCTAGCGTGCGCGAAGCGCTGAAGCTGGTGCACGCCGCGGTCGGTCCGGGGTTGCGCCATGACTAGACGCGCAAGCCTGCTCATCGCGCTGGCGATGCTTCTGCCCGCCGCGGTCAACGCCGCCGACGTCACCGTGCGCGATCTTGCCGCTCGCCTCTATCACGCCGACCGCGCCAATCCGTTGCGGCTCGCAGGTCTCGACTTGCGCAACCTCGACTTGAGCGGGCTCGACTTCAAGGGCGCCACGCTCGCCAACAGCAACATGTTCGGCGCCGACCTGACGGGGGCCGATCTCACGCAAGTCGACCTGAGGGGCGCACGGCTCGATCGCGTCGTCATCATCGGTGCGCAGTTCGATGGCGCAGATCTCTCCGACACGAGCTTCCTTCGCCCGTCGAGCTTTTCAACGCTGGCCGCACCCGCGCGCGAGGCCCCGAGTTTCGCTGGGGTGAACTTTGCCCGCGCCCGGCTGTTCGGACGCTTCAATCGGTCGAATTTCCGAGCAGCCGATCTGTCAGGAGCGATGTTGGCGCCGTTCAACAAGACCGGCTTTATCGAGCACATCTGGCGCACTGAGCTGTCGGGGGCCGACTTCACGAATGCCAATCTGTCCGGTGCCGATCTCGGCTACGTCCTCCTCAGCTTCGCCAACCTGCGCGGCGCCAACTTGCGGGGCGCCAAGCTGCGCAAAGCCGACCTGTCGCGCGCCGACCTCACCGGCGCCGATTTGACCGGTGTTGATCTCGCTGAGGCGGACCTGGATGGTGCAATCCTCACCGGCGCCAAAGGTTTGAACACCGCGCTCGGTCTCGACACGGCCCGCAACATCGATAGGGCGATCCGCTAGCTGCCCGGAACGTTGACGGCCGGCGCGCCGTAGAGCGCCCGCGCCCGCGCTTCGAAGGCCTCGGTATATTTGCGCACCGCCTTGTCGAAGACGGCCCCCATCAATAGGGCGAGCACGCGCGAGGCGAAGGCGTAGTCGATGTGGAAGAACACCTCGCAGCCGCCCGCCACGTCGCGAAAGCGCCAGCGATTGTTGAGGCGCGCGAACGGTCCGTCGATCTTGACGACGTCGATCTCCTTGCGCTCCGGGCGCAGCGTGACGCGGCTGGTGAACGTCTCGCGGATGGCGTGATAACCGACGCTCATGCTGGCGGTGAGGGTCGAGTGGGTGCTGCCGACCTCGCGCTGCGTCACGACCAGACGCTCGCACAGCGGCACGAACTCGGGATAGCGCTCGACGTCGGCGACGACGGCAAACATTTGCTCGGCGGTAAAGGCGACGCGCCGCGTCGTTTCAAAGGTGGGCAACGTCGGCTCCTGCCGTGATCAGAGCGGGCCTGCGCGCCGCGCCGCCTGCAGCTTCGCGAAGTCCTCGCCGGCATGATACGACGAGCGCGTCAACGGGCTGGCTGCGACGAGCGCGAAACCCTTGGCGATGGCGATGCGGCGCAGCCCGTCGAACTCGTCCGGCGGCACGAAGCGGAAGACCGGCGCGTGCCGCGGGCTCGGCTGCAGGTATTGGCCGATGGTGAGGAAGTCGACGCCCGCCGAGCGCATGTCGTCCATGACCTGCATCACCTCTTCGCGCGATTCACCGAGACCAACCATGATGCCCGACTTGGTGAACACCTTGCGGTCGATCTCCTTGGCGCGCTGCAGGAGGCGCAGCGAATGGAAATAGCGCGCACCCGGACGGATCGACAGGTAGAGGCGCGGTACGGTTTCGAGGTTGTGATTGAAGACATCGGGTGCCGCGGCGAGCACTGTCTCGAGCGCGCCGTCCTTGCGCAGGAAGTCGGGCGTCAGCACCTCGACCGTCATCGCCGGCGCCCCCTCGCGCAGCGCCGTGATGACGCTGGCGAAGTGTGCCGAGCCGCCGTCGGCGAGATCGTCGCGGTCGACGGAGGTGATGACGATGTGGGCGAGACCCAGCTCCTTGGCCGCCGCTGCCACGCGCTCGGGCTCGCCGGGATCGAGCGGACGCGGCATGCCGGTGCGCACGTTGCAGAAGGCGCAAGCGCGCGTGCACGTGTCACCCATGATCATGAACGTGGCGTGCCGTTTCGCCCAGCACTCGCCGATGTTGGGACAGCCGGCTTCCTCGCACACGGTGGTGAGGCCGTGGCCGCGCACGATGCG
>CAZOOS010000298.1:0-2656 GCA_964581475.1 uncultured Hyphomicrobium sp.
ACTCAAAATCTGTTATCGGCAACGATGTGCCCGTTCGAGTCGGGCCTGGGGCACCATCCCGCTTTCGTCGCGGATGTATTTGGGCGGCAGCGGCCGCCGCTACATTGCGGCTTCGCGTGCCGGGCGAGGCCGCGTCACGCCGTCATCGAGCGTCCTGCGAAGGCGCTCCGCCAGCAACATCATCGCGCGCTCGGCCAGGGCCGTAATCGTCAACAGCGGGCTGACGCCGATCGCCGAGGGAACCGCCGCCCCATCGCACACGTAAAGCCCATCGTGCACACCCTTCGGTCCCTTTGTGGGATCGAACACCCGCCCGTCCGGCGCCACGACGCCTTGCTCCACCGTATCACCCATGGCGCAGCCGCCGAGCGGATGGGCAATGATCCGGTTGCCGCCGAACGCTCTCATCGTGAACGGGTTGGCGTTGAACACACCGCCCATGCCCTCGATCATCTCCTTGACCTTCTGCTCGGCTCGCACGCGCTCGGGCGCCTTGCTGTAGCCCGGCCAATCGACGATGACGTGGTCGTTTTGCAGCCGCAGACGACCACTCGCATCGTCATGCGCGACGACGTAGAGGATTTGCGACCGGCTCAGCTCTTCGCCGTAGATGCCCTGTTTCAATAGGCGGACGGCTCGCACGACATTCAGTTTCAGCAAATCCTTGAGGGGTGCCAATGCCGCCATCATGGTCAGCATCGTGCCGTCGTGCACCCACAGCGGCCCATGCTCGTCGCCGAGGTCGATCAGCGCCATGCTGTGCGGGCCGACGGGCGGCGCCCCCGGCTTCCCCTTCGAAGGAAAGCCCGTGGCAACGGCATTGACCGGCACTTCGAGATTGCTCGCGAACACGAGGTCGTCACCGTTCGCCGAAAAATTCTCGCCCAGCCTTGCCGAGAGCTTGAGCCCGCGCTGCTGCGCCCGCAGGAGCAACTCGTTGGTCCCCATTGTGCCGGCCGCCAGGACGACGATCGGCGCCTCAATGCGCCGGCTGCCGCCCTGCTTCGACAGATCCTGCACCACGATCTCCCACCCGCTCTCGGTCTTGAAGATCGACTGGACCCGGCTCTCGCAGAACACCGTGGCGCCGTGATCGACCGCGTCGGCGATGTAGGTGACGCCGACGGTGTTTTTCGCCCCCACGTTGCAGCCCGACCAACAGTCTCCGCAATGCCGGCAAGCGGACTGCATCACACCGGCAAAGGTCGGCCCAGGAGTGTGGGAGATCGTCATTGCCGGCAGCTGCACCGCAACACCCGACGCCTCTGCTGCCTTGCGCATGCCGGCAAACTTGGCAAAGCGCTCAGGACCTGGCACGGGGGCGACGCCGAGGATTGTCTCCGCCAAGGAGAGCCCCTTCAGCAGCAATCCATCGCTGACCACCTCATCCGGCCAGCCGGCCTTGCGCAACCTGTCGAGACTGGGCCGAAGGGCGATACCGGCGTTGATTAGCGACCCGCCGCCCAGGCCGGACGCGCCGAACACGGTCAGCCCCTTGCCAACCGACAGGTAGTACAGCCCGGCCGGATCGCCCACCTTCGGCGCGCGCCCCGTCAAACGGGTCGTCTTGCGCCGTGCCGTCGCCGTCGTCGGAAAATCGCCGGGCCGCCACAGCCGCCCCTGCTCGAGGACCGCCACGCGCAGTCCCATGCGCGCGAGGCGCGATGCTGCAACGCCGCCGCCGTAGCCAGAACCGATGACGACCGCATCGTAAACCGGCGTAGCTTCGCCAACTGTCTTTGCTGCAAACACCATGAAGCGCGCCCGATCCGCCCCCCACGTATTTAACCCGCAGCACTCAACGAGTCGTTCACGGAGATGGGGGACGGCAGCCGGTGCCGGGGGACGTGATTAATAATTTGGTGTCTGGCGTCGACCCGCGCGTCGCGGGTCAGCCGCGCAGGCCGGGGGCCTCCTGGCCGGTGCGCGCTACGTACTCCGTGTAGCCGCCGCCGTAGTTGTGGATGCCTCCCGGCGTCAGCTCCAGGACGCGGTTGGACAAGGCGGCGAGGAAGTGCCGGTCGTGCGAGACAAACAGCATCGAGCCCTCGTACTGCGCTAAGGCCGCGATGAGCATCTGCTTCGTCGCCATGTCGAGGTGGTTGGTCGGCTCGTCGAGCACCAGGAAGTTCGGCGGGTCGTACAGCATCTTGGCCATGACCAGCCGCGCCTTCTCGCCGCCCGACAGCACCCGGCATTTCTTCTCCACATCGTCGCCGGAAAATCCGAAGCAGCCGGCGAGCGCCCGCAACGAACCCTGACCTGCCTGCGGAAAGCAATCCTCGAGCCACTGAAACACGGTGCGTTCGCCGTCCAGCAGATCCATCGCGTGCTGTGCGAAGTAGCCCATCTTGACGCTGCCGCCGATCGCAACCGTGCCATTGTCGGGCTCGGTCGATCCCGCCACCAGTTTCAGCAGCGTCGACTTGCCGGCGCCGTTGATGCCCATCACGCACCAGCGCTCGCGGCGGCGGATCATGAAATCGAGCCCCTCATAAATGGTCCGGCTGCCATAACCCTTGTGGACGTTCTTCAGGCTGACGACGTCCTCGCCGGAGCGCGGCGCCGGCAGGAAGTCGAACGCCACGGTCTGGCGCCGCTTCGGCGGCTCGACGCGCTCGATCTTGTCGAGCTTCTTGACCCGGCTCTGCACCTG
>CAZOOS010000299.1:0-2650 GCA_964581475.1 uncultured Hyphomicrobium sp.
GCGTCCCGGCCCCCCGGGACGGCGTGCCGGGTCGCGGGACGAGCCCGACGCGGCCGGCTTGGAAGTGTTGGCACGGCATGATGCCGATCTTGCACTGGTTCGGTGTCAGCACGCCGGGGAAATTGGGGCCCAAGAGGCGCGAGCCGGAACCGTCGAGCGCGCGCTTCACCTTGACCATGTCGAGCACCGGAATGCCCTCGGTGATGGCGACGATGAAGGGAAAGCCCGCATCGATGGCCTCGAGAATGGCATCGGCGGCAAACGGCGGCGGCACATAGATCGACGTCGCGTCGGCGCCGGTGGCGGCGCGCGCCTCGGCCACCGTATCGAACAGCGGCACGTCCGCCAGCTCTTCATCGGGGTGCTTGGAGCCGCCCTTGCCGGGGGTCACGCCGCCGACAATCTTGGTGCCGTAGGCCTTCGCCTGCTTGGTGTGGAACGTGCCCTGGGCGCCGGTGATGCCCTGGCAAATAACCTTCGTTGATTTGTCTACGAGAATAGCCATGTCGCCGCCCACTGCGACCGAGCCCCAGTGCTGGATCGCGGCCTAGTCTTGAAGCCTTTTTTGCACTGCATCAAGCCGGACCTTCGCCGCAGAGGCCGCAAAATGCGGCGCCCTTCGTCCCGCCGTGCGCGGGATGCGTTTTCAATGAGGTGGATCCACCTCTCCCAAGGGAGAGGTGAAGTCGGGCGCGAGTTGCGAGCCTAGGTGGCTTTCACCGCCGCGGTGATCTTCTCGGCGGCGTCGGCGAGGTCGTCGGCGGGGGTGATCTTGAGGCCGCTCTCGGCGAGGATCTTCTTGCCCAGCTCGACGTTGGTGCCTTCCAGCCGCACCACCAGCGGCACGGTGATGGCCATCTCGCGCGCCGCGGCCACAACGCCCTCGGCGATGATATCGCAACGCATGATGCCGCCGAAGATGTTGACCAGGATGCCCTTCACGGCGGGATCGGAGAGAATGATCTTGAACGCCGCCTGCACCTTCTCCTTGGAAGCGCCGCCACCGACGTCGAGAAAGTTGGCCGGCTCGGCGCCGTAGAGCTTGATGATGTCCATGGTCGCCATGGCGAGGCCGGCGCCGTTGACCATGCAGCCGATGGTGCCGTCGAGCTTGACGTACGACAGATCGTACTTCGACGCCTCTACCTCGGCCGGATCTTCCTCCGTCAGGTCGCGCATGGAGACGATGTCGGGATGCCGGTAGAGGGCGTTCGAATCGAAGCTCATCTTGGCATCGAGACACGACAGGCTGCCGTCCTTCATGACGATCAGCGGATTGATCTCGAGCATGCTCATGTCTTTGGCGAGCACCAGGCTGTAAAGGTCGCCGATGAGCTTGACGCACTGGGCGATCTGCTTGCCCTTGAGGCCGAAGGCGAACGCGATGCGCCGCCCGTGGTACGGCATGTAGCCGCTGGCCGGATCGATGGTCACGGAGATGATCTTCTCAGGAGAGGTGTGCGCTACCTCTTCGATGTCCATGCCGCCCGCCGCGCTGGCGATGAAGGCGACGCGCGAGGTGGCGCGGTCGATCAGCGCCGACAGATAGAGCTCGCGCTCGATGTCGACGCCGTCCGAGACGTAGATGCGGTTGACGGCGCGTCCATCCGCACCCGTCTGCGCGGTGACCAGCGTTGCACCCAGCATCTGCTCGGTGAACGATTGCACCTCGGCACGCGAGCGGGCGAGGCGCACGCCGCCCTTCTCGCCCGCCGAAGCTTCCTTGAACTTGCCCTTGCCGCGGCCGCCGGCGTGGATCTGCGCCTTGACGACAAACATCGGCCCAGGAAGCTGCTGCGTCGCCTCGCCAGCTTCGCGCACCGAGTAGGCGACCATGCCGTCCGGTGTCGGGATGCCGAATTGGCGCAGTAATTCCTTGGCCTGATGCTCGTGGATATTCACGCAGTGCTCCTATTCGGCGGTGGACTGCTGCCTCGGCTTAAGCGCCGAGCTGCGGGGCGATCTTTGTGCAGGCATCGACCAGTCCCTTCACGGACTCGACCGACTTGATGAACATGTTGCGCTCGGCCGCATTGAGATCGATCTCGATGATGCGCTCGGCGCCGCCGGCACCGAGGATCACCGGCACGCCGACATAGAGGCCCTTAACACCGTACTCGCCGTTGAGGTAGGCAGCACAAGGTAGGATGCGCTTCTTGTCCTTCAGGTAGCTGTCGACCATCTCCAGCGCCGACGAGGCGGGCGCGTAATAGGCCGAGCCGGTCTTGAGCAGGGCGACGATCTCGCCGCCACCCTTGCGTGTGCGGTCGACGATCTCGTCGAGCCGGTCCTGCCGCATCCAGCCCATGCGCACGACGTCGGGCAGTGGAATGCCGGCCACCGTCGAGTAGCGCACCAGCGGCACCATGTCGTCGCCGTGGCCGCCGAGCACGAAGGCGGAGACGTCCTCGACCGAGATGCCGAGCTCCGTCGCCAGGAAGTGGCGGAAGCGGGCCGAGTCGAGCACACCGGCCATGCCGACCACCATGTTGCGCGGCAGGCCCGAGGCCTTCTGCAGCGCCCACACCATGGCGTCGAGCGGGTTGGTAATGACGACGACGAAGGCCGTGGGGGCATATTTCTTGATGCCGGCGCCGACCTGCTCCATCACCTTGATATTGATGCCGATGAGGTCGTCGCGGCTCATGCC
>CAZOOS010000300.1:0-2626 GCA_964581475.1 uncultured Hyphomicrobium sp.
TCGTGCTCGCCATGCACTACCAGCCGAGCGCCGCGGGGGCCTTCGACAGCGTCGACCGCATCCGCCGCGACGTGAGCTACGGCGACCTGATCCGCAATCTGCACGCGGTCGGCGCTTCGATGTTCTTCCTCGCCGCCTACGTCCACATCTTCCGCGGGCTGTACTACGGCTCCTACAAGGCGCCGCGCGAGGTCCTATGGATCATCGGCGTGTTGATCTTAGTCGTGATGATGGCAACCGCGTTCATGGGCTACTCGCTTCCCTGGGGGCAGATGAGCTTCTGGGGCGTCACCGTCATCACCAACCTCTTCTCCTCGCTGGACAGCATCTGGAAAGGTCTCGGTACCACTATCGTCGAGTGGCTGTGGGGCGGTTACGCGGTCACCGGCGTGACCCTCAACCGCTTCTACAGCCTGCACTATCTGTTGCCGTTCGTGATCGCCGGCCTCGTCGGCCTGCACCTGTGGGCATTGCACGTCGTCGGCCAGAACAGCCCGACGGGCCTCGACATCAAGACGGCATCGGACGCCGTGCCGTTCACGCCGTTCGCGACCTCCAAGGACGCGGTCGGCATGTTCGCCTTCCTGCTGCTGTTCGCGTATTTCGTGTTCTTCCTGCCGGACTATCTCGGCCATGCCGACAACTACATTCCGGCCGATCCGCTCGTCACGCCGCCGCACATCGTGCCCGAATGGTACTTCCTGCCGTTCTACGCGATCCTGCGCGCCATCCCCTCGAAGCTGATGGGCGTCATCGCCATGTTCTCGGCGATCCTCGTCCTGCTGTTCGTGCCTTGGCTCGATACCAGCCGCGTGCGCTCGACCAAGTATCGTCCGGTGTACCGCTGGTTCTTCTGGCTGTTCGTGTTCAGCGCCGTCGCTCTCGGCTGGCTCGGCTCCAAGCCGCCGGACGCCGAGTACGTGTTCTGGGCGCGGGTGTTCACCATCTACTACTTCGCGCACTTCCTCGTGGTCATGCCGCTGGTCGGCTGGCTCGAGACGCCGTTGAAAGTGCCGGGATCGATCACCGAGGCGGTGCTCGGCAAAGAACAAACCGCCAAGCTGGCGTCAGCCAAGGCCTGACAGGGGGCTCGCATGAAACGACCGGGGCCCATGTGGCGCGCAGCGGTGGTGACCCTCGTCGGGTCGCTGACGCTCGCCGGAGCGGTCAATCCCGCTTGTGCTGCCGAAGAGGGCGGCGAAGAGCACGTCATCGAACGCCAGGATTGGACATTCGGCGGCTTCACCGGCCAATACGACAAGGCGCAGCTGCAGCGCGGATTTCAGGTCTATCAGCAGGTGTGCACCGCCTGCCACGGCCTGAAACGCGTGCGCTTTCGCAATCTCGCCGAGCCGGGCGGGCCGGAATTCCCCGAGGCGTCGGTCAAGGCGCTCGCCGCCGCGTGGCCGTACCAGATCTCGGGTGAGCTCGACGACCAGGGCAATCCCATCGACCGCCTGCCGGGTCTCGCCGACGCGATCATCGGCCCCTACAAGAACGACGTGCAAGCACGCGCCGCGCAGAACGGCGCACTGCCTCCGGACCTTTCGCTCATCGCCAAGGCCCGCTCGGTCGAGAGCCATGCCGGCTGGTACAGCCAGTGGCTCTATATGCTGCGCGACATGGCGATCGGATACCAGGAAGGCGGCGCGGACTACCTCTATGCGCTGCTGACCGGCTACCACGAGCCGCCGACCGGCATGCAGATGACCGAGGGGATGTCCTACAACGAGGCTTTCCCGGGCCAGCAGGTGGCGATGCCGCCGCCGCTCTCCAAGGACAGTTTCGTCGAGTATCAGCCAGAGTCGGGTGTCAAAGGCTCGCTCGAGCAGAATGCCCGCGACGTCACGGCCTTCCTCGCCTGGGCGGCCGACCCGAACCTCAACGCACGCAAGCAGCTCGGCTGGCAGGTGCTGCTGTATCTGCTCATCACCACCGTCCTGCTCTATCTCGTCAAGAAGCAGATCTGGTCGCGCGTGAAGCACTGACGCCGTAGTTCGGCATCGGTGTTGGCGCGGCCCGCGAAGATCGATTGGAGGGGCCGTGGTCAAATCCGTTCTGGGCATCGTCGGCGGCAGCGGATTCTACAACCTGCCGGGCATCGAGAACCCCCACTGGGAGAAGGTTTCCAGCCCGTGGGGCGAGCCCTCGGACGAGATACTCTTCGCCGAGCTTGATGGCCTGCCGTTTCGCTTCCTGCCGCGGCACGGGCGCGGGCATCGCATCTCGCCGACGCACATCAACTTCCGAGCCAACATCGACGCCCTGAAGCGCGCCGGCGTCACCGACCTCGTCTCCATCTCCGCCTGCGGCTCGCTGAAGGATCAGTTCGCACCCGGTCACTTCGTCCTTGTCGACCAGTTCATCGACCGTACCTTCGCGCGCGAAAAGAGCTTCTTCGGCGAGGGAATCGTGGCGCACGTGTCGATGGCCCATCCCGTCAGTCCGCTGCTCGTCGATGCCGTCGAGAAGGCGGCCAAGGCCGAGGACGTCGACCACACCAAGGGCGGCACCTATCTCGTCATGGAGGGCCCGCAGTTCTCCACGCGCGCCGAATCCTTTCTCTATCGGAGCTGGGGCTGCGACGTGATCGGCATGACCAACATGCCGGAGGCCAAGCTCGCCC
>CAZOOS010000301.1:0-2601 GCA_964581475.1 uncultured Hyphomicrobium sp.
TATGCATTCTGCTCGAAGCCATCGTCCCAGAACATGACGGCTTCGTTGACCTGACCGTATACGGTCAGCTTGACTTTCCGGTTGCCCTTGCGTGCCGTCGTCGCCTCAAGTTCGGCAACGCGCTCTTCCAGATCGGCGCAGCAATCGCCGCCCAGATCGGCCGCTTGAGCCGAGGCGCTGGCCCCCAGCATCAAACCGCCCGCGACGAGAATGGTTGCCCATCCCGCCTTACCTACTCCCCCGAACATATACGCTACTCCCACGAAGGTACGCCTCAACTCGGCCTTCGATCGACGCAACTGCACAGCAACTACACACGCATACGCATTTACGCTGACCACGCCGCTCAGCCGTTCACCGCCGTATTCCCCGCCGGTGGGCCTCGCTGGGAATAGGCTTACGCGAGTGATTCGAGGATCGTAAACGGCAAAGCGATGTGTGACAGTTTGTGACAAGGCCCGCGTGGCGGCCTCGCCACGAGATTATTGAAATCTCATGATGTTTTTAGTTCTGCTCGCAATTGGGGTAGGGTGCCCTTGTCATGAAAAACGGCACTTCCTTCGACGTTGGCGTCGTCGGCACCGGCCCGGCAGGACTGGCGTCCGCCCTGGCGCTCGCCGGCCTGGGCCTGCGCGTCATCGCCATCGGCACGGCGCCGGCCGGCCGCGACACGCGTACGGCGGCGCTGTTCGCGGGGTCGATCACGCTGCTCGATAACCTCGGCGTCGGCGAGGCCTGCCGGGAAGCCGGCGAGCCGATCACCGGCATCCGCATCATCGACGATATGGGGTCGCTTCTGCGCGCCCCCGAGGTGACGTTCACCGCCGCCGAGGCCGGTCTCGACCGCTTCGGCTACAACGTGCCTAACGCGCGCCTCGTCGAGGCGCTGCGGCAGCGCGCCGGCGAATTGCCCCATCTCACCCTGGTGGACGCGACCGTCGGTAAGGTTGTTGTCGGCGATACGGGTGCCGCGGTTCACCTCGCCGATGGCCGTGTGCTGGCCGCCAAGCTGATCGTCGGCGCTGACGGGCGCCAGTCCCTCTGCCGGCAGTCCGCAGAGATCCCCGTCAAGACTTGGGGCTATGAGCAAAGCGCGGTGGCCTGCACCTTCGCGCACCAGCGCCCGCATGGCGGAGTCTCGACCGAGTTCCATCGGCCGGCGGGGCCGTTCACCGTCGTGCCGTCCCCCGGGCACACCTCGAGCCTCGTTTGGGTCGAGCGTCCCGAAGTCGCCAAGGAGCTTGCCGCGCTCGACGAGACGGCGTTCCGGCAGGCGCTCGAATTGCGGTTGCAGGGCATGCTGGGCGCCGTCGGCGACATCGGCCCGCGCGCCGTTTTCCCGCTCACGGGCATGGCGGCGCAAGCCGCCGGGCGCAATCGCGTCGCGCTCGTCGGCGAGGCGGTGCACGTCGTTCCGCCGATCGGCGCGCAGGGCTTGAACCTGGGGCTGCGCGATGCCGCCTGCATCGCCGACTGCGTCGCCGACGCGCTGGCGGCCGAAGCCGACATAGCCGCGCCGGCTGTGCTCGAAGCCTATGGACGCATGCGGCGCACGGATATCGCCTCGCGCATTTGGACGGTCGACCTGCTCAACCGCAGCCTGTTGTCGCGCGCTGCCCCGGTGCAGGCGCTGCGCGGCATCGGGTTGCATATCCTGAAGAACGTCGGCCCGCTGCGCCGCCTCGCCATGCGCGAAGGCCTGGGGCCGTCGTTCATCGCCCCACGCCTGATGCAGCCGGCAACGCCGCCCGCGACGCCGGGCCCTTGACGCAAGCAGACAGGCTGGGCATGACCGCTGCCCTTGGAACTTGAGATTGCTGCCGGCCGATGCAGACAAAGGAACGCCTTCGCGACCTGCAGTGGCGCGCCGAATACGTGGTGCTGCGCCTGGTGGCCGGCTTTTTCCGCGCCCTGCCGCTCGCCCTTGCCACCAATGCCTCGGCTTGGTGCTGGCGGCGCCTGGCGCCGATCATCAATCCCAAGCGCCATAAACGCGCGCTCGACAACCTCGCCGTCGCCTTCCCCGACAAGACCGACGCCGAGCGCCTCGCCATCGCCTTGGCGCACTGGGAAAATCTCGGCCGCGTCATGGTCGAGACCATGCGCATCGATCGCTTTCTCGCCGAGCCCGAGCGCATCGACATCGTCAGTCAGAACATCTTCTCGCGCTACAAGGACAAGCTCGGGCCCGCCGTCGGCGTCAGCCTGCACATGGGCAACTGGGAGCTGGCGATTCTCCCCTTCACCTGGGCGGGCGCCAATCCCGCCGCCGTCTATCGCTCGGTCACCAACCCCTACGTCGAT
This sequence comes from uncultured Hyphomicrobium sp., assembly GCA_964581475.1. Lineage (GTDB taxonomy): Bacteria > Pseudomonadota > Alphaproteobacteria > Rhizobiales > Hyphomicrobiaceae > Hyphomicrobium_A. The sequence continues at coordinate 2,305 of CAZOOS010000301.1, forward strand.
CAGTACCTGCGCGAGCAGCGCAAGGATCTCTACCCCGATGGCCTCTTCGGCCGCGGCAGCGTCGGCGATCATGGGGACGACCAGCGCACGGCACGAGCCATCATGGACTTCGTGCGCCGCGGCGGCCGCCTTGGTCTCGTATGCGACCTATATGACCGTACCGGCATGCCGGTGCCGTTCTTCGGGCGCGATGCCAAGACGCAGGCCATCGGCGCCATGATCGCGCGGCGCGTTGGTGCGCGCATCTGGCTGTCGCGCTGCAAGCGCATCGGCACACAAAGCCGCTTCGAGATCGAG
>CAZOOS010000302.1:0-2597 GCA_964581475.1 uncultured Hyphomicrobium sp.
GCCGGCTGCAACGCCATCAACAACATGATCTCCGCCGGCCTCGTCGGCGTCGAGTTCGTCGTCGCCAACACCGACGCGCAGGCGCTGGCGCTGTCGACGGCCGAGCATCGCCTGCAGCTCGGCGTCAATCTCACCGAAGGCCTCGGCGCCGGCTCCAAACCGGAGATCGGCGAAGCGGCCGCCGAGGAGGCCACCGAGGACATCCGCGCGCAGATCGCCGGCTCGCACATGGTGTTCATCGCCGCCGGCATGGGCGGCGGCACCGGTACCGGCGCTGCCGCCGTCATCGCCCGCATCGCCAAGGAGATGGGTATCCTCGTCGTCGGCATCGTGACGAAGCCCTTCCACTTCGAGGGCGCCCGCCGCATGCGCATAGCGGAGACCGGCATCGCCGAGATCCGCAAGCACGTCGACACGCTGATCGTCATCCCCAACCAAAACCTGTTCCGCGTGGCGAACGAGAAGACCACCTTCGCCGAGGCCTTCGTGCTGGCCGACCAGGTGCTCTATTCCGGCGTCGCCTGCATCGTCGACCTGATCATCAAGGAAGGTCTGATCAACCTCGATTTCGCCGACGTGCGCACGGTGATGAGTGGCATGGGCTCGGCGGTGATGGGCACCGGCGAAGCCTCGGGCGACGGCCGTGCGTCGATCGCCGCCGAGGAAGCCATCGCCAACCCGCTGCTCGACGACGTGTCGCTCAAGGGCGCCAAGGGTCTGTTGCTGTCGATCACCGGTGGCCGTGATCTCACCCTCTACGAGGTGGACGAGGCGGCGAGCCGCGTGCGCCAGGAGGTCGACCCGGAAGCCAACATCATCGTTGGCGCGACGTTCGACGAGACGCTCGGCGACCGGGTGCGCGTGTCGATCGTCGCCTCGGGCATGGCCCGCCTCGGCGAGCCACTGCAAGCGCCGATGCCGCCGCCGGTCGATCCCCGCCTGCGCATGGCGCGACAGTCCGCACCGCCGCCTCCGCCGCAGCCGCAACGGCACGAGCCCGCGCGCGGCTTCCCGCACCAGCAAGCGCACGCTCGCGCCGACGAGGATATGCAACGTCGCCTGAGCGAAGCCATCGGCGTCAACGGCGAGGAGCCGGCACGCGAGCAGCACGCCTCGCCATCGCGCGAGACGTGGCGCGCGCCCGGCAACGTCGTCATCGAGGAAGGCTTCTCGCAAATGTCGTGGGGGCGCCAGGCGCCGCCGCCCGCTGCACCTGCCGAACCCCATAACCAGCCGACGGGGCAGTTCATCCCCGCCCCGCCGGCCGACCTGCGCCGCGGCGGCCGCCGCATTCCGGACGTGGAAGACTTCCCGCCCGTCGCGCAGCGAGAGTATCGCGCCAAGGCCGGCTACCCGACGCAGGGCGGAGCGCCGGCCTCCGGCAGCGAGGAGCCGCCACGCCGCGGCATCCTGCAGCGAATCATGGGACGTGCGCGCCGCGACGAGATGGACGATCCGCCAACTAGCAACGCGGCGCCCGACCCGCGTCGCATGTCCAACTCATCGTCCGATGATTGGTGGGCTGCCGAGCGTGATTCGCAGGCACGCGATGATGGCGAGGAGCAGGCCGCATTGCCTGAGTTCTTCAATCGTCAGCGCAAATAGACTTCCAACAGGCCCGAAAAGCCCCGGAAACACGTAAAAACTGGCGTGTACCCCGGCGGTAACACATCGTAAGAAACCGTGATTTGGCGCCGCCGCTAGGCTCAGCGTATCGTCTGATTGTTAACGACAGTCTTCGCTAAGTCCCTGCACTACAAAGGGCGCAGCTCGAAACGACGCCCGTACAAGTTAACGTACATCGCAATTTGGGACGCGAACATTGTTGGGGGTGGGTGGTCGCCGGGGCACACTGGCGATACCCGACAGGGCATCGAGGGACGGGCGCATATGTCGAATCGATTCATCGGCGCGCGACAAACTACGATTGCGCGCGAGATCGAGGTGACAGGGACGGGGGTCCACAGCGGAGCGCCAGTTTCGGTTATTCTGCATCCTGCAGCAGCCGACACTGGGCTCCGTTTTCTTGTCACCAAGCGCGGCCGCGTGGTCGCAGAAATTCCAGCCGGCGTCGAGCACGTCAAGAACTTGACGCTGTGTACCGTGATCGGCAATGACGCCGGCATCACGGTCTCAACGGTCGAGCATCTTCTCGCCGCCCTGCGCGGTCTCGGTGTCGATAACTGCATTGTCGAAATCGACAGCAAAGAAGTGCCGATTATGGACGGGAGCGCGGCTCCCTTCGTCGAGCTCATCGACGACATCGGCATCCGCGAGCTTTCCGCCCCGCGCCGCTACATCAAGGTTCTGAAACCGATCAGAGTCGAGGAAGGCGAGAGCTGGGGCGAATTGCTTCCCCACGCCGGTTTCCATCTCGACGTTGAGATCGACTTTCCGACGCCGCTGATCGGCAAGCAGCGTCTTTCCTTCGAAATGAGCCCCGGCGTATTCCGCAACGAGATTTCCCGGGCCCGCACCTTCGGCTTCATGAGCGACGTCGAGAGACTCTGGAAAGCAGGTCTCGCGCTCGGTGCCAACCTCTCCAACACCATCGCCATCGGCGAGAACAAGATCATGAACCGCGAAGGCCTGCGCTA
>CAZOOS010000303.1:0-2596 GCA_964581475.1 uncultured Hyphomicrobium sp.
CGGGTCGTTGATGAAGCAGACCATTGCGACGACTTCAATCATGGGACACCCCCAAGGTTCCTGCCGAATTCGCCCTTGAAGAAAGGGCCGGATCCGCCTTGGTCGCGTCCTCGTCGTTTGTTTTTGCTCTTGCTAAAAACGTAAGCCCGAATCAGGGGTTGCTCAAGTTTCAATCATAGGCAACAAGTGCCCAATTCCCGAACAGGCGTGTTAATCCGTGGAAGTGTGTCCGGGAAACTCCCGAAGTGCCGCAAATCCTCGCTTGTCGGAGCCATCGCCGGCGCCCCGGAGGGCGTTGCCGTTAACCACGCGGCTCTCGGTCTGCTCAATTCCGCGGCAATTTTTGCTGCGGCGCACAACGCTCCGCGGGCGCCGTGTTGCTGCATTTGCGAAGACGACTCTGCGATTGCGCGCCGCACCTCACCGGCTACAACGGACCCAACGCGTCCCCCGGCTAAGACAACGTCTCGATGAACCTCACATTCGATCTCAGCCGTACCCGCACCACGCTCTTTTCCGGCGTTATCGAAGCTGCGGCCACGCATGGCGGCGAAAGGGTCATCCTCGAGGACGCCGACGGCACGTCCCTCACCTTTACCCGCTTGACGGTTGCCAGCCTCGTCCTCGGCGGCCGCATCAAGAAGATGACCAGCGCGGGCGAGAATGTCGGCATCCTGCTGCCGAACGCCGCCGGCCTCGTCGTCACGCTGCTCGGCCTCAATGCCTACGATCGCGTCGCCGCGATTCTCAATTTCACATCCGGCAAAAAGGCGCTGCGCTCCGCCATACGCACCGCACAGCTACGCACCGTGCTGACCTCCAAGCGCTTTGTCGAAGCCGGCAACCTGCAGGAGCTCATCGCCGCGCTGAGTGAGACCGAATACGCGCCGGGCGCCAAGACCCGCATCGTCTATCTGGAGGACGTGCGCGCCGGCATCGGCATCCTCGACAAGCTCGCCGGCGCCGCGCGCGCTATGTTGGCATCGCGCATTTACCGCCCAGCGCCGCAAAAGGCCGACAAACCGGCCGTCATCCTCTTCACCTCGGGCACCGAGGGCGCGCCCAAGGGTGTCGTGCTCACCAATGCCAACCTGCTGGCCAACGCCTACCAGGCGCTCGACCACATGCGCGCGATTTTCGGTCCCGACGAGATCCTGCTCAATCCGCTGCCGCTGTTTCATTCGTTCGGCTTGACCGCCGGAACGCTCGTGCCATTGTTCGCCGGCGTCAAATGCGTTCTCTACCCGAGCCCGCTGCACTACCGCCAGGTCGCCAAGCTGATCGACAAGACGAAGGCGACGCTGCTGGTGTCCACCGACACGTTTCTCGCCGGTTACGCGCGCGCCGCCGAGCCGGGGCAACTCGCCAGCCTCAAGCATGTCGTTGCCGGCGCCGAGAAGGTGAAAGAGCCGACGCGCGAGCTGTGGGCCCGCAACGGCACCGATATTCTCGAAGGCTATGGGGTGACGGAAACCGCGCCCGTGCTCGCCTGCAACACGCCGGACTCCAATACCAAGGGCACCGTCGGCAGGCTGCTGCCCGGGGTCGAGGCGCGCCTGGAGGCCGTCGCCGGCCTCAACGACGGCAAGCGTCTGTTCGTGCGCGGCCCCAATGTCATGGCCGGCTATCTGCTCCCCGATAATCCCGGCGCCATCGTCGCGCCCCGCGAAGGCTGGCACGACACCGGCGACATCGTCACCATGGACGACGGTTTCATCGCCATCCGCGGGCGCGCCAAGCGTTTCGCCAAGCTCGGCGGCGAGATGGTCTCGCTGGCAGCCGTCGAGACGCTGGCCTGCGGCCTGTGGAGCGACGCCCAGCACGTCGTCTTGAGCTTCCCCGACCCGCGCAAGGGCGAACAACTGCTTCTCGTCACCGACAAGCCCGACGCCAGCAAGGACGTCCTGCTGGCCCACGCCCGGCGCGAGGGCTTCCCCGACCTCTGGGTGCCGAAGGAAATTCTCGTCGTCGCCGCCGTGCCGGTCCTCGCCTCGGGCAAGGTCGACCTGCAGGCGACGGTCGAAATGGCCCGCAAGGCCCGCGCCACAGTGTAGTCGCCGCCTGCCTCGCCAGGCGTCACAATTTGCCTCTGCGCCAGCGGGCGTGGCGCCGCCACAACGCTTAAATGAGATCGTCAGGTCCCCCCTCGACAGCCCTTGACCCAGGACCCGCGCTCTTACATGGATGGTGCGCATAAGGCGGTTCGCATCGCGGGCCGTCCCGGGGGACGCCAAGTCACTTCCACATTTTGAAAGAGTGCGAATAGCCATGTCGACGACCACGACGCCCGCCAGCGTTGAGGGTGCGAACGTTGTGGCGCTGCGGACGCCAACCCTTCAATGGGCGCTGAAGCGGACGCTGCTCGGTATCGTCATCCTGTTCGTAACCATCGCGGCCGCAGCGACGCTACTGTATGCCTCGATCGACGAGGAGAACGCGCAGCCCGCTTTCTCCGCCCCGGCTCAAAACGACCCCGCCTACTCCTCCGCACCACGTCCGGCAACCGTCGAAGCTGCGATCCGCATTTAGCCGCCGCCTCTGGCCTCGGCGGCCAAACCGGCGCACTCTCAAGCCTCACTTTTCTCTCAATTGGCCC
>CAZOOS010000304.1:0-2589 GCA_964581475.1 uncultured Hyphomicrobium sp.
TCTTGAACTCGCCGTAGAGCTGCGCGGCGAGCGTCTTGTTGGGGGCAAGGATCAGCGCCGGCCGCTGCGTGCCCTCGATCACCTTGGCCATGGTGAAGGTCTTGCCCGAGCCGGTGACGCCGAGCAGCACCTGGCTGCGCTCTTTTTCGTTGGCGCCGGCGATCAGCTCGGCGATGGCCGTTGGCTGGTCGCCCTTGGGCGTGTACTCGGACTGGAGCTGGAAACGGATGCCGCCTTCGGACTTGTCCGGGCGCTCCGGCCGGTGCGGCATGAACATCGGCTGGTTGCCGGAGACGAGCGGATGCGCGGCCAGCATCGGCTGCGCCTGCAGCAGCTCCTTGGCGCCGGCCGAGCGCTGCTCCGGCTTGGCCAGGAGCGCGTCGAGATACTTGCCGATCGGCGCTCCGCCCATGGGCGGCAGCGGCCCCTGCTGGCGTAGCGCCGGCAGCGGCTTGTGCGTCTCTTCGCCATCGTACGACGGTCGCGCCGCGTCTCCGGAGGGCCGGACACCTGTGGGGTTGCCAGTGCCGCCGCGCGGTGTCTGACCCTCCGGGTCTGACACCGAACGTAAACCGTGCGGGAAAGCGAACCCGGCCTGCGGGGCCTCGCTCAGGCCGGGGGCCGCCGTCTGCTCGGCCCGCTTGCGGCCGCCCTTACCGCGCGCGCGCACCTCCGGCGTACCGGCGGCTGTTTCCAGCGGCGGCGGCGTCGGCTTGCCGGACCTGACGCGCGAGGGGCGCGGTTTAGGGATCCTGTCGGGGTCCTTGGGGGGAGGGGGCATGGCCCGAATATGGCGTGCGCTGGCCCCTCGCTCAAGCTCCGTCGGTCTTGCGAGAAGGGACGTTAACCGCCTACCCGCAATGCTGCCGTATCGAGGCCGCGATTGGGAGGAACACTGCCGATTGGGCGGCGCGTAATCGAGGGTTCTTAGTATGCGTTGGATTACATTCGCGCTCGCCGCGCTGCTTGCGCTCGCCGGCAATGCCGAGGCGGCGCCGCGCGCCGTCCTCGAGCTGTTCACCAGCCCGTTCTGCTCCTCATGCCCCCCTGCCGATGAGCTGTTCGTGACGCTCGCGCGCGATCCCGACCTGATCACGCTGGTGATGCCGGTCGATTCATACGACAGGCCGGGCCGCAAGGACGCGCTGGCCAAACCGGCGTTCACCGACCGGCAGATGGCGTACGCCGATGTACGCCACGAGGGAGTGCTCTACACGCCGCAGGCGATGGTCAACGGCGCCGCCGAGGCGGAGGGCTCCGACCAGGATGAGATCGACAACGCCATCGCGCAGACCGCCGGCGTGCTGTCGGTCCCCGTCAAGGCGGTTGTGACCGGAACCGAGATCGCGCTCTCCGTCGGCGCCAGCAAACGCGCCGTCGACGGTGGCGCGATGATCACCCTCTTGCCATTCATGACCTCGCGCGAAATCCCCATGCGCGGCGGCGAGACCCTCCGGTATGCCAATCTCGTGCGCGATATCATTCCGGTCGGGCGTTGGAACGGCAAAGCGGTGAAGCAGAAGCTGCAGTTGCAGAACACGGCGCAGTACGACGGTGTCGTCGTGCTGCTGCAGGCGGGCACCCCGGAAAGGCCGGGCGCCATCCTCGGCGCCACGCGCGTCCCTCTGCGCGGTACGCTCAGCGACCTGCATCGCACCGGGTTTGGCGTAGAGTGAGGCGCACCCCCCAGCCGCCATGGCCCGTCGTCTGCCGCGTCGGGTAACGAATACCGCCGGCCGCCGAATACGAGCACAGCAGACAAACCACTGAGCTCAAGGAGCACGCGCATGCGCGGGCATCGGCACGCACGTACGTTTGCCGCCCTTCTGGCGGCGACAAGCATCGGTTATCTCGCCACCGGCGCCGCCGCCGGTCCGCCCACTGTGCTCGAGCTGTTCACCAGTCAGGGCTGTTCGTCCTGCCCGCCGGCCGACCGCTTGTTCGCCAAACTCGCCGACGATCCGCAGTTCATCGTCCTGTCGCTGCCGGTCGACTACTGGGACCGGCTCGGCTGGAAGGACACGTTCGCCAAGCACGCTTTCACCGAGCGCCAATATGCCTACGCGCGCGCGCGCGGCGATGGGCAAGTTTACACCCCGCAGGCGGTGGTCAACGGCAGCGAGCACGCCAACGGCGCCAACCGCCGGGCGATCGACGCATCCGCCGAGACGACGGCGAACCTGAGTGTTCCGGTACGCGCCGAGCGAGCGGGCGACGATATCGTCGTGTCCGTGGGTGCGGCGGCAAGCGGTGCGGTGGCAAAAGCCACGATTGTGCTGTTGCCGTACTTCGCTTCGCGCGAGGTCGCCGTCGGCCGCGGTGAGAACGCGCGCGAGAAGCTGACCTACACCAACATCGTGCGTGACATCGTGCCCATCGCCGAATGGAGCGGCAGCGCCGTCACGCGAACGGTTCCGTCGGATCGTTACAAGGATTTCGACGGCGTCGTCGTGCTGCTGCAGGCGGGGACGCCGGAAAATTCCGGCGCCATCCTCGGTGCCGCGCGCCTCGCCCTTGCGGTCAAGGGCTGACGCGTAAGTTCCCCGGGTTACAGGGTGCGCGTGTGCGGACTGCTAGGTCCGGCTCCCG
>CAZOOS010000305.1:0-2578 GCA_964581475.1 uncultured Hyphomicrobium sp.
AACTATCTCGGCTTTCCTACTGGCGTCTCGGGGATGGCGCTGATGGGAAGGGCTTATAACCAGGCGGTGAAGTTCGGCGCCGACATCGTCATTCCTTGCGAGGCGCAGCGCCTCGAGACGCGTCCCGGGAAAGCGCCGTTGCTGCTGCAATTGGCCAGTGAGGAGCGCGTCAGCGCCCGCACGATCGTTCTGGCTTGCGGTGTCCGCTATCGGCGCCTCAACGTCGAGAACCTGCCCGAGTTCGAAATGACGAGCGTGCACTACTGGGCATCGCCTCTCGAAGCCAACCTGTGCGCCCGCCAGGAGGTGGCGCTCGTTGGTGCCGGCAACTCCGCCGGCCAGGCAACCGTCTATCTCGCCAGCCGCGCCAAGAAGGTGTGGCTGCTGGTCCGGGGCGGCGGTCTGGAAGCGACCATGTCGCGCTATCTGGTCGACCGCATCCGCGGTCTTGCCAACGTCGAGGTTCTGACGAAAGCGGAAGTGACCGGCCTTGAGGGCAGCAATGGCCGCCTGGAAGCCATCCGCTGGCGTCAAAACGGCGCCGAGGAGCGATGCGAGATCCGCCATCTTTTCCTTTTCATCGGTGCCGACCCCAATACCCACTGGCTGCGCAACTCCGGGCTCAATCTCGACGACAAGGGCTTCATCCTGACGGGCGCGAATGGAAACGGATCAGGGCGCAAGAACCTGGAAACGAACATCGCAGGTGTTTTCGCTATCGGTGACGTTCGCTCGGGTTCGATAAAGCGCGTGGCAGCTTCCGTCGGCGAAGGCGCACAGGTCGTCGCCGCCTTGCACGCTCACCTTGCGGACTTGGCGCCGGCCGGTATCGCCCGCGCCTGAGCGGGTGTCTGTTCCTTGCAACGCTGGTCCCATGGTGCGATCACATCGTCATGGCAAAGAACGGCTCCCCCCATCCGCGCGTCGTCTCGCTCATCGCCAGCGCAACCGAGATCTTGAACGCCCTCGGCGCTGGAGATCTGCAGGTCGCGCGCTCGCACGAATGCGACTACCCGCCCTCGGTGCTCAAGCTACCGGCGATCACGCGCCCGAAGTTCCGCGTCGAAGGTTCGAGCGCCGATGTCGACAAGGCCGTTCGCTCGCTCGTCGAGCACGGCCTCGCGGTCTACGACGTCAACGCCGAAGCGCTGGAAAAGCTGAAACCGGACGTCATCCTCACGCAGGATCAGTGCGAGGTCTGCGCCGTGTCGCTCGCCGATGTGGAGCGCGCCGTGTGCCAGTTCGTGCACGGAGAGCCGCGCATCGTGTCGATGCGCCCGCACACCCTGGCGGACATCTACGCCGACATCGCCCGCGTCGCCGCAGCCATCGGCCGTCCGCAGGCCGGCAAGAAACTCGTGGCCTCAATGCAGGACCGCTTTGCCGCCATCGCCGCCAAGGTCGCCGGGCGGCCAAAGAAGAAGCTCGCCTTCATCGAGTGGGTGGATCCGCCCATGTCGGGTGGGCACTGGATGCCGGAGCTGATCGACATCGCCGGTGGCGTCAGCTTGTTCGGTACGACGGGCGAGCCCTCGCCATGGATCACCTGGAAGGAGGTCGCCGCCGGCAACCCGGACGTGATCCTCGTTGCGCCTTGCGGCTACGACATTGAGGTGACGCGGCGGGAGGTGAGGCCGCTGGTCAGCTACGAAATCTGGCAAAACCTGCGCGCGGTGCGCGACCGCCACGTCTACCTCGCCGACGGGAACGCCTATTTCAATCGTCCCGGGCCGCGCCTCGTCGAGAGCGCCGAAATCCTCGCCGAGATCCTGCATCCCGAGGTGTGCGACTTCGGCCATCGCGGCAAGGGCTACGTCGACTACGTGATGTCCCGCCCCGGCGTCATCACGACCAAGGCGTCATAGGCTCTCGTTCATGCGCCGCAGGCGCTTCGCCAGCCGCCGCAAGAGGTCGAGGGCGAAGCCGGGGTTGCGCTCGACGAGGTAGAGAAAGGCGCGCTCGTCGATGACCGCCACCTCGGTCGGCTCGCGGGTGATCGCCGTGGCACTGCGCGGTGAGCCGTCAATCAGCGCCATCTCGCCGAAAATCCCGTTCGGGCCAATGCTTTCCAGCACCGCCCCGCCCGCCATGATGGCCACCTTGCCGGAGCGGACGACGTACATGGCGCGGCCCTCGTCGTCCTGGGTGAAGATGCGCTGATCGGGCTCGAACCGCTGCAGCGGGTAGCCGCCGCTCACCAGAGCTTCAAAATCGAATGCGTTCTCGGCCATGTCATGCGCCTCATGCCACGCGCTGCAGTGCAAAAGAGTATGCCTCGCTCCCGCAGCCCACAACCCTTCCGGCCCCCGCTGCGTTATGGCGTGGCGGCGACGATACGGCGAGGCGTCGCAAAGCGCAGCAAATCGGCAAACGCAGGACAAACGCGGGTTTTTCCTATATCGGCCTATACAAGGTGACGATCTTGACGGGGGACCGACATGGCAGCGACGACGCAGAATGCGCGCTCACTGTGGGGCCGCGCGACCGACTATCTGCTCGGGCGCAATACGCTCATCGGCATCGCCTCGATCATGCTGCTGCTCATTGCCGGGTTCGCCACCTGGCACGGCATGCGCGA
>CAZOOS010000306.1:0-2574 GCA_964581475.1 uncultured Hyphomicrobium sp.
AGGCCGTCGCCAAGGCGCCGATGCGCGAGACCATGGCGTCGCTGTTTCTGCGCCAGTGCGGGTTTGACGGCCGCGAGCCGGTGGTCGATCCCATGTGCGGGTCGGGCACGTTCGTCATCGAGGCGGCGGAGATCGCCGCCGGGCTGCCGCCGGGGCGGGGGCGTCCGTTTGCGTTCGAGCAGCTGGCGGGCTTCGATGCGGCGGCCTGGGCGCGCATGCGCGCGGCGCACGTGCCCGTCACGCCGGCGGCGCGGTTTTACGGCAGCGACCGCGATGCCGGCGCCATCCGCATGAGCCGCGCCAATGCCGCGCGGGCGGGGGTCGCGGCTTTCACCGAGTTTCACGAGCGGGCGATCGAGGACCTGGTGGCGCCGGCCGGGCGGCCCGGGCTCGTCATCGTCAACCCGCCGTACGGCGACCGCGTCGGCGACAAGGGGCGGGTGAAATCGCTCTACCGCGCGCTCGGGCACACGCTGCTGACGCGCTTTGCCGGCTGGCGCGTGGGGCTGATTACGAGTGACGACGCGCTGGCCAAGGCGACGGGGCTGCCGTTTACGCTGACGGCCGCGCCGGTGCTGCACGGCGGGCTGCGGGTCACCCTGTTCCGCACCGCGCCGCTGCCGCAACGGTAAGCGCGCCGTGCGAAACCGTTAGGCGCGGCGGGCGGCGGGTGTTACAGCCGGACGATGACAGGACAACCGATCGCTCAGATTCTGCCGCGCAAGAAGCCGCGCCCGCAGTGGATTGTGCCGCTGGTGACCATCTTGGTCTTCGTCGCCGTCATCATGGTGCTTTACCAGCCGGCCTAGTCTTGCCGGAGGCGAGCCAGCAAGAAAGTCTTGGCGGAGCCGTTGCGCTACTTCTGCTCGGCCTTCCAGCGCTGCACCGCCGCCAGCGTGTTCTCGACGTGGGCGCTGGGATCGAGCGCGGTGTACTCGTAGAGGATGCGGCCGTCCGGCGCGATGACGTAGGACGTGCGGTTGGCGTACTCCGGCTTGCCGGGCAGCACGGCGTCGTAGGCGGCCATGATGTCCTTGGCAGCGTCGGCGGCCACCGGAAACTTGCTGCGGCACTCGCTCACCGAGAACTTGGACAAGACGTCGATGTCGTCGGCGCTGACGCCGATGACGCTGGCGCCCAGGTCGGCGAACTTGTCGGTCGCCTCGGCGAACTCGCGCGCCTCGATGGTGCAGCCGGGGGTGAAGGCCGCGGGATAGAAGTAGAGCACCACCGGGCCTTTCTTCAGCGCCTCGCTGAGCGAGAAGTCGAACTCCTTGCCGCCGAGCGAGGCGCGGGCGGTGAAGCTCGGCGCCGTGACCCCGGGCTTCAGGGCGGCGAGCGCCAGGGTGGAGGAGAGGGCGGCGAGCAGCGTGGCGGCGAGGAGGGCGGCGGCGAGGCGCATGCGCGTTGATCCCATGGGCGTGCGTGCAAGGACTAAGAGAATACCACAGCGTCGAGCACGGCGGCGAAGTGGCAGGCCGAGGCGATGAGCACGCAGCCGTGCCAGATGGCATTGTTATAGGGCAGCCGCTGCCACAGGTGAAAGACGACGCCCACCGTGTAGAGCACGCCGCCGGTCAGCAATAGCGCCAGCGCCGTCGCCGACAGCGCCTCCATCAGCGGCGGCAGCGCGAACACGCACGCCCACCCCTGCGCCAGGTACAGCACATACGAGGTGCGCACGAACTGCGCCGGCATGATCAGCTTGGCGGCGGCGCCGAACACGGCGATGCCCCACACGACGCCGAGCAGGGAAAAGCCGGCGAGGCCGCCCAGCTTCAAGGCGGCGAAGGGCGTGTAGGTGGCGGCGATCTTGACGTAGATGGCGGCGTGGTCGAAGCGCTGCAACAGCCAGCGGCGCGGCCCGCGCGTCATGTTGTAGGCGGCGGAGAAGCAGAACACGGCCAGCATGCCGAGCGCATAGATGACGACGGCGGCGGCGGCGCCGGGGTCGAGATACGTCAGGGCGATGGCAATGAGGATCGACGCGGCGATGAGGCCGGCGATGACGCCGATGGCGTGCACGCAGCCGTCGGCGATGAGCTCGGGGCGCGTGTAGCTGGGAAAATCGATGCTCATGCGAAACGAAATCGGCCGGCGGCTTGTTAAGCGCGCCGGCCGGGTCTGAGGCTGCTTAGCGCAGCTCGATGCTCTGCACCGAAATCTTGCCGCTCTTGCGGTCCTCGCCGGCTTCGAAGGAAACCTTCTGGCCTTCGTTGAGGCTGTGGATGCCGGCGCGCTCCAGGGCGCTGGCGTGCACGAAGACGTCCTTGTCGCCGCCGTCCGGAGCGATGAAGCCGTAGCCCTTCTGGGCGTTGTAGAATTTCACGGTGCCGTTGGTCATGAGATGCGATCCTAAGAGGCTATACAATGCTAACGAGACCGGGCCGCACGTCTCCGTTACGGGACCGGCCGTGTGTTTTCGGTTGATGGTAGGTTTCAAAGAATCGGGGCGATGGACTGTGCCTAATGCGCCGCGGCTCGTCATCCGGCCAAAAATCGATGCGGGAAAATGCGCGCTCAGCGCCGAGAAAGCAAGCTGCATGTCGCATCCCCCGTGTTTGCTGGCCTCGC
>CAZOOS010000307.1:0-2544 GCA_964581475.1 uncultured Hyphomicrobium sp.
CACCGACGAGCGTCGGGGCACCATCCAGGGGTGGGGCGCCGACATTGAGGCCGGCAAGGAAAAGTGGGGGCGGCAGGCGGCCTATTCCTGGGAAGAGATGCGCAGCCTCGGCTCCGGCACCATGCCGGCTTCGGGGCCGTCACGCCGCTCCGCGACGCCGGCCGCCGATGCCAAGCGGCCGTTGGCCGAGCGCATCAACGATCCGCGCGTTGCCCGCCTCGTGCGTCAGGAAGGCGACGAGTCGCCGGCCGCCGACGGCAATGCCGGTGCGGGCGAGCCACGCCGCGTGAGCGGGTTCCTCAAAGCGCTCGACGCCGCCGCGGGCGAGACGCGCGTCGAGCACGCGTCCGACGGCGAGCCGCCGCCGGCGGGCGAGGCCGCACCCGGCACCGAGATCAAGCGGACGCGCAAGGCGCGGCTGCTCGACCGCATCACCGGTCTCGACAAGAATTCAGCTTGATTTGACGACGAGCCCTAGACGCCGCTGCGATGCGTGTCGGCGTCGAGCACCGGCTGCCAGTCGCTCGCGTCCTTGGCGCTGCGCACCCGCCCGTCGAACCGCGCGCCTTCGGCGATGACGAGGTTCTTCTGCACGATGTCGCCGTTGATGCGGGCAGTGGAATAGAGCGCTACCGTCTCTCCGCGCAGCTCGCCGTTGATTTCGCCGTGGATCGACAGGTTGCGGGCGCTTACCGTGCCGTTGACCTTGCCTGTCTCGCCGACGGTGACGTCGTCGCCGTGGATGTCGCCGGACACTTCGCCGGCGACCACGAGAGCGCCTTGGCAGACGAGCGTGATCTTCTGCCCGACGATCGCAAGGTCGGCGCCGATGACGGAGGCGGGCTTCGACGGGCTCATCATCGGTGAAGATGTTGAAGTGAAGTCGCGCGATGGTGGGGTCAGGGGACCGGATGGAGACGAGGGCGCGGCTGCGCTAGGCGTTTTTTGATCTGGATTGGTACCGCGGCCGAACACAACGCACCTCCTAGCCTGTCCTATGTCGCTGCACCGGAGCATGTGCGGGTGAGCGAATTATGTCGAGGTTTGCCGGCGCCTCGCGCTGTTGTTTAGCGGCCGCGGCGCCCCTCGCGTTGGGTTTAACGTTAATCAGTCTGCGCGCCGTCTGCCACGCCGCCGCGGTTCAGCGCGGCAGCAGACCCTGACGGAGCGCCGGCCTGTTCGCCTTAGGACTTGCAGACGTCGATCCACGACAGGCAGGTGTAGCCGCTGCCGTCCTTGCTGCACTTGTATCGCTCGTTGCGGAAGGTATCGGTTTGGATCGGCCAGTTGCCGCTGAGCTGGGCCACAATCTCCCACGCCTGGAAGCGGGCGGCGCCCTCGGTCCAAGCCCAGCCTTTGCCGCGTTTTGTGACGCAACGGGCGGCCTCGGCAGAGCCCACGAAGCCGGCGACCGGCGCCAGCAGAACCCCGGCGGCGGCCAGGCCGAGCACGAGGACGGCAGCTTTCATCTTCATCGGGCTTTCTCCTGCGATATGGACCCCGCTGTTTGCGTGCGTAAGACGGCTCCGCCCGCGCGACAATACCGTTCGGGCCACACCGGGACGGCATTCGTCAGACGGGTGATCTTTGCGCGGAGCAAGGTGCTGGCCGGATGCGCCCGCCCGGCAACACATCCCGCCACGGCCGCGCCGCCATTCTGGACTCCTCTCGGTAGCCAACCTAGACTCGTTCCAAGTGAGTACGGGCCGGGGGGCTCGTTCCTATAAGAAGTTGCGTGGGGGGGTTCGGCATGGCCGACGGTTCGGGGGAGATCGATCTCAAAGCGCTCCCCAAGATGGTGCGCTGGTACAGCCCCGCCCATCTGGTCAGCACCGGCTGGCGCTCCATCGTGTCCGAGATCTTCGGGCAGTACGCCGACCAGCGCATCATGCAGGCGACAATCGACGGCTTCGCGCCGGAGATCATGAAGACGGTCGTCGGGCGCTATAACTATTCTGACCTGCGCCAGCTCGGCGATGGTGAGACGGTGTGGGTCGACTATGTCGCCGACCTCGGCGACGGCTTCGATTCCACCTACGCGGTCGCCTCGCTGATCAGCCAGCCGCAGATCGACCTCGAGGGCGTCGGCTCGTTGCCCGCCGCCAAGCTGCTGATCATGGGCGGCGACCAAGTGTATCCCTTCCCGACGCGCACCGCCTACCGCGAGCGCTTCGCCATGCCGTACTCGACGGCGCTGCCGCCCGCCCCCGACGGCAACTGGCGCCGCTTGCTGTTCGTGCTGCCCGGCAACCACGACTGGTACGACGGGCTCAGCTCGTTCGACCACATGTTCTGCAAGGCGCGCTTCGGTCACGCTGCGGAAAATCGCATCGGTGGCTGGCTGTGCCCGCAGCACCGCAGCTATTTCGCCATCCGCCTGCCGCACAACTGGTGGATCTGGGGTGCCGACATCCAGCTCGCACAGTATCTCGATGCCGGCCAGGTGCTGTACTTCGAGGGTGTCGCCGAGGCGATGAAGCAGCATCCGACGGAAGCGCCGAAGCTCATCTTGTGCACCGCCGAGCCGAGCTGGAACTACGACAA
>CAZOOS010000308.1:0-2541 GCA_964581475.1 uncultured Hyphomicrobium sp.
CTCAGCGCCGAGAAAGCAAGCTGCATGTCGCATCCCCCGTGTTTGCTGGCCTCGCACTGCATCCCAACCCCAAAAATAAAGGCCGGGCGCAACGCGTCCGGCCTCCGCGTGGGGTGAGCTCTGGGCGTGGATCAGGGCCCGCCCCACTTAGTGTTGAGGTCGCGCTACTTGAGCGGCGCCGGAGCAACGTCGCGATCAAGTTTGATGCTCAAGCGTGCCGTTACGACCTGCAGCTCGATGTCGCCAGTATCGGCACTGAAGGGCACATTGAGGACCGTGCCCGTTGACCGCGCTTCGTGGCGCTCTCCGTCAAGCTTTACGTGCTCGTAGTCGATACCGAGAACGACATGCGGATCGATCATGTATGAGATGCCGCCGCCGAGCGTCCAGCCGTCGTGCCGGCGCTCGGAGTTTTCAACGACGCCGGCCACCGGTACACCCGAAACGGCGTCGAGGCCGACCTTTGCAGTGGCGTAGCCGCCGTCGACGTACAGCAGCCATTTGTCTGTCGCGAAACCGAGGCGACCGGTCGCCGTCGCGTAGTTCCGGATGTTCGTGTGGAACCGATCAAATGGAAACTGCGGAAAGGGGCCCGCGACATCGTGTTCAATCCACGTTGCGTTGTAGGCAACTTCGCCTCCCACCACGAGCGGTCCCATCTGATACATGAGCATCGCATGGCCGCCGGCGACGGCGTCCTCTTCGTCGGCTGAGAAACGCTGCCCCGCATTGCCAAAGAACTGAGCGACGGGAAGCGTCCAGTCTAGGTCGCTCGAGCCGTAGCCGCCCTGCACACCGACATAAAAGCCGGTCCAGCTCGTGGGCGTGAGGACAACCGGCGCCGCGTATTGCTCGGGAACGCCGTCCGCACGAGCCGCTGTCGAGGCGATGGCCGCGATTGCTGCAACCAATATCGAGAACACGCTGAACTTACGCATTGACGCTACTCCCGTTACTCTACTCGTGACCGCGGCAACCGCTCTTTGCCTCCGCGATCAGTGCCCAACCCCTCCACTCGCCAAAGTCGGCCGACCCCGGGGCGTGACCCGTTCGGCCGGCTGACATGCAGGTGAGCGTATGGATGATCCCGAGTCCAGTTGGTTGTATGCGAGCAACAGTGGTGGTAAAGACACCTCTCAATTGAGGTATGTTGGAAGTAATTCTGAAAATATCGGCCTCTCTATTGATATTAGTATTACGGTCTCTTGATAAATGTCGGCTCGCGGCCGGAATATTTAGTCCGTTTATCCATATTCACAGGCACCGCGGGCGATGTTTGTAATGTCGTCTAGACTTGCGGCGCCCACGGCTTCTCAAAGTGTGGAGCCCGAATGTGGAGTACGACCTCAGAGAGATTGGCGCCCACGCCCTCTTCAGGGATCTGGCCGAAACCAGCCTGCAAAAGGCGTTGGCGTCGGCGGTCATGTCGCTGTTCCCGCGTCACTCAACGCTGGTGACCGAAGGGCAACGCTGCGACTTGCTGTACGTGCTCTTCGAGGGGACGGCGACGGCGGCCAGCGTCCATCACGGCCGGGAGACGACGCTGTTCTTATTGAAACCCGGAGCCGCCTTTCCGTTGTCGGCCGTGGTGCGCAACGAGGTGCCGCTTTCCACCATCCGCGCGGAGGGGCCATGCCGCATCTTGATGCTTCCCGCGGAGGCCATCCGTGCGCTCCTGCAAACCGACAATGCGTTCTGCCTCGCCATGCTCAGTGCCATGGCGCGCACCAGCCGCGACAAGACGCGTGAGATCAAGAACCTGAAGCTGCGCTCCTCCGCCGAGCGGCTGGCCAACTGGATCCACGAAATGCACCGGCGCACGCCGAAGCGCCGGCGCCTGGACCTCGCGATCGACAAGAAGACGCTGGCGCTGCGGCTCGGCATGACACCGGAAAATCTGGCGCGCGGGTTCGCGCATTTGCGCGCGTACGGCGTGCGCGTCGAAGGGCGGACGATCTGGATCGAGGATCCGAATGCCCTGCAACGCTATGCCGACCCGACGCCGTTTATCGACGAGCCGCAGGTGTGAGCGCGGCAACCGCATGCAGCGGCGCTCGGCGCCCGGGAATGCGCCTGTCGCCGGGGACCGTAACTTTGCACCGCTCGGCGCGTGCATCCACAACCTGGGTCTTGCCGGGGGCGGCGGGCCGCGCTAGCCCATCCTCATGACTAAAAAACCGATTCTGCCCGGCCCCGACGGCTACGAGCCGATCAACCTCAGGGTGGCGCTGGAAGAGCGCTACCTCGCCTACGCGCTGTCGACCATCATGCACCGCGCGCTGCCCGACGTGCGCGACGGCTTGAAGCCCGTGCACCGGCGCATCCTCTATGCCATGCACCAGTTGCGCCTGACGCCGGACGGCGGCTTTCTGAAGTGCGCCAAGATCGTCGGCGACGCCATGGGCGATTATCACCCGCACGGCAACCAGGCGATCTACGACGCGCTCGCCCGCCTCGCCCAGGACTTTGCCGTGCGCTACCCGCTCATCGACGGGCAGGGCAACTTCGGCAACGTCGACGGCGATAACCCGGCCGCCGAGC
>CAZOOS010000309.1:0-2526 GCA_964581475.1 uncultured Hyphomicrobium sp.
CCTCGAGCACCGTCGGCTGGACGTAGTAGCCGTTCTCGAAGCCGGAGCCGATCTGTGCGCGCTTGCCGCCGGTCAACACCTTGGCGCCTTCGCCCTGACCGATGTTGATGTAGGCGAGGATCTTCTCCAACTGGTCGGAGGAGGCCTGGGCGCCGATCATCGTGTTGGGATCGAGCGGGCTGCCTTGGACTACCTTCTTCACGCGCTCGATGGCGCGCTCCATGAAGGCGTCGTAGATGCTCTCCTGCACGAGGGCGCGCGAGGGACAGGTGCAAACCTCGCCCTGGTTGAGGGCGAACATGGTGAAGCCCTCGAGCGCCTTGTCGAAGAACGCGTCGTCCTCGTTGTAAACGTCGGCGAAGAAGACGTTCGGCGACTTGCCGCCCAGCTCCAGCGTGACGGGGATAATGTTCTCCGACGCGTACTGCATGATCAGGCGGCCCGTCGTCGTCTCGCCGGTGAAGGCGATCTTGGAGATGCGCGGGCTCTGAGCGAGAGGCTTGCCGGCCTCGACGCCGAAGCCGTTGACGACGTTGAGCACGCCGGGTGGCAACAGGTCGCCGATGAGGTCCATCAGCACCATGATGGAGAACGGAGTCTGCTCGGCCGGCTTGAGCACCACGCAATTGCCGGCGGCGATCGCGGGAGCGAGCTTCCACACCGCCATCAGGATGGGGAAGTTCCACGGGATGATCTGGCCGACGACGCCGAGCGGCTCGTGGAAGTGATAGGCGATGGTCGTCTCGTCGATCTCCGACAGCGAGCCTTCCTGCGCGCGGATGCAGCTGGCGAAGTAGCGGAAGTGGTCGACAGCGAGCGGCAGGTCGGCAGCCATCGTCTCGCGGATCGGCTTGCCGTTGTCGATCGTCTCCACGGTCGCCAGCGCCGGCAGGTTCGCCTCCATGCGGTCGGCGATCTTGAAGAGAACGGCGGCGCGGGCGGCGGGGGACGTCTTGCCCCAGGCGTCGGCGGCGGCGTGCGCAGCGTCGAGCGCCTTGTCGATGTCCTCGGCGGTGGAACGGGCGATCTCGCAGACGAGTTCGCCGGAGATCGGCGTGCGGTTCTCGAAATACTGGCCCTTGGTCGGGGGCACCCACTGGCCGCCGATGAAGTTGTCGTAGCGGTTGCGGATCTTGATGTTCTGGCCGACGCGTGCAAGAGCGGCGCTCGGCGTTTCCGGTTTCACGATAAGCTGCATGATAATTATCCTCCCAGGGAAAGCAGGGATGAGCCCCTTTGTTTGTGTGAGCGCAAGTTACCCCGAATGGGGTCTCAACCAAAGATACCGGCGCATTGGCAATTAGTGCATAAGCGACGGATCGAGCATTTGACCTGCATCAGATCCATCCGTGATCGGATGGCAATTTAGGCCGACATAACTCACGACGCAGCGACATGACACGCAAAGTCTCCGGACCAGAAATCGAACGCGTCGTGCAATTGCTGGGGCGGTTGCCGGGGCTTGGCCCGCGCTCGGCTCGCAAGGCGGCGCTGGCGCTGATCAAGCGGCGTAACGATCTGCTCGTGCCGCTCGCCGAGGCCCTTGCCGTGGCCGTCGACAAGATCGTCGAGTGCCCCAGTTGCGGCAACCTCGACACGGTGTCGCCCTGCAGCCTTTGCCAGGACCCGCGCCGTGATCGCAGCATGATCGTCGTCGTCGAGGAGATCGGCGATCTTTGGGCGCTGGAGCGCGCCGGCGTGGTCAACGGCCTCTACCATGTGCTCGGCGGTCACCTGTCGCCGTTGGACGGCATCGGGCCCGACCGCCTCAATATCGCGCGCCTCATCGAGCGTGCCGAGGGTGGCGAGGCGCAGGAGATCGTGCTCGCCCTGAACGCCACGGTCGAGGGCCAGTCGACGGCTCACTATCTCACCGAGCATTTGGTGCCGGCGGGCATCGTCGTCTCGCGTCTCGCTCAGGGCGTGCCCATGGGCGGCGAGCTCGATTATCTGGACGAGGGGACGCTGGCGGCGGCCATAAAATCCCGTCGCCGCATGTAGCCCATAGACAACATTTGCGCTGGTTAGGCGCCGGATACGCGCCCGGCGGCCGGGATTGGCGCGGAAAAGTCGGTGGTAACGGCGAAAAAGGGGCCCCTCCGGCTCAATACAACCCTTTTTGTTCTGCTATGCTTCTGCAGGGCACGGCTAAGAGCGGTTGTCACCCGTTGCCATAATCCATTGGCGGGCGCATCAGGGGCAGTATGAGCGAAGACCGACCGCAACCTCCGGTTCCGGCCGAGTGGCGCTCGCGGCTGCTCGAGCTGCCGCGCCTCAACAAACGCATCATCCTCGTCGGCCTCGATTTCCTGCTCCTCACCCTGGCGCTGTGGATCTCCATATCCATCCGCTACAACGCCGCCTACGTGCCGTCCAACTGGTACATCGCGCTGGTTCTCTTCAGCGGGCCCTTCCTCACCATCACGACCTTTGCGGTGTCCGGGCTGTACCGCTTCGTCACCCGGTATCTCGGCTATCGCGGCCACACGCGCATCATCGGCTGCATCTGGCTGTCGGTGCTGATCT
>CAZOOS010000310.1:0-2522 GCA_964581475.1 uncultured Hyphomicrobium sp.
GCGGCGGCCGCCGCGGCGACCGCGTCGGCGGCTGCGTCCGCCTCGCTCGCGTGCGCGTTCGCCCTCGCCTTCTTCGCCGCGCGGTCCGCTGGCCGTACGCTCGTGTTCGTGCTGGTTGGGCGCATCCTCGACGCCGCCCTGCTCGTAGGCTTCCGGCGCTTCGTCGTCGCCTCCGACGTCCTCGACGCTGCCGCCGCGGGTGTCGTCCGCGTAGCGGCCGTTGCCGTCCTGGCGCTCGCGACCGCGACCGCCGCGACGGCGACGGCGGCGACGACGCGCGCCCTCTTCTCCGCTTTCGCTGCGCTCGCCGCGATCCGGGCGCGCCGCAGCTTCACGCGGCGCCGCCGATGGCGGCTCGCGGGCCTCGATGTCGCCGTTCTCGTCCTCGCCTTCGAAGCCCGATTCCATGTTGACGACGTTGCGCTCGATGCGCCGCTGCGGTTGCGCCGGAGCGGTGCCCTTCTCGATGGTGAAGTTGGCGCCGGCCAGCTTGTCGCTGCCGGTGACCATGATCTGCAGACCGAGACGCGCCTCCATGTCGTTGATGAAGGGACGCTTGTTGTTGAGGATGTAGAGAGCCACGGACGGCGTCGTGGTGGCGATGAGCGGCGCGCGCGTGCCGGCCATGATGGTGTCCTCGAGCCCGCGCAGCACCGCCAGCGCGACGCTCTCGGTCGAGCGGATGATGCCGGTGCCCTGGCAATGCGGGCACTGCGTCGTCGATCCTTCGAGCACGCCGGTGCGCAAGCGCTGGCGCGACATTTCCAGGAGGCCGAAGTGGCTAATGCGGCCGACCTGGATGCGGGCGCGATCGAAGCGCAGCGCTTCCTTCAACCGGCGCTCGACGGCGCGATTGTTGCGCTTCTCCTCCATGTCGATGAAGTCGACGACGATGAGGCCGGCGAGGTCGCGCAGCTTCAACTGGCGGGCAATCTCGTCGGCGGCCTCGAGGTTCGTATGGTGCGCGGTTTCCTCGATGGAGAACTCGCGCGTCGCCTTGCCGGAGTTCACGTCGATGGCGACCAGCGCTTCCGTCTGGTTGATAACGAGGTAGCCGCCCGAGCGCAGCGTCACGTACGGGCTGAACATGGCGTTCAGCTGCCGTTCGATCTGGAAGCGCGTGAACAGCGGTTCCGGCTCCTGATAGTTGGTGACGTTCTTGGCATGGCTCGGCATCAGCATGCGCATGAAGTCTTTGGCTTCGCGGTGCGCCTCTCCGCCGGCGACGATCACCTCGTCGACGTCCTTGTTATAGAGGTCGCGGATCGAGCGCTTGATGAGGTTGCCTTCCTCATAGACGAGGCTCGGCGCCTGGCTCTGCAGGGTGAGATCGCGAACGCTCTCCCACAGGCGCAGCAGGTATTCGAAGTCGCGCTTGATCTCCTGCTTGGTGCGCGCCGCTCCGGCGGTACGG
This sequence comes from uncultured Hyphomicrobium sp., assembly GCA_964581475.1. Taxonomy (GTDB): domain Bacteria; phylum Pseudomonadota; class Alphaproteobacteria; order Rhizobiales; family Hyphomicrobiaceae; genus Hyphomicrobium_A. Next base: position 1,415 of record CAZOOS010000310.1, read on the forward strand.
ATGATCAGGCCCATGCCCTCCGGCACTTCCAGCTCGGCGGCGATGGCCTTGAGGCGCTTGCGGTCCTGCGGCTGCGTGATCTTGCGTGAGATGCCGCCGCCACGGGCGGTGTTCGGCATCAACACGGTGTAGCGGCCGGCGAGCGACAGGTAGGTGGTGAGGGCGGCGCCCTTGTTGCCGCGCTCTTCCTTCACGACCTGCACCAGGATCACCTGGCGGCGCTTGATGACCTCTTGGATCTTGTAGCTGCGCGGGCGGCGGCGCGGGCGCGAGGGCAGCTCTTCCAGAGCATCCTCGCCGGAGCCGACCTGCTCGACGCGTTCCACTTCGATAGGTGCCGCGTTGGCCTCTTCGCGGCCGGAGCCTTCTCTGGCGCCCGCCGGCGCCCCCTCGGGGCTGCCTTCGGAGGCGTCGTCGTCGGCCGTGTTCTCGTTGGCGGCGACGCCGGAATCTTCGCCCACGTCGGATTCGGCCCGCAGGCGATCGTCGGCCGGGGCTGATTCTGCGAGCGTGCGGTGTGCCGCTTCGCCATCCCCATCGTGTGCGTGGTCATGGTCGTCGCCGTCCTCCGGCGGCGGATCGCCGCCTTCGCGCGGCTCGAGGACGTCGACCGAATCCTCGTCCTCGGTCGGCGATGACGTGGCGCGGCGACGCGCCAGCGCCTCGGCGTGGGCGTCGACGGCGGCTTCTTCTTCGGCTTCCGCGGCGGCTTCCTCATCGAGGAGCGCCTGACGGTCGGCCATGGGGATCTGGTAGTAGTCGGGATGGATCTCGTTGAAGGCGAGGAAGCCGTGCCGGTTACAGCCATACTCGACGAAGGCCGCCTGCAGGGACGGCTCTACGCGCGTCACCTTGGCGAGATAGATATTTCCCCGGAGTAGTTTCCGGGCAGCGGATTCGAAATCGAATTCCTCTACACGGCCGTTGCGAAGCACCACGACCCGGGTCTCTTCCGGATGGGTGGCGTCGATGAGCATCTTGTTGGTGTTGGACATATGTGTCGATCCTCGGCGCGCCGGCTGGGCTGCCTGCCACCTGGTTCGGCAATCCGTATGCGAATTGCTTCAGGGGCGGCAAGGCGCCGGTCTCGGGCGCGCGTCATTGTTGG
>CAZOOS010000311.1:0-2503 GCA_964581475.1 uncultured Hyphomicrobium sp.
CGTCGTTCTCGTAGGGGATGAGCAACTCTTCCAGGAAGCGCTTCAGCGGCACGTCCGCAAGGGCCATCTTGGCTGCGACGTTTTCCTCGGCGCTCGTGGCCGCAACGCCCGCCAGCACGTCGCCGGAGCGCAGCGGCGTCGCCTTGGCCATCAGTTCCTTGAGATCAGCGAACCGGTATGCCGTCTGCCGCCATGCTGCTTGATACACGGGCCTCTCCGTCGATCACGGCAGCAGATCATAGCTCGGGGGCCCGGTCGTAAGCTACTGCTCACCCGTGGTGCGGGAGCGCGCCGAGAGAAACAAACAGACAGCAAGGTCACGCGAGCGGCATGCCGTCGGCATGCATGACATCAGCCGAACGGTGCAACCCGTGTGCGGCGAGGAGCGTGCGCATGGGACGACCACGGCCCGCTTGCCGGGGTGACGAAAGTGCCGACCACTGCTCGCCGGCGCTTCGAACGCGTTGCGGATCGCTCCAGGCGCAGCCCCCCGCGGCCGACCAAGCGACCGGCAACGGCGATGCGGGCGCAAAGCTGCTGCCCTCGTCGGCAAGCTTCTGTGGTGGCTGCTGGGCGAACTCCTTCGCCCCACTTCGACGCGAACGTTCGATGTCGGGGGCGTGCGGCCCAATCTGGAGCGCGCGTTAACCCTAGGACGCTTCTTCGCGGTCCGAAGACGAGCCAATGCGGCGGCAGGCCGTATGATGCCTGTCGAGATAACCGGACAATTCGGTCCCGTAGCCCCGCAATGGCACAAGTCTCGCAAACCTTGTCGCTGGTGCCCCGCCAGAACCGTCAACGAGACTAGATCACGGCCTATGAGTCATACGCTCATCTCCCGCTCGGGCGCCGACAGGGTTCGCCGCAACCGCAAGAAGCTGACTGGCGAAGCCATTTCCATCGCGATCGGTCTCGCCGATGCCGTGTCCATCGTCGCGATGGCCGCGATGACCGGTGTGGCATACCACGCGATCGTCTATTCCTCCGCGGGCGACGTACTGTCGTTTCTGCGCGTTGGCGCCGTGCTTGCCGCGGTGGTCGTCATATCGAACCTGTTTCGCGGCGAGTACCAGCTCAGCCACTTCCTCAGCCTGACACCGCATGCGCGACGCACGGCGCAACTATGGAATGTGACCTTCGTCTGCCTGCTCGTCGTCGGCTTCGTGGGCAAGGTGACCGACTTCTATTCACGCGGTTGGTTTGCGCTCTATTACGTATCGGGGCTGCTGACGCTGCTGGCCTTGCGCTACTTGGCAGTCCGGGTCGTCCATCGGTCGGCAGTGGCGCAGGTGATCTCAACGAAGCGCGTATTCCTCATCGGCAATGCCGGTGAGATCGAACGGTTCCTTGCGTCCTATGAGCCGCGCAGGGGCGGCATTGAGATCATCGGCTGCCGCTTCCTAAGCGAGACGGCTCTGAGCGGCACGCCTGTCGGCCGGCAGAAGGCGCTGCAACGCGAGCTCGTCGGCATCCTGCCCAGTATCCGGCAGCTCGAGCCCGACGCCATTTTCATCATCACGTCCTGGTCGGATCAGGCGGTGATCGACGGCTGCATAGAGTCGCTATTGACCCTGCCGGCGGAGATCCATCTCGGGCCCGGCCACGCGCTGCAAAAATATACGAACGCCCAGTTGGCGCGGCTGGGGCCAATCGCCAGCCTGCAGCTCGTCAGACTGCCGCTGTCGCGCTTCGAGCTGCTGCAGAAGCGTGCCTTCGACCTGCTTTTGTCGACGCTCGGCCTCGTGGCGCTAGCCCCGCTGCTTGGTCTCATAGCCGTGCTCGTCAAGCTCGACAGCCCGGGCCCGATCTTCTTCCGGCAGCGCCGCTACGGTTTCAATCAGAAGGCGTTTCGCATCATCAAGTTTCGCACCATGGTGACGCTCGATGACGGGAGTGTCGTTCCGCAGGTCACGCAAGATGATCCGCGCGTGACGCGCGTCGGACGATGGCTGCGCGCCTGGAGCCTCGATGAGCTTCCGCAGTTGATCAACGTGATCAGGGGGGAGATGTCGCTCGTCGGCCCGCGGCCGCATGCGCTGTCGCACAACCGGGAGTACGAGCATATCATTGCCAGGTATGCGCGCCGCCACAACGTCAAACCGGGCATCACGGGTTGGGCCCAGGTGCACGGTGTGCGCGGGGAGACCGACACGCCCGACAAAATGCAAAAGCGCGTCGAGTATGACCTCTTCTACATAGAAAATTGGTCGCTGGCCCGCGACTTCATCATCCTCGTATGGACGGTCATCTCGCCGCGGGCATATCACAACGCGCGTTGATCATCGTGGCGTGCCGCGCGGTTCTACACCAATGCGGCGACGGCCCAGCCGATGCCCACCCAGAAAAGGCCCGAGGCGCATATCGCCAGAATGAACGGCCAATTGGAGCGGCTGAGATCGGCCTCGCGTATCGACACGGTCTCGCCGGCGACCAGGTCCGGTTGCAGTTTGTGCAACAGGGTGGAGGCGCGATCGATGTGGCCTTGATAATCGCGCAGGCGTCC
>CAZOOS010000312.1:0-2466 GCA_964581475.1 uncultured Hyphomicrobium sp.
GCGCTGTCGGTCGGCATCGGCTTCGGCCTGCAGTCCATCGTCAACAACTTCGTCTCCGGGCTGATCCTGCTCGTCGAGCGGCCGATCAAGGTCGGCGACTGGATTTCCATCAAGGAAGGCGAAGGCTACGTGCGCCGCATCGCCGTGCGTTCCACCGAGATCGAGACGTTCGGGCGCGCCAGCCTCATCGTCCCCAACTCGGAGCTGATCACGCAGACGGTCGTCAACCTGACGCATCGCAACCTGCTGGGGCGGCTGAAGGTGAAGGTGCGCGTCTCCTATCAGGCCGATCCCGAGCACGCGATGAAGGTGCTGCAGCACGTGGCGGAGCAGAACACGTCCATTCTGCGCCACCCGCCGCCCGTCGTCGTTCTCGACAACCTCGGCGACCAGGCGCTGGAATTCTCCGTGCGCGTCTACCTCGCCGACATCAATCGCTCGCTGCAGGCGCAGACCGAGCTGCGCACCGCCATCCTCAAGGCGCTGCGCGCCGAGGGCATCGACGTGCCGTACGCCTCGGCGCTTGCCGGGCATGCGCATGGACAGGCGCCGACGGCACGGCAAGCTTCCATTTCCATCGGCGTGCCGCACGACTGCGATCCCGAGGCGGTGCAGGCAGCGCTCGAGGACGCGGCGCGGCTGGGCGGCTTTGCCGCCGACGGCAATGGCAGGGGCGCGCAGGTCGCCTTCGACGACATCGGCGACAACGCCCTCAACTTCTCCGTGACGGTGCCGCTCGTCGACGGCATCAGCGTCGAGGCGGCGGAGACGGCGCTGCGCACGCAGGCGGTGAAGACGCTGCGCGCCCGCGGCATCGCCTTGGCGAGCCCGCAGCGGCAGGTGCGCCTGCGCGACCTCGAAGGGCTGCGCACGTTCGTGATAAAGCTGGCCGAGGAGCGCGCCCGCAGTGCGCAAGCGCGCAACGATGACGACGACGCGCCGATGCCGCCGCGCAAGCCCGACAACGATTGAAGGTGCCAAGGAGCGCGGGCGAAAGCCCCGCTCAGTCCTCGCGGTAGACGCGTTCGCGCCGCTCGTGGCGTTCCTGCGCCTCCACCGACAAGGTGGCGATGGGGCGCGCATCGAGGCGCTTCAGACCGATCGGCTCGCCCGTTTCCTCGCAAAACCCGTACGAGCCGTCCTCGATGCGGGCCAGCGCCGCGTCGATCTTGGCGACGAGCTTGCGTTGCCGGTCGCGCGCACGCAGCTCCAGCGCCCGGTCGGTCTCCGAGGTGGCGCGGTCGGCGAGATCGGCGTGCTGCGTCGATTCCTCGTGCAGCCCGACCAGCGTCTCGCGCGTCTGGCGGATGATCTCGTCTTTCCAGGCCATGAGCTTCTGGCGGAAATACATCCGCTGCCGTTCGTTCATGAACGGCTCGTCCTCACTCGGACGATAGTCAGGAGGCAGCACAATCGACGAAGACTTGGCGCGTGCCGACATCTTTTTCCCCGCAACCTTCCGCTTTACGACTGCCTGCTTGTCGGCAGGCTTCTTCTCGATGGCCTTCTTGTTTGCGACCGGTTTCGTTTTTAGGGCGATGGCGCCGTTACGCTTCACGGCACGCGTTGGTTCCGCGCGGGCCACTGAGGGGGCCTTCGCCTTGGTAGGCTTCTTGGCGCTTTGCTTGCCCATCCTGGCCTTCGAAAGGCTTGAAGAGACGGCCGGTCCCTCAACCGGCGGGTAACAAGCGAATTTAGGCGCCTCCTATTGGCGGCAGCCGGAGCGTCTGTCAAGGCGTTCTGCGGGCTGGCTTAAGTTGCGATAGGGAAAAGGAAAAGCGCCCGGTCGCGAATCGCTCGCCCAGGCGGCAGCCGCCTACCGGGCAGGCAAACCCGGCCTTGCGGCATCGGGACGGAGCCGGCGACTTGCCCCGGCTGCGCACGGGCCTCTAATGTCGCCTGAGCACTTCTGAACCGACAAGGACCACCCCCCGCCGATGAAATTCGATGGAACCCGGCGCTACGTGGCGACGGACGATCTCAAAATTGCCGTCAACGCGGCCATCACCCTCTCCCGTCCCCTGCTGATCAAGGGCGAGCCCGGCACCGGCAAGACGGCCCTCGCCCTGGAGGTGGCCGACGCCCTCAAGGTGCCGATCATCGAGTGGCATATCAAATCGACCACCAAGGCCCACCAGGGCCTTTACGAGTACGACGCCGTCTCGCGCCTGCGCGACAGCCAGCTCGGCGACGCCCGCGTCCACGACATCAAGAATTACATCAAGCGCGGCAAGCTGTGGGACGCGTTCGCCATGGACGTGCGCCCGGTGCTGCTGATCGACGAGATCGACAAGGCCGACATCGAGTTCCCCAACGACCTGTTGCAGGAGCTCGATCGCATGGAGTTCTTCGTCTACGAGACGGGCGAGACGGTGAAGGCGGTGAACCGCCCCATCGTCATCATCACCTCCAACAACGAGAAGGAGCTGCCCGACGCCTTCCTGCGCCGCTGCTTCTTCCACTACA
>CAZOOS010000313.1:0-2458 GCA_964581475.1 uncultured Hyphomicrobium sp.
CCTTGCCGCCCACTTCGCGCATGTAGGTGGTCGAGAAGTTGGCGTGCATGCCCGAGCCGTTCCAGTCGGTGTCGCCGAGCGGCTTGCAGTGATACTCGATGTCGATGCCGTAGCTTTCGGTCAGCCGCTGCAACAGGTAGCGAGCCATCCACATTTCGTCGGCAGCTTTTTTGGAGCCCTTGCCGAAGATCTGGAATTCCCACTGGCCCTTCGCCACTTCGGCGTTGATGCCTTCATGGTTGATGCCGGCCTCGAGGCAGAGTTCGAGGTGCTCCTCGACGATCGTGCGGGCGATATCGCCGACGTTCCTGTAGCCGACGCCGGTGTAGTAGGGACCCTGCGGGGCCGGATAGCCGTGCTCCGGGAAGCCGAGCGGGCGGCCGTCCTTGTAGAAGAAGTATTCCTGCTCGAAGCCGAACCAGGCGCCGGAATCATCGAGAATGGTGGCGCGCTTGTTGGAAGCGTGCGGGGTAACGCCATCGGGCATCATCACTTCGCACATGACGAGCACGCCGTTGGTGCGCGCTCCGTCCGGATACACGGCGACCGGCTTCAGCACGCAATCGGAACTCTTGCCTTCGGCCTGCATCGTCGAAGAGCCATCGAAGCCCCACAGCGGCAACTCCTCGAGGCTCGGGAAGGCGCTGTACTCTTTGATCTGCGTTTTGCCGCGCAGGTTCGGCACAGGCGCGTATCCGTCGAGCCAAATGTACTCGAGCTTGTACTTCGTCATTGCTCAGTCTCTCCTAGTTTGACGACGCGAAGGTTTGGGTCCTCGTGCTCGCGCGTGGGCCTGGTGCGGCCCCGGTGACGAGCGGCTGGGTCTCAATCGGCGCGGAACGGATACCGGTCGCGTGGTGCAGCGCGAGATCGCAAAACACTGACCTCGCAGTTCGTCACCGACCATCCGACCTCCCCGCGCTTTTGGGGTGAAACCCGTCCGGAACTCAGCGCTTCGCGCGGAACCGGTGGCGGCTGAATGAGTTCACCTTGGAGAGGGATGCTAGCCAAAGATGCAATTTCTGGCGTGCCCATAATGTGGGCATTTGCTGACCTTTAATTGTGCAACGGTGACATTTGGAATCGGATCGCACGCCACAACATGAGATGATCTCTTCCCAGCGTCTCGGCGCTGGAAAGGCAGCAACCCCCAGAGCAAGACGAGAAAAAGAAATGACCGCTGAACTGCATCGCCCCACGGCGAAGATCTACACGTTCCCCTCGGGCGGCCGTCCGCCGCCGCCGCGCTATCGCGAGACCCCGAAGTCAACCGCGCGCACGCCGCAGGACGAGCGCCTGGCACGCGTCGAGTACGGCAACTGCTGGTATCACGATGCAGCCGTTGTCGAAGAAGCCGAAGAGTCCTGGGAGCGCTAAATCGCGCGTTTCCGGAAGTGTCCTTGCGTGGCGCCATATGGGCGTCACGCGCCGCAGGGGGGTCACGCCCCGAAGATGGACCACTCCATCCGCCTGCTGAGCCGCTCGAGCGCCAGCTGACCCAGCTGCGAATTGCCTGAAGCATCCAGTCCCGGCGACCACACGGCGACCGAAGCCCGGCCCGGCACAATGGCCAGGATGCCGCCACCGACGCCGCTCTTGCCCGGCAACCCCACCCGATAAGCGAACTCGCCCGAACCGTCGTAGTGACCGCAGGTCAGCATCAACGCGTTGATGCGCCGCGCGCGTTCCGGCGTCACCACCGGCAGCACCGTCGACGGATTGGCGCCGAAGTGCGCCAGGTAGCGCCCGGCGGCGGCGAGCTGCCGGCACGACATGGCGATGGCGCAGTGGTGGAAGTAGACGCCGAGCGTGTGCTCCACCGGGTTCTCCAAGACGCCGAACGACTTCATGTAGTTGGCGAGCGCGGCGTTGCGGTACCCGGTGCGTTGCTCGGAAGCCGCCACGGCCTGGTCGATGACGATGGAGGGATCAGCCGCCAGGAACTGCATGAAGCGGAGGATTTCGCCCAGCGCCTCGCGCGGCTGATGCCCCGACAGGATGGCATCGGTGACGGCGATGGCACCGGCGTTGATGAACGGATTGCGCGGGATGCCACGCTCGTACTCGAGCTGCACCACAGAATTGAAGCGGCTCCCCGAGGGCTCGCGGCCGACGCGCTCCCACAAACGATTGCCGATCTTGCCGAGCGCCAGGGTCAGCGTGAAGACCTTGGAGATGCTCTGAATGGAGAACGGCACATCACCGTCACCGCCGGCGACGACGTTGCCGGCGGCATCAATGACGACGAGGCCGAACGCATTGGGGTCGACGCTCGCCAGCTCAGGGATGTAGTCCGCCACCTCGCCGCGATCCGGCATGTGCCGCATCTCGTCGACGATCTCGCTCACAACTTTCTCGAGCTTAGACAGGGGGCGCGCTTTCTTCAGTTGGCCGGCGCGCAGCATGCGCGAGACACGGCCAACATGAAAGGGCGCCCGCCGCCGCAGGCGCGCTCGAC
>CAZOOS010000314.1:0-2455 GCA_964581475.1 uncultured Hyphomicrobium sp.
GCGCGGATGTCCTCCATCGTGAGCTCCTTTTTGACGAGCTTGCCCGCGACGAAGAAGTTGGGAGTGCCGATGACGCCGAGTTTGCGTCCGCGGTCTTTCACCCACTTTAGCCCATCGATCATGGATTGATTCTCGCGACAGGCGTCAAACTGCTGGCGCGTCATCCCCACCTGCGCGGCAACCTGGAATATGGGGTCGAGGCGCACCTCTTGGCTGACCCAGGTCGCCTGCTGCTCCATGAACTTACCGAACAGCGTCAGATGCTTCTCGGGCGGCGCGCAGCGCAGGGCGATGCTGGCCGCGCCCGACGTCTTGCCGATGGGGAACTCGCGCAGGATGTAGCGCACCTTGCCGGTGTCGATGTAGGCCTTCTTGAACTGCGGGTAGGTCTTGAGGTGGAAGTTGCGACAGTGCGGGCACGTTAGCGAGGCGTACTCGACGATGGTGACCGGGGCGTCGGCGCGTCCGAACGACATCTCCGGCAGGGTGCCCGTCAGCATCACGTCGGCGATGGTCGGATTGGCGATGACCTCGCGGCCGCCCGCCGGTTTGTCGCTTGGGTAGGCGAACGGGTTGAACCGTTCCGGGCCGGCCGCGGCCGTGTCCTCGGCCGTGGGATAGGCGGAGGCGCCCGAGCTAGAGCCGTCCGCCGCATTGTCGGGTGTCAGAGACGTCGTATTCATCAACGTGCTGCCCCCGCACCCGGCGAGCGAGGCGGGGATCAGCAGCAATGCGATGAGGACGCCTATCCTGCCCACTATGCCTCAGCTCTTGGCCAGCAGCGGCTCGATCATCTGGTCGAACTTCTCCATAGTCGGCGAGCCGTCGAGCTTCTTGCCGTTGATGTAGAACGACGGCGTCGCCGACACGCCGAAGACGTCGGAAGCACGCGTACGGCCGGCGGTGATGTCGTCGAGCAGCTTCTGATCGGTCAGGCACTTGTCGAACGATTCCTGCGTGAAGCCCGCCTGCTTGGCGATCTCGAACAGGCGCGGCACGGGGTTGCCTTCGCCGAACGCCCACTCCTTCTGCTTCTCGAACAGCACCTCGATCAGCGGGAACGCCTTGTCGCCGCCGGTGCAGCGCGCCAGCATCGAGGCGGCGGCGGCGAGGTTGTCGAGCGGGAACTCGCGGAAGATGTAGCGCACCTTGTTGGTGTCGACGTATTTCTTCTTGAGCTCCGGCCAGATGTCGGTGGTGAAGTGCGCGCAGTGCCCGCAGGTCATCGAGGCGTACTCGACGATCGTCACCTTGGCGTCCGCCGGCCCGAGCGCCAAGTCAGGCAGGCCAACCGGCTTCATCAACTCCTCGACCGGCACTTCGGTGGGTCCCTTGGCCGCCTGGGCCGAGAGGGGCTGCGTGTGCAGCGCCACGGCGGCGCCCATGGCGCCGGCAGCGATGGCGGCCAGCGCCAGGCGCCGTGCAAGCTCAACTCGGCCGGAAGAGGTCTTCGATGCGGACACTGGGTGCGCTCCTTGCGATCTCGGAATGGTCCATGCAACGGCCGCTCGGCCTTCGACGCCCGAGTAGCACGCTACCGAGCGTCGGAATAAGGCAAAACGGCTGCCGTTCCAAGTGAATGAAGCTTAATGCTCGCCCGCTTCGCCGGGCGTTTCAGCGCTGCTGGCCGCGCGCCATGAGACCCGACTTGAGGCTGGCGAGGGCGGCGCGCAGGCGCTCGTCGGTGATGCCGGCAAGCTCCGGCGCGGCACAGGGCGGCGGCGGGGTGCGCGCCGCGGCAACGGCGACGCGCTCGGGGAGCGGGGCCTGCAGAATGCGCAGCTCGGCGACGGCGCGATAGCCGAAGTGGCCGTTGATCCGCTCGATCATCTGCTGGCCCTTGTACTGGACGTCGAGCGCCCGCGCGGGATCCACCCGCACGATCAACGTCGCACCTGGGCGGCCTTCGGCGCCAACCTCGATATCATCACCGCTGCCGACGCCGCGCGGCCATTTCAGGCGCTCCGGCGCCGTGTAGGCGGCGACATCCTTGCCGACGATCATCGCCCAGTCGGTGATCAGGGCGGCGGCGGCAAAGCCGTACTTCTCGAATGCCTTGTGCGTCAGCTTCGGCACATAGGTACCGACGGCCCGCGCCGAGACGAAGCCACGCCCGCGCCCCTGCGTAGCGGCAGGCGGAGCGGCGCCAGATCGGCGGAAGGTCGCGGCGTTGGTGGCCATGGTGGGATAGTCCGCGGTCGAGAGTTTCCAGGGGCTGTCTCGACGCTTACCATCGAGGGATCGATTCGCGGGCGCTGGGAGACGATCCCTTGACTGCTGTTGCGCGAAAGCAACTTCCGCTTCGGCCGGCCGGCCCCGATACGGTCGACGCCCTGCTCGCCTGGTACGACGAGGAGCGTCGCGACCTTCCCTGGCGCGTGGCACCCGGCAAGCGCGCCGACCCCTACCGCGTCTGGCTCAGCGAGATCATGCTGCAGCAGACGACGGTGAAGGC
>CAZOOS010000315.1:0-2448 GCA_964581475.1 uncultured Hyphomicrobium sp.
TCGCTCATCACACGTTCTGCTTCAGGAACCATGCGTAGGCTTCCGCCACGCCGTCACGCAGCCCGATGCGCGGGCGCCAGCCCATGGCGCGCAACTTGGCGCCGCTCATCAGCTTGCGGGGTGTGCCGTCGGGTTTCGACAGGTCGCGCTCGATACCGCCGGTAAAGCCCACCACCTCGCAAACCGTCTGCGCCAGCTCGGCGATGGTGAGGTCCTCGCCGGAGCCGACGTTGACGTGCTCGGCGCCGGAATAGCGCTGCATAAGCAGGACGAGGGCGTCGGCGCAGTCGTCAACGTGCAGGAACTCACGCCGCGGCGTGCCGGTGCCCCAGATGACCATCGACGCAGCGCCGAGCTGCTTGGCTTCGTGCGCCTTGCGGATGAGTGCAGGAAGGACGTGTCCGGAGGCGAGGTCGTAATTGTCGCCGGGCCCATAGAGGTTCGTCGGCATGGCGGAGATGAAATTGCAGCCGTACTGCTTGCGATAGGCCTGGCACAGCTTGATGCCGGCGATCTTGGCGAGGGCATACCACTCGTTGGTCGGCTCGAGCGGGCCGCTGAGCAACGCGTCCTCGACGATCGGCTGCGCCGCCAGCTTCGGATAGATACACGAAGATCCAAGACACAGCAGCTTTTCGACGCCGATCCTGTAGGCCGCGTCGATGACGTTGGCCTCGATCATCAGGTTGTCGTAGAGAAATTCAGCGGGGCGCGTATCGTTGGCGAGGATGCCGCCGACTTTGGCGGCGGCGACGAACACCGCCTGCGGCTTGTGCGCGGCCATCCACCGCTCGACCTCGGCCTGGCGGGAGAGATCGGCATCGCGACGGTCGGCAACGAGCACTTCGCAGCCTTCCTCGGCGAGGCGGCGCACCAGCGCGGCGCCGACCATGCCGCGGTGGCCGGCCACCCACACGCGCTTGCCCGCGAGAGTGTAGTCTCCGGATCGTTCGGAAGTTGCGGCCATCTTCGATCCCGCGCTCACCGGGCTGTGCGGTCGTGGCGCCACGCTTCGCGCTCGATGGCTTTCAGATCGCTGTCGACCATCTCGGTGACGAGCTCGTCGAACGTCGTCGTCGATTCCCAGCCGAGCTTCGCTTTGGCCTTCGCGGGATTGCCGAGCAACTGCTCAACCTCAGTGGGGCGAAAGTAGTTCGGGTCGACGTGGACGACCTCTTTGCCGGTCTTTTCGTCTACGCCGACCTCGTCGACACCCTCGCCGCGCCAGGTGATGCGACGGCCGACACAGGCAAACGCGCGTTCGACGAACTCGCGCACCGAGCGCATTTCACCGGTCGCCAGCACATAGTCGTCGGGCTCGGGCTGCTGCAGCATCAGCCACATGCCGACGACGAAATCGCGGGCGTGGCCCCAGTCTCGCTGCGCCGAGAGGTTGCCGAGGTACAGGCGCTCCTGCAGGCCCTTCTCGATCGCCGCCACGGCGCGCGTGATCTTGCGTGTGACGAACGTCTCGCCGCGCATCGGACCTTCGTGGTTGAACAGGATGCCGTTCGAAGCATGCATGCCGTAGGCCTCGCGATAGTTCACCGTGATCCAGTAGGCATAGAGCTTGGCGGCACCGTAGGGCGAGCGCGGATAGAACGGCGTCGTCTCGCTCTGTGGCACCTCCTGCACCTTGCCGTACAGCTCCGATGTCGAGGCTTGGTAAAAGCGCACCTTGTCCTTGATGCCGAGAATGCGGATGGCCTCCAAGAGGCGCAGGGTGCCAAGGGCGTCGGAGTTGGCAGTGTACTCCGGCGTTTCGAAGCTCACCTGCACGTGGCTCTGGGCCGCGAGGTTGTAGATCTCGTCCGGCTGGTGCTCCTGCACGAGGCGGATGAGGTTCGTCGCATCCGTCATGTCGCCATAGTGCATGAAGAAGCGCGTGTCGTGCTCGTGCGGATCGACGTAGAGATCGTCGACGCGGGCCGTATTGAACGATGAAGAGCGGCGCTTCACGCCATGCACGATGTAGCCCTTGTCGAGCAGCAGCTGCGCGAGGTGTGCGCCGTCCTGTCCGGTGATCCCGGTGATGAGTGCGATCTTCGGCTGCACGGAGCGTCCTCTTGCTTATGGGCAAACGCGAATAAGGCGAATGGACAGCGCGATAGGCGGTGGCGGGGCCGCCGTCAAACCAGCGCTGTCGGGAAGGCGCGCAACCTTAACCGCCAAGCGCATGGTCGCCAATCAGGGTCGGGCCTTTTTCCCGATTAAGGTGAGTTAATTTCCCGAGTTGTTGCCTCGCGCCGAACGACGCACGCGCTGGAGCTTCAACATCGCGTGAGTGCGTGCCCCCGGCGCGCGCCACGCTTGCCATCGGTTCCCAGACATCGAATATAGGTGTTACACAGTAACGCGGGGACGAAGCGATGAAGTTGACGACGGCGATCCTTCTTTCAGCCGCTTTGGCGGCTCTGCAGCCGGCAACGGCGTATGCGGCCGATACCG
>CAZOOS010000316.1:0-2444 GCA_964581475.1 uncultured Hyphomicrobium sp.
ACGCGCCCTTGTCGAGCAGCGCCTTGAAATCCGCGCGGGCGCGCTGCGCTTCGCGTTTGGCGCTCTCGGAGGCTTCGCCGAGGCCGAAATAGCCGTGAATGAGGCCGAGGCCGTCGTGGTATCGGGTCGGAACGCCCGCGGCCTGCAGCGCATCGGCGTAGGCCTTGCCCTCGTCGCGCAGCGGATCGAACCACGCCGTCGTCACGACCGCCGGCGCCAGCCCTGCGAGAGTTTTGGCGCGGAGCGGCGACACGCGCCAGTCGGCGCCGTGGGCGGTGTCGGCGAGGTAATGACCGCAAAACCATTCCATCACGGCGCGTGACAGGAAATAGCCTTCGGCATTCTCGCTGCGGGAAGGAAAACGCGCGTTCTCTTTCGTATCGGCGAAATTCCCGGCGACGTCGGTGACGGGATAGACCAGCATCTGCGCCGACAGTCTGAGGCCCGCGTCACGGCACGCGATTGCGGCCGCCGCCGCCAGATTGCCGCCGGCGCTGTCGCCGGCCACGCCGATGCGCGCCTCGTCGCCGCCGAATTCGGCGATGCGGTCGATGACGTCTCGGATCGCGGCGAAGGCGTCCTCGAAGGCGCCGGGAAAGCGCACCTCCGGCGGCCGACGATAATCCACCGAGACGACGACGGCGCCGGTCTCGATCGCGAGCAGGCGCGCCTGCCGGTCATGGGTGTCGAGGTCGCCCGCCACCCAGCCGCCGCCATGGAAGAAAACGACTGTCGGCGATCTTTCGCCGGAGGTCCGATAGGCGCGCGCCGCAAGGAAGCCGGCCGCGCCCTTCACCTTGATGTCCTCGGCGCTCATGACCGGGGGCGGCGGCACGGCGGCGCGCGCGGCCGCCAGTGCACTGAGCGCGTCGCGCGCGCTCTGCGGCGTCATGTTGTCGGGATCGCGCAGGGGCAGCATCGGGATGATCTGGGCGATGACGGGATCGAGCGGCGTGGTCATGCGTTTCCTCGTTTCTGAACGGAGCGGCAGCATAGGTAACGCGCGCGCTGCCTGCAAATCCCGCGTTTACGCCTCGTTAGCCTTAAGCATCGTGCGCAGGGAACAGCCGGCGCGGCCGTTCATTGATCCCCACGTTCATTATTCCCCGAAGGAGTGGTGCGATGGGCGAGGTTACCAGGATGGGTCAGGCGCTCGACGAGATGCTGGTGCAACTCGGCGCCATGGTGCTCCGGCTTTCGAGCCCCGAGGTGACGCGGACACCTGAAGAGCGTCACGCGCTCGCGTGCTCCGTCAATCAGTACGCGCTGTGTGCCGCGCGCTCCGGCGATCCGCGCGTGCAACGGCTCAAGGCCGAGCTCGAGGAAAAGATCAAGCCGCGGCTGCGGCTCGTCGCCAGCCGGTAGCACTTTCACACCACAGGCACGCGCCGCGCCGCGACCGCGGCGGGAGAGATCACCTCGATGTCGAGCGGCACGCGCCATCGTTCGGTGAGCCGCACGCGCGGCGCTGCGTTGGTGGCTGCTGCGCCGTCGATGACGAAGCCCTCGAAGCCATTGCTCATGACTTCGTTGCATTTCTGGACGTAGACGGGGAAGCCGCCGATATAGGGCATGAACACGCGCGGGCGGCCAGGGATGTTGGCGCCGACATACCAGGAGCTGCAGGTCGAGCGCAGCGAGATCTTCGAGACCTCGTTGACGTGCTCGACCCATTCGTCCTCGTCGGACTGCACCGGCTCGATGGTCGCAGCGCCGATGTCGCGCATGTGGGCCATGCAGTCCGCCATCCAGTCGACATGCTGCTCGATGGCCTGGATCATGCTCGCCAGCACCGACGGGCTGCCGGGCCCGGTGATGGTGAAGAGATTGGGAAAGCCCGCCGTCGCCACGCCGAGATAGGCGCGCGGGCCGGCCCGCCATTTCTCCGCCAGCGTCATGCCGTTGCGGCCGGTGATCGTCATCCTGTCGAACGATCCCGTCATCGCGGCAAAGCCGGTCGCGCAGACGATGGCGTCGAGCGGGTATTCGGTGCCGTTCACCTCGATGCCGCCGGCCGTGAAGCGCTCGATCGGCGTCTGCGACACGTCGACCAGCTTCACATGCGGCAGATTGTAGGTCTCGAAATATCCGGTATCGACGCACAGCCGCTTGCAGCCGAACACATTGTGGGGACACAGCAGTTCGGCGGTAACAGGATCTTTCACGGTCGATCGGATCTTGTCGCGTGCGAAATCGGCGATGGTGTCGTTGGCGGCCTTCTCGAACAGCAGGTCGCCATAGGCGCCGAGGAAAGGCAGTCCGCCGCGCTGCCAGGCTTCCTCATATTGCCGGGCGCGTTCTTCCGGCGTGGCTTCGAGCGCGGGCTTCATGTTGAATGGAAAATAGAAGCCGGTCGGCCGCGCCCGGGCTTTGGCGCGCAAAGCGGGATAGTCGGCCTTGATCGACTTGCGATACTCCGCCGTCAGCTTCTCGTTCCACGCCGG
>CAZOOS010000317.1:0-2424 GCA_964581475.1 uncultured Hyphomicrobium sp.
AGGACTTGCCGGTGTAATAAAGGATCCGCTCAGTCGTCGTCGTCTTCCCGGCATCGATGTGAGCCATGATGCCGAAATTGCGGTAGTCCTTGATGTCGTATTCGCGGGCCATTCTGTCAGTGCTCCAGGGATCCGATCACCAGCGATAATGGGAGAAGGCGCGGTTCGCCTCTGCCATCTTGTGGGTGTCTTCCCGCTTCTTGACCGCCGTGCCCCGGTTGTTGGCGGCATCCAAAAGTTCGCCCGACAGGCGATCAACCATCGTGTTTTCGTTACGTGCGCGTGCGGCGGTGATCAGCCAACGAATGGCGAGTGCCTGACGGCGCTCGGGACGTACTTCGACCGGCACCTGGTAGGTGGCGCCGCCGACGCGGCGCGAGCGGACTTCGACGGCCGGCATGACGTTGTCCAGCGCCGAGCGGAAAAGCTGCACGGGGTCGGACTTCGCCTTGGCTTCCATGCGCTCGAAGGCGCCGTAAACGATGCGCTCGGCGACCGACTTCTTGCCCTGCTCCATCACCGCGTTCATGAACTTGGTGATGACGACCTCTCCGAACTTGGGATCCGGATTGACCACTCGCTTATCGGCACTGTGACGACGGGACATTGCTCTTCAGCCCTTCGCTTCAATCTCTCAATGACAATGGGCCGACTTATCGGCCCATGGCTCCCGCGGCTTGCGGGAAAGACCGCCCGAAGGCGATCACTTCGGTCTCTTGGCGCCGTACTTGGAGCGGCGCTGCTTGCGGGCGGCGACGCCCTGCGTGTCGAGCACGCCGCGAATGATGTGGTAGCGCACGCCGGGAAGATCTTTGACGCGGCCGCCGCGGATGAGCACGACGGAGTGCTCCTGCAGGTTATGACCTTCGCCAGGAATGTAGCCGATTACCTCATAGCCGTTGGTGAGGCGGATCTTGGCGACCTTACGCAGGGCGGAGTTCGGCTTCTTCGGTGTAGTGGTGTAGACGCGCGTGCACACGCCGCGCTTTTGCGGGCACGATTCCATGTGACGCGATTTCTCGCGGTACGTCTTCTGAGTCCGGGGCTTCCGGATCAACTGTTGTATCGTCGGCATGCGCCTCTTCCGTCCTCGTTTGCCCGGCATGGCGCGTACGCCAAACCGAACCTGCCAAGCCCACGCCATTACGGCGTGTACCCGACACGAAAAAACCAGAGGATCGTGCGCGCTCGGCGAGAGCCGCAGATCTTGGTCCGAATTTGTCCTCTGCTTTGCGACGGCAGCGTTTAGATCAAGGCATCCCGAATGAGTGGATGCGGAGTTGGTCTACCACCTACCGTGAGAGTGCGGTGACCTATATACAGACAGTAGAATCCGGTCAACACCTGCTAACCACCCGCGGCGACATTTTTTTGCCCCGCACGCGCGCACTTGCGAGCTAGCGCAGCGGCTGCGCTCCGACCAGCGCCGACGCAAGCAAAATATGGGCGCGATCGCCCACGACGACCGCGCCCGTTAACGCCGTGTAATGCCTTATTCCACCGCCTCTTCCGCGGTGCGACGCCGACGCCGCACCGGTCCGGCCCCGGGTCCGGCCAGCGCCTTCCCGGCATCGACCTTCGCCTGCTCGCGGGCAATGAGCTCGTCGCGCTTTGCGGCGATCTTGCGCAGGCGGCGCAGAGCGCCACCCGTGCCCGCCGGGATGAGCCGGCCAACGATGACGTTCTCCTTGAGACCCTCGAGCGTATCGATCTTGCCGTTGACCGCCGCATCGGTAAGCACGCGCGTGGTCTCCTGGAACGAGGCCGCCGAGATGAACGAGCGGGTCTGCAGCGACGCCTTGGTGATACCGAGGAGCACGGGGCTGGCAACAGCCGGCTTCTTGCCGGATGCGACCATCGCCGCGTTCATCTCGTCGAGCTCGACGCGGTCGAGCTGCTCCGACTTGATCAGATCGGTGTCGCCCGGATCCGTCACCTCGACCTTCTGCAGCATCTGGCGAACGATCACCTCGATGTGCTTGTCGTTGATGGTCACGCCCTGCAGCCGGTAGACGTCCTGGATCTCGTTGATCAGGTAATTGGCGAGCTCTTCCACGCCCTTGATCGCCAGGATGTCGTGTGGTGCGGGATGCCCGTCATAGACGAAGTCGCCACGTTCGATGCGATCGCCGTGTTGCACCGCCAAGCTCTTGCCACGCGGGATCAGGTACTCGACGGCTTCGGCATTGGCGTCATCCGGCTTGATGTGGATGCGCTGCTTGTTCTTGTAGTCCTTGCCGAACTCGATAGTGCCGGAGATCTCGGCGATGATCGCGTGATCCTTCGGACGGCGAGCTTCGAACAGCTCAGCGACACGCGGCAGACCGCCGGTGATGTCGCCGGAGCGTGCCGACGAGGTCGGGATACGGGCCAGCACGTCGCCCGCCTTCACGTCGGCGCCCGGCTCCACCGACAGAATGGCGT
>CAZOOS010000318.1:0-2420 GCA_964581475.1 uncultured Hyphomicrobium sp.
CAACGAGAAGGAGCTGCCCGACGCCTTCCTGCGCCGCTGCTTCTTCCACTACATCAAGTTCCCCGACGACGAGACCATGCGCCAGATCGTCGAGGTGCACTTCCCCGGCCTCAAGGGGCGGCTGGTGTCCGAAGCCATGCGCATCTTCTACGAGATCCGCGACGTGCCGGGCCTGAAGAAGAAGCCATCGACGTCGGAACTGCTCGACTGGCTGAAGCTGCTGCTCAACGAGGACGTGCAGCCGGAAACCCTGCGCGAGACCGACAGCCGCAAGCTCATCCCACCGCTCGCCGGCGCGCTTCTGAAGAACGAGCAAGACATGCACCTGTTCGAGCGCATCGCCTTCATGGCCCGGCGGCGGGGGGAGTAGTCGGCGGGCGTTAATGGAAGGAGACGGAGTTAATGTCCGACTTAAAGCGCCAAGTCGACGAAGCAAATGCGGTCCGAGCGGCTTTGCGCGACTCCGTGCAACAAACCACGCAACCAGGGCCTCCGTCACGCGTAGCGTCGATGTTTGGGCTCCTATACTTTCAAGGAGTGGCTGCCGAGCCAGGGCGCCCAGCCCGCTGGGGCGAGATGGCACACAAAGTTTTGGGCGACGTTGACGACCCTCACATTGGATTTCAACTTCAGCAGTGCGGCTTCCTCGACGCTCTGCTACTTGCCTTCGAATCCGAGCAGCGGACCAACCCGGGCACCGATCCGGGCGACCTGTATATTGCCGGGCAGTCCTTCGAGTTCTCGATCGGAGATTCTTGGCTTTTGTTCCTCTACGAAGTTCTGCGTACTTTTCGTTGGAGCAAGCGCTTTACAGCCCTACCGATCGACTCCCAGGAATCCCTCAAAAGGCTCTTTCGTCTTGTAGGATCGGCGCGAATACCGCTCGCCAAACACGAGGCGCAGGGCACACGGAAGAAGGGCAAGAAGGGTGAAGGGGACACGTTCGTATTCAACGCACCCGTCCACATCTTCCACGATGGTCTCGGCACCGCGGGTTGGAGAGTCTTCGACAACGGCACTGGGCGGCTCGTGGACATCCTGCGTAAGCCACTCGCTGATGCTCTGCTGCTCTGGGCGGAGGGAAAACTCAATGACGAAGCGCTAGCTGCTATATCCACGCCTGGAAGCCGAGAACTCATCCGCATCATCAAGGTTTGACAGGTGCATCACGACACGATCGCCCACATGCACCTGCCGCGGGGAGTAGCCGATCGGGAGCAACCGCAATGGCCGCTAGGACTCCAGGCAAGAATGCGAAGGTTGCGAAGGCAAAGGTCGCAAAGAAGCCGACGAAGGAATCGGCCAAGCCGAAGTTGCTGTCAGGCGGCAACCCGCAGATCGCCAAGGGCTACGGCGACGCCCCGGTGCAGGCGTACGTCGCGGCGGTGCCAGGCTGGAAGCGCGATATCGTCGCTCGGCTCGACGCGCTGATCACACGCACCATCCCCGGCGTGCGCAAGGCGGTGAAGTGGAACTCGCCGCTGTACGGCATGGAGGACAACGTCTGGTTCCTCAGCATGCATTGCTTCACACGCTACGTGAAGGTGGCGTTCTTCCGCGGCGCGGCGCTGCGTCCTGTGCCGCCCGGCGCGTCCAAGAGCCTGGACACGCGCTACCTCGACATCCACGAGGACGACGCGCTCGACGAAGCGCAGCTCGCCCGCTGGGTGAAGCAAGCGAGCAAGCTCCCCGGCGAGAAGATGTGATCGGTGCCATGAAGAGAACGGCGACTACGAAGACCGCGGCTATACAAGAAGCAGACACCCCCTCCCAGCTGATCGACGCGCGGATCGAGGAGCTGGGCGATTGGCGGGGCGAGGCGCTGGCGCGGGTGCGCAAGCTGATCCACCAGGCCGACCCAGACGTGGTCGAGCAGGTGAAATGGCGAAAGCCGTCGAACGCCATGCGCGGCGTGCCGGTGTGGGAGCACGCCGGAATCATCTGTACCGGCGAAACCTACAAGGCCGCCGTCAAGCTCACCTTCGCCAAGGGCGCCGCGCTCGATGACCCCTCCGGCCTGTTCAACGCCAGCCTCGACGGCAACGCCCGGCGCGCCATCGACATCCACGAGGGCGACAAGATCGACGCCACAGCGTTCAAGGCGCTCATCCGCGCCGCCGTGGCGCTGAACACGGCAAAGCCGGCGGCCCCGCGCCCCGTCCGCGCCCGGAAGAAACCAAAGCGCGCCTGAGCCGTATCTGCATTGTCGGCGCGCGCCGAGGTCGGTCGATGGGCGCCGTCCTCAACACGCGTTACGCAGCGTTACAGATCACGGATTTGCCGGCGCTCTGCCCACGTTTCGTCCGCATTCGCGATCTACGAGGCAGGCGCCGTCGTGTTCGAGAGACACTGCCTTGGGTCTTTAGACCAGCAGCTCGGCTCGCGACGCATCACCATCTCCATGCCCGAGAAGGGGTGGA
>CAZOOS010000319.1:0-2356 GCA_964581475.1 uncultured Hyphomicrobium sp.
ATGAACGAGGCGCTGCGCGATTGGGTCACCAACGTGCACGACACCTATTACATCATCGGCACTGCTGCCGGACCGCATCCCTATCCGGAGATGGTGCGCGACTTCCAGTCGATCATCGGCAAGGAAGTGCGCGAGCAGATGCAGGAGGCCGAGGGCCGGCTGCCGAATACGCTCGTTGCTTGTATCGGCGGCGGCTCGAACGCGATCGGCTTGTTCCATCCGTTCCTCGACGACGAGGGCGTGAAGATCTACGGCGTCGAAGCCGGCGGCCACGGCCTGGAAGTCGCCAACGGTCACGCCGCCTCGATGAACGGCGGGCGCCCCGGCGTTCTGCACGGCAATCGCACGTATCTGCTGCAGGATGCCGAAGGCCAGATCCTCGAGGGCCATTCCATCTCTGCCGGCCTCGACTATCCGGGCGTCGGCCCCGAGCACGCCTGGCTGAAGGACACCGGCCGCGTCAACTACGTGCCGGCCACCGACAAGGAAGCGCTCGAGGCGTTCCAGCTTTGCGCACGGCTCGAGGGCATCATTCCGGCGTTGGAGCCGGCGCATGCGCTCGCCTTCGTCACCAAGCTGGCGCCGACCCTGCCGAAGGACAACCTCTTGGTGATGAACATGTGCGGCCGCGGCGACAAGGACGTGTTCGCCGTCGCTGCCCATCTCGGCATGAAAATTTGATAGGAGGCAGTAGGCAGCAGGCAGTAGGCAATAGGCGGTTATCTTTCTACTGCCCGTCTGCCCACTGCCCACTGCCTCTTAAAGCATGACCAAAGAGACGCGCATCGATCGCCGCTTCGCCAAGCTGAAGCGTGACGGCCGCCCCGGCCTTGTCACCTTCATCACCGCCGGCGATCCCGATCTCCAAACCTCGAAGAAGATCCTCGCGGGACTTCCCAAGGCCGGCGCCGACCTCATCGAGGTGGGCATGCCGTTCTCCGATCCGATGGCCGACGGTCCAGCCATTCAGGCTTCGTCGCTGCGTGCGCTGCGTGCGGGCCAGAAGATGCGTGACACTTTGGCGATGGTCGCCGAGTTTCGCAAAAGCGATGGCGAGACGCCCATTGTGCTCATGGGTTATTACAACCCGATCTACGTCTATCCCAACGAAGCCTTCGTCGCCGACGCCATTGCCGCCGGCGTCGATGGTCTGATCGTCGTCGACCTGCCCCCCGAGGCCGACGAGGAGCTATGCCTGCCGGCGACCGCGGCGGGGCTCAATTTTATCCGCCTGGCGACGCCGACGACGGATGCCAAGCGGCTTCCCGCGGTGCTGCAGAACACCTCCGGCTTCCTCTACTATGTATCGATTACCGGCATAACCGGTGCCGCCGCGCCCGATGTTAACAGTGTTCACACTCAAGTTCGGCGCATTAAAAAATCAACAGCCCTTCCCGTCGCCGTCGGTTTTGGCGTAAAAAGCCCTGAGCAAGCGCAAGCGCTGGGCAAGGTCGCCGATGCTGTCGTGGTCGGCTCGGCGCTGGTTGGCGCCATCGAGAAAAGTCTCGACGCCGACGGCCGCTCAACTAGCAAGACGGTTCCGGCTGTCCTAGATTTGGTCGGCTCATTGGCTGCCGCGCTGCGGGCCGCTTGAGCCCAGCAGCCGAAGCCGCAGTTAACCGCTTTAATTGCCGCAGTGCGGCAGGGCGTCTGAAAGCGCCATATTAGATGGTTCTAGGATCCAATGCGGTCCTGAACCAAGACTGACAAGGCAAGCGTCGCCGTCGGACCCGGCCAAGCTGTCGAGAGGCCTAGAGCGTGAACTGGATCAACAACGTCGTCCGGCCAAAGATCCGCAGCTTCCTGACGACGAAGCGCGAGGTCCCGGACAATCTTTGGGTGAAGTGCCCCGAGAGCGGGCAGATGGTGTTCTACAAGGACCTCGAGGCGAACCAGTTCGTCGTGCCCGGGTCGAACTACCACATGCGCATGGCCGCCGACGTGCGCCTGCAGCATCTCTTCGACGGCGGCCACTACACGAAAGTTCCGACGCCGCCGGTTCCGCACGATCCGCTGAAATTCCGCGACGGCCGCCGCTACTCCGAGCGTCTCAAGGACGCCAAGGCGAACACCGACCTCGACGACGCGGTGCTCGTCGGCGAAGGCAAGCTCGACGGCCAGGACATCGTCGCCGCGGCGCAGGACTTCCGCTTCATGGCCGGCTCGCTCGGCATGGCGGCGGGCGAAGGCGTCATCGCCGGCATGCTGCGCGCGGTCGAGAAGAAGACACCCTTCATCCTTTTTGCCGCTTCCGGCGGCGCGCGCATGCAGGAAGGCATCCTGTCGCTCATGCAGATGCCACGCACGACCATCGCCGTGCAGCGCCTGCGCGAGGCCCGCCTGCCGTACATCGTCG
>CAZOOS010000320.1:0-2338 GCA_964581475.1 uncultured Hyphomicrobium sp.
CACGGCACCGTCGACCATACGCCGGTCTACGTGCGCGAAGTGGTGAAGCGCGCGCTGGAGTTGTCGGCAACGGCAATCATTCTCGTGCACAACCACCCCTCGGGCGACCCCACGCCGTCGCGCGCCGACGTCGACATGACGAAGCAAATCGTCGCAAGCGCCGCACCCCTCGGCGTCGCTGTTCATGACCATATTATCGTTGGCCGGGAAGGCCATGCGAGCCTCAAGGCGCTGCGCCTCATTTGAGCCCAGCTTCCCCTGCACGTGCCCGACGTATATGTGGTTGATGCCACAACGTCCCTGGTCGCCGGCCATCTTTGCGACCATGTGTAACTGGTCATTTACCCAGTCATTGTGGACTACAAGCTTAGCCGAATCGCTTCCGACGCTTCGATCGACGAGGACCCATGTGCGGCATTGCTGGAATCATCGACCTCACGGGAAAGCGTCAGCCGGACCCAGGCGCCCTGCAGAGCATGGCGCAAGCCCTCTGGCACCGCGGCCCTGATGACGACGGCTATCTCGTTCGCCCCGGCTTCGGTTTCGCCAACCGGCGCCTGTCGATCGTCGGGCTCGGCGACGGCCAGCAGCCGATCTTCAACGAGGATCAAACCGTCGCCGTCGTCTACAACGGCGAGCTGTTCGACTATCCCGAGCGCAAGGCGGCGCTGGAGGCCAAGGGCCACGTCTTCCGCACGCACACCGACACCGAGATCATCGTCCACCTCTACGAGGAATACGGCGAAGGCGTCTTCGAGCAACTGCGCGGCCAGTTCGCCATTGCGCTGATCGACTTCACCAAGCGCACCATCTTCCTCGCCCGCGATCGCGTCGGCATCTGCCCGCTGCACTGGAGCCGGCAGGGCGACTGGATGTTCTTCGGCTCAGAGATCAAGGCGCTGCTCGCCTCCGGCTCCGTTCCGGCGGCACCCGATCCGCGCGGGCTCGATCAATTGATGACGTTCTTCGCCATGGGCACGCGGCGCACAATGTTCGAGGGCGTGGAGGCGCTGCTCCCCGGGCACTACCTCAAGATCGCCTTCCGCCGCGACGGCAAGCCGGCCGAGATCGTCGAGCGCCAGTACTGGGACATCGACTTCCCGGACGCCGGCAGCGAGGAGAACCCGCAGAACATCAACGGCTTGATCGACGAGTTCGAGGCGACCTTCCGCCGCGCCGTCGAGATCCGCCTGCGCGCCGACGTGCCGGTCGTCGGCTATCTCTCGGGCGGCGTCGATTCCGCCTATGTGCTGGCCACGGCTTCCAAGCTGCGCGGCTCCCCGGTCCCCAGCTTCACCATCCAGGTTCCCGGCAAGGGCCTCGACGAGACGGACGACGCGCTGTTCACCGCGCGCGCCATCGGCTGCCGGCCGACCATCCTGCGCTGTGACAGCACCGTCATCGCCAACACCTACCCGCAGCTCATCGCCTCCGCCGACTGCCCGGTGATCGATACCTCGTGCGCGGCGCTGTGGCGTCTATCGCAGGAGGTGCACGACCAGGGCTACAAGGTAGCGCTGACGGGCGAAGGCTCCGACGAGGCATTCGCCGGCTACATCTGGTTCAAGCTGCGCAAGCTCGGCCACTTATTGGACGTCGGCGGCACCCACGCTTCCGACGCCGTCAACCGGCTGTTCCGCATGCGCATGTCGCCGCACATGAGCCGTGCCAAGCTGAAGCGCATCGACGACATGATGGGCCGCGCCCACGCGCAGACGCTGCTCTATCATCTCGTCTCGCAGTCGCGCGACCGCTACTTCAGCGCCGCGATGAAGGACCGTCTCGGCGACTACCTCGCCTACGAGGACGTGCCGATCGATGCCGAGCGCGTGCGCCGCTGGGATCCGCTCAACCAGTCGCTCTACTACGGCTACAAGATCCACCTTCCGGGTCTGTTGCTGAACCACAAGGGCGACCGCGTCGCCATGGCCAACAGCGTCGAGACCCGCTACCCGTTCCTCGACGAGAACGTCATCGCCTTCGCTGCGAAGCTGCATCCTAGCCTCAAGCTGCGCGGCCTGATGCGCGACAAGTACCTGCTGCGTCAGGCGGCATCGCGGCTGCTGCCGAAGGAGGCGGCGTTCCGCAAGAAAGGCATGTTCCGCGCCCCGCTGGCGGAATCCTTCTTCATCAACCCGCCGGCCTACGTGCGCCAGTTGATGAGCCCCGAGGCGCTGGCGCGCACGGGCTATTTCGATCCGCAGACCGTCCTCAAGGATTACAACGCCGTCGGCAGCGGCCAGGACGGGGACGTCAATACGTTCCTCAAGATGGGCCTCACCGGCGTGCTGTCGACGCAGCTCTGGCACCACCTCTACATGGGCGGCGGCCTGTGCGA
>CAZOOS010000321.1:0-2320 GCA_964581475.1 uncultured Hyphomicrobium sp.
GAGTGGGGCGGCACGCTGCGCCGGGTGTTCGGCGAGTACCGCGCCCCGACGGGCGTCTCCCAGGCGGCGGTCGCCCGCGACAGCGCTGCGCTCGACGGCGTGCGCGCGTCCGTCGACGAGCTGTCGGCCAAGCTCGGCCGGCGCGTCAAGTTCCTCGTCGGCAAGCCCGGCCTCGACGGTCACTCCAACGGCGCCGAGCAGATCGCCGTGCGGGCGCGCGACGTCGGCATGGAGGTCGTCTACGAGGGCATCCGTCTGACGCCGGCGCAGATCGTGCGCGCCGCCGTCGAGGAGAGCGCGCATGTCATCGGCCTGTCGATCCTGTCGGGCAGCCACGTGCCGCTGGTGCAGGAGGTCATGGAGCGGTTGCGCAAGGAAGGGCTCAGCGACGTTCCCGTCGTCGTCGGCGGCATCATACCGCCGGAGGACGAGATCAAGCTCAAGGCCTTCGGCGTCGCCGCCGTGTACACGCCGAAGAACTTCCAGCTCAACGACATCATGAGCGACATCGTGCGGCTGGTCGGCAGCCAGGCCATGGCCGCCTAGGCCTGGCGCACCAACAACCAGGAAGAAACGACGATGCGTGAGGAGACCCGCCGCAAGCTCGAGCGCGCCCTATGGCGCGAGCGCTTGAAGAAAATCGGCATCGGCGCCGCCGCGCTGGCATTGATCGGCGCCTACTTCGTCTACGAGGACTACGACGCGCGCGTCGAAAACGTGCGCGTGCCGGGGACGGTGACCGAGGTCGGCCCGCTCAACATCAAGAGCACGCGGATGATCGAGGAAGGATTGTCGGTGCAGGTGGCGCTGCAGGGCGGCCGTCTCGTCAACGTGATGGCGCTGAAGAAGACCGACCCGCACGTCGGCGACCACGTCGAGATCACCGAGCACCGCCACCACACGGGGCGCGTCACCTACACCTGGAAGTAGCTTGGCAACTGGAAGTAGCCGTCAGGCGCGCTTCTTCTCGTTCTCGCCGGCGATGCTGACGTTCTCGCCCAGCGCCTCGCGCACGTAGAGACGGCGCACCGCGACATCGACGACGATGGCCAGTGGATAGGCGAGCAGCAGCCCCAGCGGCCCGAACAGGATGCCGATGGCGACCACGGCGAACAGGCCGACGGCCGGCGGCAGATCCACGGCGCGCCCCGATACCAGCGGCAAGATGATGTTGTTCTCGACCTGCTGCACGAGAAGAAACAGCCCCAGCGTCCAGGCGACCGTCTCCCAGCTCTGCGTCGAGGCGAGCAGCAGCGCCGGTATGGCAGAGAGGATCGGGCCCACGTAGGGCACGAACTCGAGAACGCCGGCGATGAAGCCGAGGCCGAGCGCCTGCGGCACGCCGATGAAGGCCAACCCGGCGCCGGTCATCACGCCGACCATGATCATCGCCAGCAACTGCGCGCCGAGCCACAGGCGCAGCGCCGCGCCCGCATCATCCACGGTATCGGAGATCTGCGGCTGCACGCGCTTGGGAAACAGCATGATGAAACCGCGCCGGTAGACCTCCGGATTGATAGCGATATAGATGCCGGCGATGACGACGACGACGAGTGTCGCCAGTGCGCCGAACACCGTCTTCCCCCAGGTGATGGCGCCGGCCAGCAGGTTGCCGATCGAGGAACCTTTGAGCAGCTCGGAGACCGGCTCCGACAGGAACGGCACAGACTTGGATACGGCGTCGGCGGCGGCCGGCAGGTTGTTGATGAGCGTGACGAGCTGATCCTTGATCTGCCCGCCGAAAATGTAGCCGATCGCCGCCAGCAACCCGAGCACGCCGAGCCCCGCCGCCAGCAACGAGAAGCGCTGACTCAGCGTGGTCCCGCGGCTGATCGGCACGGCGATGGCGCGCAGCACCACGGCAACCAGCACCGCACCGAAGATGAGCAGGAGGATGTCGGACAGGATGTAGAGCGCCGCAGCCAAGGCGAGAATGCCGACGACGATCAACACGCGCCGGATGAAGGCGGCTTCGCTCATCGGCGCAGGGGCTGTCGGCACTGGAGGCATTCCTGAGGGCTGGATGTGAGTAGCAGGGCAGGCTGGGCCGCAACGGCGGCTGCGCCGGGCCGGTTCCCACCCCGTTGAGCATTTTTCCGCCGGGCCAGGGATGTCGCCCCCGACCGTCGGCGGATTCCTTCATGGGTTCAGCCGCTTGCCCGAGCCACGGAATCCCTCGCCGGTGCTCCCCAGGGGCTACGGTCGTCGTTGCGCGCCACCCGCATCATGTGTAGGGAAGGGGCCCGATCGGCGGCGCGAGGACACGGCGCACGGTCGGTTTGCCCCAGTGGCGGAACCGGTAGACGCGACAGACTCAAAA
>CAZOOS010000322.1:0-2297 GCA_964581475.1 uncultured Hyphomicrobium sp.
AGAACACGCCCGGCGAACGGTGCATCTGCGAGACGATGACGCGCTCGGTGCCGTTAATGACAAAGGTGCCGTTCGAGGTCATGAGCGGCATGTCGCCCATGTACACGTCCTGCTCCTTGACGTCCTTGATCGACTTGGAGCCCGTCTCCTCGTTCACATCGAACACGATCAGGCGCAGCTTGACCTTCAGCGGCGCCGAGAAGGTCATATCGCGCTGCATGCACTCGTCGACATCGTACTTCGGCGGCTCGAACTCGTAGCGCACGAATTCAAGCGTGGCGCGCCCCGAGAAATCCGAGATCGGGAACACCGACTTGAACACCGACTGCAGACCGTGATCGTCTGAACGGCCGCCGGGAGGCTCCTTCACCATCAGGAAGTCGTCGTACGAGCTCTTCTGAACCTCGATGAGGTTCGGCATCTCGGCGACTTCGCGAATGGATCCGAATTTCTTCCGGATGCGCTTGCGGCCGTTGAACGTCTCAGCCATTTTCGCTCCTTGTGATCTGCGCAGGTGACGGCCCGCGCGACTGCTGCCTGCATGGCAAGGGCCGCCAACCCTCGCTTTAGCCTTTAAACGGCTCACCGGAAGGTCCGTTTGAGGGTTGCATGACCCTCAAAAGACCCTCCGGAGAGACGTCCAGATTGCCTGCCCTTGCGAGCAGGCGAAGACAGGCAACCGGCACGATGCGTGCCGGCCGCCTGCCGCCTCGATTACTTGACCTCGACGGTCGCGCCCTGGTCCTCGAGCTGCTTCTTGAGCTTGGCAGCCTCGTCCTTGGTCACGCCTTCCTTCACGGCCTTGCCGCCGGCCTCAACGAGATCCTTGGCTTCCTTCAGGCCAAGACCCGTGATGGCGCGGACTTCCTTGATGACGTTGATCTTCTTCTCGCCGCCGGCCTTCAGGATGACGGTGAACTCGGTCTGCTCCTCGGCAGCCGGGGCAGCAGCGCCACCCGGAGCTGCGGCAACGGCGACGGCAGCAGCCGCCGACACGCCCCACTTTTCCTCGAGCAGCTTGGCAAGCTCAGCCGCTTGCAGGACGGTGAGGTTGGAGAGATCGTCTACGATCTTCGATAGATCGGCCATTTTGTTACTTCCTCGGTTTGAACCTAATGACTGTGCAGTCTTGAACTGCGTTTTCCGATGTCGTGGCGCCTTGCGGCGCCGCCCTTGCCGTTATGCGGCCTCGCCTTGCGATGCCTTCGCCTGAATGACGCGCGCGAGCTTGGCACCCGGCTCTGCAATCGTGCGGGCGATCTTCGTCGCCGGCGCGTTGAGGAGACCGATGAGCTTGGCTCTGAGCTCGTCCAGCGAGGGCAGTTCGGCGAGCGCTTTGACGGCGTTCGCGTCGAGGACCGTCGAGCCCATGGCGCCACCGAGAATGACAAGCTTCTCATTCCCCTTGGCGTATGCGACCGACGCCTTCGCCGCCGCGATCGGATCCTGCGAGTAGGCAACGCATGTTTGCCCCTTGAAGAGATCGGAGATCGGTTCGTACGAAGTGTCCTTCAGCGCGAGCTTCGCCAGCCGGTTTTTGGCTACCTTGACCTTGCCGCCAGCCTCTTTCACACGCTTGCGGTAATCGGTCAGTTGGGCGACCGTCATGCCGGCATAGTGGGCGACAACGACCAACCCCGTGTCTTTCAACACGGTGTTGAGCGACGTCACGAGCTCACGTTTCGCGGCTCTATCCACCTGCTCACTCCAGATTACGGATCAGCTTCGCTAAAGCTGGTCCGCGGGTTGCACCTTGCCGCCATGACGGGAGACCCGCTTCCGGCGACGCTTTGTCTGTCCAACCGCGCGCTGTAAGGCGGCACGGTGCTGACCCAGGTTCAAACCGGCTTTGCTCTCTTGTGGAGAGCCGAAACCGGGTTCGCTCCTGTCTCATGCGGGCCCTGATTGAGGCTTAAGCTGTCAGCATCCCGAAAGATCTGACGGCACCCACAGTCTCGGACAGTCTCCGAAAGGCGAGCCGAAGCTCATCTCCCGGACATCGCGCGCCACTCCTTGCGAAACGGCGCGCGAATTCCGTGTTCCCTCTTAGGCGAGGGCCTGCCCGCCATTGAGGCTGGCGCTGTCGATCTTGACGCCGGGCCCCATCGTCGAGCTGATCGAAACCTTCTTCACGTACGTGCCCTTGGCACCCGGCGGCTTCGCCTTCACCACCGCGTCGACGAACGCCTTGATGTTTTCGGCGAGCGCGTTCTCCGTGAAGCTGGCCTTGCCGACGCCGGCGTGCACGATGCCGGCCTTCTCGACGCGGAACTCCACCGAGCCGCCCTTGGCGCCCT
>CAZOOS010000323.1:0-2295 GCA_964581475.1 uncultured Hyphomicrobium sp.
TCGACCTTGGCGCGATCATGATACTCGTCGGCGCGAACCAGTAAGCCGTTCTCGACGCGCATGATCAGGCGGAAGCGCCCGCTCAACACCTCGCCGCTGGCGCGGTGCCGATACATGAACTCGACCTGATGGCGCACCTCGTCGCCGTTGGTGACGAGATCGAGCGGCCGGTAGAGCAGGTATTCGTAATCGGCGCGCATGCGGTGCAGCGCCACCGCGATGTTGTCGCGCCCAACGGTTTCACCCGCGAACGGCAGCAGGTCGCCGGAGATGTGGAGCGTGTAGACGCAATGCTCGGCGATGAACCGCAGGGCACCTTCGATGTCGCCGGGCGCCCACACCTCGTTGAATCGGCGGACCACATCCGCCGGCCCGGAGGCCACCTCGGGGTCGATACGAAGTCCCGAAATATGCTTGTTCTTGATGTCGGAACTCATGCCGGCTCTTCGCCCCTAAGCGCCCTGCAAGCAGGCTATCCCTGCCGGGGACCAGGAGGAAGGCGGACTTGCGCCCGGGCCACTGCCGCATCGTTAGGCAGGCGGCGGCCCATTCGCCCTAAAGCAGGACATGACCGCAGATCGGCGCTCGCATATCCTCCCGGAGACAGGACGGTGGTGTCGGCGGCGTTGGGGGATGTCATGCAGCAGAAATCGGGCTCGGTGACCTACGAGAAGGTCGACGACGCGTACTTCCAGGCACGCGGCTTGAAGCGCCACGCCGGCGTGTGGCTGCTGTGGGCGCTCGGCGTCGGCGCGGTGATCTCCGGGCACTTTTCCGGCTGGAACCTCGGCCTCGCCTCGGGCGGCTGGGGCGGCATGCTGATCGCCACCATTCTCATCGCCATCATGTATCTCGGACTCACGTTCTCGCTCGCCGAGATGAGCCCGGCGATGCCGCACACGGGTGGCGCCTATTCGTTCGCGCGCACGGCCTTCGGGCCGTGGGGCGGTTTTCTCACCGGACTCGCCGAGAACGTCGAGTACGTGATGACGGCGGCGGTGATCGTATTCTTCATCGGCACATATTTGGCGGCGATCGTCGGGGCACCGGTGGAGCTGCAGCCGGTGTTCTGGGTGCTCGGCTACGTGATCTTCGTCGGCCTCAACTATCTCGGCGTCGAGCAATCCTTGAAGTTCTCGCTGATCATCACGGTCCTGGCGCTGCTGTGCCTCGCCGTCTTCTACGTCAGCGCCATCCCCCACATCGACTTCTCACGCTGGGCTCTCAACATCGCGCCCGACGGCAGCGAGCTGCCCGAAGGCAACGGGCCGCTGCTCCCCTTCGGCCTCTACGGCGTGCTGGCGGCGCTGCCTTTTGCCGTGTGGCTGTTCCTCGCCATCGAGCAGCTCCCCTTAGCGGCGGAGGAATCCGTCGACCCGAAGCGCGACATGCCGAAAGGCATCATGCTCGGCATGTTCACGCTGATCGTGTCGGCGTTCCTGGTCCTGTTCCTCAACCCGTCGGTGATCGGCGTCGGGTCGTTCAAGCTCGGCACCTCGGGCGAGCCGCTGCTCGACGGCT
Organism: uncultured Hyphomicrobium sp.; assembly: GCA_964581475.1. GTDB lineage: Bacteria > Pseudomonadota > Alphaproteobacteria > Rhizobiales > Hyphomicrobiaceae > Hyphomicrobium_A. Next base: position 1,522 of record CAZOOS010000323.1, read on the forward strand.
TTCGCGCCATCTACGGCGAGGGGTTCGCCAGCGCTCTCGCGCTCGTCGCCGTGACGGGGCTCGTTGCCAGCTTCCACGCCATCATCTTCGCCTACGGCCGGCAGATCTACTCGCTGTCGCGCGCCGGCTATTTTCCGCGCGCCCTGTCGGTCACGCACGGCACGCGCAAGACGCCGCACATCGCCATGGTGGTGGGTGCGCTGCTCGGTCTCGCGGTGATGCTGACGGTGTGGTTCGTCCAAGGCGCCGACCAGGGCGCCAAGGTGATCGGCGGGACGCTGCTCAACATGGCGGTGTTCGGCGCCATGTTCTCCTACGTGATGCAGGGCCTCACCTACATCCAGCTGCAGCGCAAGTTCCCGCACCTGGAGCGTCCCTACAAGAGCCCGCTCGGCAGCGTTGGCGCCGGGCTCACGGTGATCATCGCGCTCGTCACCATCGTCATGCCGCTGCAGGACCCAATGTATGTGGCCGGCGTGCTGTGGGTGGCGGCGTGGTTCGCGGTGGGTATCGTCTACTTCGCCATCTTCGGGCGACACCGGCTGATCCTGTCGCCGGAGGAGGAGTTTGCGCTGGCGCGCGGCGAGGCGGCCTACAAAACCGCGTAGCGCTGCAACATCTTGTGAGGGAACCAACGCGCGCTTCAGCTGTTGCCGCAACGGGCACCACTGCTCGTCGAGGAGAACATCATGAAGCTTGCATCTCTTATCGCCACAGCCGTGGCTGCTCTCGTCATGATCGCTGCCATCAGCGAGCCTGCAGCCGCCTGCAAAT
>CAZOOS010000324.1:0-2243 GCA_964581475.1 uncultured Hyphomicrobium sp.
ACGATCGAGGAAGCCAAAGCCAAGGCCGAGAAGCTCGCCGAAGCCGCCTGATCACTGAACCGGGCCCCCAGGCCCCGCGATGAGGACAACCGATATGGTGGACGCACCCGGCGCGTCGCAGAGCTTCGGCTCATGCTGCGGCGAGCTCAAGGACGCGATGAGCGGCGAGGAGTTCGAGCCGCTGCTGACCGTCGGCGAGGATGGTGTGCTGTACATGTCCGTCGGCCTCATCGACCTCGAGGACGAGGAGCCGGGCATGGTCGACCACCCCCTCTTCTTCTGCCCGTTCTGCGGAACCAAGCTGCAGACGGTGGAAGAAGTGCGCGCCAAGACCGGCGGCGACAACGGCGCCGACGACTGACAGGATAGGTTGAGCGATGGCAGCGACATTCCATTTCGAGCTGGTGACGCCTGAGCGTCTTGTGCTCGCGGGCGAGGCGATCCAGGTCGTCGTACCCGGCGCCGAGGGCGACTTCGCCGTGCTGGTGGGGCATGCGCCTTTCATCTCGACGCTGCGTCCCGGCATCCTCGAGGTGACGCTGCCGCAGGGCAGCCAGCGACTGCTCGTCAAGAAGGGCGTCGCCGAGGCCGATCCCGCGCGCCTCACCGTGCTGGCGCAGACGGCGGTGCCGGTGGAGGAGCTGCACGGCGCCCGGCTCGCCGGCGAGCTGCAGCTGGCCGAAGCGCAGGCCGCGGAAGCTAAGGACGATCTTGCACGGATGAATGCGGAGGCGCTGCTCGACGTGCTGAAGCGCCTGCAGCTCAAGGCCGCCTAGGGCTCTTACTTCGCGGGTGCCGTGTCGAAGGCGCCGATGGGCGCGGCGCGGCGGCGCGCGAAGCGCGAAAACTCTTGCACCACTTCCTCGTAAACCGCGCGACGGAAATCGACCGCGAGGCTCGGCACCTCGGCGAGCGGCACCCAACGCCAGGCGTCGAACTCGGACTTCATCGTCCCTTTGGGACCGATGTCGATCTCGCTGTCGTCGCCGTCGAAGCGCATGGCGTACCAGCGCAACCGATGGCCGGCGTACTTGCCCTTGAGGGCAATGCCGATCAGCTCCGGCGGCAGCTCATACGTCAGCCAGCCGGGAATCTCGCCGATCAGCGAAGCGTTGCGGATGCCCGTCTCTTCCCACAGTTCGCGGAACGCAGCTTCACGCGAGGGCTCGCGCGGCTCGATGCCGCCCTGCGGCAACTGCCAGACGGCGTCGCCGACGTAGCTCAGCATTTGCGCCGCCCACTTAGGCCGATGACGGCCGACCCAGACATGACCCTGCGCATTGAAAAGAACGACGCCGACGCAGGGGCGAAGCGGCAGCGATGCGGAGTAGGTCTCGGTCTGCGCGATGGGGGGCATTAGCGACCCATTTATTAACAGCTTATTCACAATCGAATCAGGTGTCATGATAGGAGGGAAAATCCAGCCATTCTATGTCGTTATTTGTATTATTTGGCGTCTGTCCGGCGACTGATGCATCAGCGCATCGGGCGTGCGTGCGGGGCGAACGCCTCGACCACTTTCACGTACACGTTGCGCTTGAAGGGCACGATGAGGTCGACGACCTCGGCGAAAGGCACCCACCGCCACTCGGTAAACTCGGCCTTGTGGCCGGAGGCCGGGGCGATGTCGATCTCGCTTTCATCGCCGCGAAAGCGAGCCGCGAACCACTTCTGCTCCTGGCCCTTGTAGCGGCCGCCCCAGGCCGTGCCGACGAGGTGGGGCGGCAGGTCGTAGCGCAGCCAGCCCGCGGCCTCTCCGATGATCTCGACCGTACGCATGCCGGTCTCCTCGATCAGTTCGCGCAGGGCGGCGTCGGCAGGGTCCTCGCCGGCGTCGATGCCGCCCTGCGGCATCTGCCACCACTGGCCGCGACCCTCCTCCTCGCCGCCGGCGTCGGCACGGCGGCCCACCCACACGAGGCCGTCGGCGTTGATCACGGCGATGCCGACGCAGGGGCGGTAGCCGGGGGCGGGGGAGGCGCTGCTCATGTGAAGATCCAGGGGCTCGCGAGGGGACCGGATACGAAGACGGGCGCCGAAGCGCCCGTCCCCAGTGCCTGTGAGGCTGAAGCTCGGGCTGCCCGGCGTGCGGGCGAGCCCTCAGTTCTTCGCCTTGTCCTTGTCGGCATCGGCGCCGGCCGCGGGAGGCGCCACGGCGGGGGTCGTGGTCGGAGCCGGGATGGTGGCGCCGGCCGTCTTGCCGTCGGTGGCGGTGCCGCGCAGGAACGACAGCGCGTACTGCA
>CAZOOS010000325.1:0-2242 GCA_964581475.1 uncultured Hyphomicrobium sp.
AGCGGCGACCCCATCGCCATGTACCTGGAGGACATCTTCACCGTGACGGTGAACATGGCCGGCCTGCCGGGCATCTCCGTGCCGGCGGGGTTGTCGGGCGAAGGCACGCCGCTCGGCCTGCAGCTGATCGGCAAACCCTTCGACGAGGCGACGCTGTTCCGCGCCGCGCAGGCGATCGAGGATGCGGCCGGCCGTTTCGTGGTCGAGGATCGCTGGTGGGAGGCGGGCGCTGGCAAGGCATCGGCGCCGGCCAGTCCCAAACCGGCGGCGAAGAAGTCGGACGGCAAGAGCAAAGCCGGGAGCAAAGCAAAATGAGCGGGCGTAAACCGCAGGAGTGCGCCGACATGGGCGAGGTGCGTGCCGAGATCGATCGCATCGATGCCGCCCTCGTCGATCTCATCGCCGAGCGCTTCGGCTTCGTCGATCGCGCCTGGCAGCTGAAGACCAGCCCCGGCGAGGCGCACGTTCCCTGGCGCATCCAGCAGGTGATCGACAAGGTAAAGACGCGGGCGAGCGTGAAGGGCCTGCCGCCCGAGCTCACCGAGGCGTTGTGGCGGCAGATGATCGGCTGGTTCGTCCAGTACGAGGAAGAAAAGCTGCGCCGCTCGCTCGAGGGCAACGGCGGCAAGGGAGCATAGGTTGGAAATCGTTCCCTTCGATCCCGCCACGCTGTTGAAGATCGCCCTCTTCAATCCCGTCGTCATCATCGTCGCCTTTCTCATGGGGCGGCGCGCCGACCAGTGGCAGAAGCTCATCGTCGCCGCCTTCGCCGCCTCGCTCGCCGGCTACGCGCTGTATTGGCTCGTCGCCGCCGTGGGGCTGATGCCGGTGCACGCCCTGGGCGGGGAGGCCGCCATCGTGCTCATGCAGTTCCTGTTCGGCCTCGTGTGGGCCGGGCTGGGCTACTGGCTGGCGCCGCTGCGCCGCTGATCACGCCGCGCTTGCGCGCTGATGCCGAGCGGCAACGCATGGCCACTGTTCGCGTCCGACTGCTTGTTCAACCTCGCAATTCACCACACAATCTGTGCTCGGACCGAAATCGGGGGGGGACGATGCTCGGGCGTGTACAGGCGTCGGCACTGTGCGTCGTGCTCGCTTTGGGGCTCGCCCCGCAAGCGGCGCGGTGCGATCCGGCGCTCGACTATCTGGAAAGCCTCAAGGGCAGCAGCGAGCGCTACAAAGCGCCGAGCGAGCTCGACGGCCGCTACACGGTCGCCCTCTACGTCAATGCCGCCGGCTCGGGTCCGTGGCGTCAACGCATGTGGGTGCTGCATCGCGACGCCGTCGGCGGGTCGTGGCGCCTGGCCATGTGGGACGAGGCGCACTGGAAAAAGGCCAAGCTGCCTGAAGGCGAGACACCCTCGTACAGCTGGCCGGTGTCGACCGGCCGCTACTATCGTGGCGACCCGTTCTCGGGGCCGACGCCGACCGGCGTCTTTGCGCTCGATGAGCGCAAATGGCGCTACGGGCGCGGCACCACGGCCCCGGGCATGATCCACACCATGTATATCGACTTTCACTACGACAACGGCCGCCGCTCGGGCGTCGCCTTTCACGGCACATCGCCGGACCGCTATCGCCAGCTCGGCAGGATCGACTCGCACGGCTGCATCCGCATGAAGCAGAACAATGCCGCCGCCCTGTTCGACCGCGTCACCGGACGCGACAAGGTCTTTCCCGAGGAGCTGCGCTGGGGCGAGGTGCCGCGCTTCTGGATATCGGAGCGTGGGCAAAATCGGGCCGGATACACGCGCGATGGCACCCCGCATCCGGCCGAGACGCAGGTCGCCGACCTCTCTCCTATCGAGACCGTGGCCGCGACCGCCTCGGACGCGGGACGGCCCGCCGTGCTGACCAAAACCGGCTTCCGCGCCATCGCCGTTGTCTTCGAAAACTAGGGCACCCGCACCTGCTGCCCGAAAAGGGCCACTTCTTTCCGGCATTCGCTGTCCTGCGGGGACGAGGTTCACAACGTCGTCCGGGGGTTTTGCGTAATGACGGAGTTGAACACGGCACAGGCGCGGCCTGCGAAGGGCGCGCTCGTGATCAGCAGAGGTGTGACCATCATCGGCGCTTTGTCGCTCGATGGCCAAGTTCTCATCGAGGGGACGATCGACGGGGAAGTCCGCTGCTCAAATCTGCAGATCACCGAGCGCGGTGAGGTCGAAGGCCTCATCGTCGCCAACACGGTGGTGGTGCTCGGCGAATTCAGCGGCGCCATCTACGCCCGCGAGCTGGTGCT
>CAZOOS010000326.1:0-2242 GCA_964581475.1 uncultured Hyphomicrobium sp.
GCGGCGCCACCGAGGTCGAGGTGAAGGAGCGCAAGGACCGCGTCGACGACGCGCTGCACGCCACGCGTGCCGCCGTTGAAGAAGGCATCGTCCCTGGTGGCGGCGTTGCGTTGCTGCGCGCCATCAAGGCGCTCGACGCTCTCAACGTCGAGAACGAGGACCAGAAGGTCGGCATCAACATCGTCAAGAAGGCGCTGCAGGCCCCGGCCCGCCAGATCTTCACCAACGCCGGCGAAGACGGCTCGGTGATCGTCGGCAAGATCCTCGAGAACAATAAGTACAACTACGGGTACAACGCCCAGACGCATACCTACGGCGATCTCGTCGCCGAGGGCGTCATCGACCCGGCCAAGGTCGTGCGGTGCGCATTGCAGGATGCCGCTTCGGTGGCCGGCCTGCTCATCACCACCGAGGCGATGATTGCCGAGCTTCCCAAGAAGGATCACGGCCATCCGCCGATGCCGGGTGGTGGCATGGGCGGCATGGGCGGTATGGACTTCTAAGTCGGCGCCCTTTCAGGTTGTGGACGAACGGAAAAGCCCCGGCCCGTCGGCCGGGGCTTTTTCGTGCCCGCTGGGGTATTTCTGCGGAACTGTTGCCGTCAGGCCCCACGTTAGCCTTGACGGCATTATCTATCGATAGCCACATGCCTTTCCAGTCGTGTGCGTCGGAATCGGCCCAGCGGCGGCCATTTTCTCCATCTAGCTTGCAGGCGCTTTTGGAGACCGAGGGATGATCAGGAAGACGGCTGTTCTTACGCGCGTCGGGATTCTACCGGCGATCGCGGCGCTTTGCGTCACGGGTTCGCTCGTGGCTCGCGCCGAGACCCCGCCGGCCGCCGCGCCGGCCGGAACAACCAACGCTGCGGGCCGACCCACTACGCTGGCGCAGGTGACCGATCCAAGTCTAGCGCCAACGCCGCCGGCGGCTCCGAGCGTTGCACCACCCTCCGCGGCAACCGCGGCACCGGCCTCCACGGTTGCGGCACCGGCGGCAACAGCAACACCCGCAGCGAAAGCAACACCAGCGGCGACAGCGACTGCGCCGACCCCGCCGCCGGCGGCTCCGCCCGCGACCCCGGTCACCACCGCGGCAACGACGCCTGCGGCCCCCGCTACGACCCAGGCTCCGGCTGTTACGACCCCGGCCCCGGCTGCTACGTCCGCCGCCCCGGCTGCTGCTAACCCCGCAGCCCCCGCCAACACTTCGGCACCGGCTGCTCCGGCCACCGCAGCCGTGACGCCACCCGCCGTGACGGCTCCGGCTGCACCTGCGGCCGCTGCTCCGGCAGCACCCGGCGCAACACCCAACGCAACGGCGGCCCTCCCTGACCCGGCCACGGGTACCCCGGCCGCCGCCGCGCCGGCGCCAATTGTGCCGCCGGCCGATTCGATCGTTGCCGGCGTCCGCACCAAGCTTCCAACGCTCGCCCAGAAAGCCAACGAGGAGGATGCCGCGGCGCTCGCCTCGTACTACGGCGAGATCACCGGCACCGCCCTTTGGGTGTCGACAAGCGGCCTGACCGACAAGGGCAAGGCCGTCGTCGCTGAGATCGGCCGCGCCGAAAACTGGGGCCTGCCCGTTGCCGCCTTCGACGTCCCGTCGACCGCCACCGGCACGCTCAGCCCGGAAGCCGCCGCTGACACCGAAATCCAGGTGGCGCTTGCCGTCCTCAAGTACGCGCGGTTTGCGCGCGGCGGCCGCATCAATCCCCGCAACATCTCGCAACTCATCGATCAGCAGCCGACGTTGGTCCCGCCGAAGACCGTGCTCACCGACATCGCTGCGGCCGAGAAGGCCGATGTCTATCTCGCCTCGCTGCATCCCAAGCATCAGCAGTTCGAAGCGCTGCGGCAGATGTTGATCAAGCTGCGCGGCGGCGAGGTGAAGGAAGAGGTCGCGCCGCCGGAAGATCCCGCGCTCAGCGTGCAGCTGCCGATGGGCCGCGTTCTCAAGCCGGGCGGCACCGATCCCCAGGTGGCGTTGCTGCGCCAGCGGCTGAAGGTGCCGGCGGCCGATCCGCTGATGGAGAACGTCTACGACGACACGCTCCAGGCAGCCGTGAAGGAGTTTCAGACATCCAAGGGCTTGCGCCCCGACGGCGTCGTCGGCAACGGCACGCGGCAAGTGCTCAACGGTGGGCCCAAGCCGGCCCGGGTCGCTCAGACCAACGACTCCAAGATCGAACGCATCCTCATCAACATGGAGCGCTGGCGCTGGGTGCCGGCCGACATGGGCGAGT
>CAZOOS010000327.1:0-2239 GCA_964581475.1 uncultured Hyphomicrobium sp.
CCTGCGCCTTCGTCCAGCCATTGCGGTTGGGATTGAGCAGCGTCTGCCGCGTCGTGAGGATGGTGCCCTCGCCGTCATGGTCGACGGCGCCGCCCTCCAGCACGAAATCGAACCGCTGCACGCTCGTGTCGGCGATGCGCGCGATGTCGTCGCCAACGGTCGCGTCGTCGGGCAGGTCGTACTTGCCCCCCCAGCTATTCGTCGCAAAACGCAGGGCGATCCGCCCGATGTGCGTGCGCGCGAAAATGGGCCCCGTGTCGCGCAGCCAGATGTCGCCGTAGCGCGCCAGCACGAAATCGGCGCCGCCGCCGAGCGCCGCCCGCGCCGAGGCCTCCGCCTCCGGGCCGTTGACCAGGAGCTTAACGCTGTTGGTCTCGCTCAGCGCGCGCACCATCGCCGCCACGTCGCGCCGCGGCGCCTCGAGGTCGCCGTTCCACTCGTCGGGGTCGGCCGGCCAGGCGGTCCACACGGCCTTGAGCAATGCCCACTCGGGGGGCACGGAGATCGTCGTTTCGGTGACGTCGGGCAGCATCTTAACTCTTCGGTTGGCGGCGTTCGGGGGATCGATAGCCGGGGTAGGTGCCGCTGGGGAGCCTCATATCGTGCGCCGGTGCGGCAATGAACAGTGGCATGCCGCCGCTGCAGCGGCCGAATTGGGGACCCTGGGGGATGATTTAGCAACCCTAAAGCGGCGCTGCCGAGAGCTTGCCGCGGCGTGATCGATTGTTTCGGGCGCATGAACCGTTTGTTTGCCCTCAGCGGAGGTGGCCGGCTGGCGCATAGCTCTTCGTCATACCTTGCGCGGTAACTATCCCGTCGCCCGCCGGCCCACGGCGAAAATCATTACGCCAGAGGAACGATCATGGTCCGCAGCCCCCTCATTGCCTTGGCCGTCAGCATCTCGCTCGGCACCGTTAGTTTCTCCACAGACGCCTTCGCACGCGGCGGCGGCTTTGGCGGGGGGCACTTTGGCGGCGGTTTCGGTGGCGGGTTTGGCGGCGGCCACTTCGGCGGCGGTATGCGTGACTTCGGTGGTGGCATGCGCGATATGCGTCCCGAAATGCGGGAGCCCCGCATGGACGACCGCCACTTCGACGATCACCGTGCCGATGACGTTCGACGGGACGACGACCACCACGCCGATGATGCCGCGCGCCGCGCCGACGACCATGCCGACCATCCCGATGCGCGCGACGACGCAGCCCGTCGCGCCGCCGACGATCACAATCTCGATCACCATGACGACCTCGCCCACTGGAACAACTGGCACCAGCCGGTGAACGCCGGGCGCTGGGATCACAACGGCTTCTGGAACAGCAACTGGAACGCTCGGAATTTCAACTGCTACAACTGCCGCTGGGGCTGGGTGGGCCCGGTGTTCTGGCCGTTCGGCTGGGGTGACATGTTCTCCTTCGCATGGTGGCCCTATGCGGAGACCTCGCCGTTCTGGAACTACAACGTCGACTACATCATGGGCGGTCTGTTCTGGCCGAACGGCGCCTACGCTTGGCCGTCGGGCGGCTATGGGGCCACCGCCTGGACGCAGACCGACAACAGCTACACGTACGCCCGCCAGTCGCATCAGGACATCTACAGCTCGGGGCCGGCCGACGGCAGCGACGACAAGCAGGCCACGGCCGACGACAGCAACAACCCTGATCTTGCCACGTGCAGCGGCTTCGCGCCGGGCGTCTCCAGCTTGCCGATCGACAAGATTGAGCAGAGCGTCAAGCCGACCGGAGTACAGCTCACCGCGCTCAAGAGCCTCGAGGCTGCATCCAACCAGGCCGAAGGCATCCTCAAGGCGTCGTGCCCGACCCAGCCGCCGTTGACGCCCGTCGGCCGCCTCGACGCGCTGCAAAAGCGTCTCGACGCCATGGCCAAGGGCCTCGACCTCGTACGCGCGCCGCTGACCAAGTTCGACAGCTCTCTGTCGGCCGAGCAAAAGCAGCAGCTCGACGCGCTGGGCGGGGCGAAGGCGGCCAGCGCGGCCGGCCTGTGCTCGACGCAGAACGAGGAGTTCACCAACGTGCCGACGCAGGAGATCGAGGCGACCGTCAGCCCCGATGAGACGCAGAAGGCCGCGCTCGAAGCGCTCGATAACGCCTCGGCCAAGGCCGCGAGCATGCTGCAGGCCACCTGCCCGTCGCAGATCCCGGACACGACGGAAGGCCGTCTGGAAGTGATGGACAAGCGCCTGAAGGCGACGGTGACGGCGATGAACGAGGTGCGCCCGGCG
>CAZOOS010000328.1:0-2215 GCA_964581475.1 uncultured Hyphomicrobium sp.
ACGATGTCGCAGCCGCCGACGAACTCGCCCTTGACGTAGAGCTGCGGCACCGTCGGCCAGTTCGAGTACGTCTTGATGCCCTCGCGGATGGCCAGGTCCTGCAGGACGTTGACGTCCTTGAAGTCGACGCCGAGGCCGCGGAGGATGTGGTCGACCTGGGCCGAGAAGCCGCACTGGGGCATGTTCTTGCTGCCCTTCATGAACAGCACCACGTCGTTGCCGGCGACGGTGGTGCGGATCCAATCCTGGATGTCCTGCTGCGGATTGCTCATCTAGGGCCCCTTGCAAACTAAGGTGCGGCGGGCCGTGCGCCCGCACGCTGCTCAGCGCAATGTGTGGATTGGCGCGGGGATGTCAACTTCTGCGCCTGGCGACTCCCCCGTCATGGCGGAGCCATGCTTCGCATGGACGAGCCGGCCGCCGGGCGCTTGAATCAGGGGGCGGCGGTGGTGAGCGCTAAGGCATGCAGCGCGCCGCCCATGCGGCCGCCCAACGCCTCGTAGACCATCTGGTGCTGCTGCACGCGGCTCTTGCCCTTGAACTGGGCGCTGACGACGTGCGCGGCATAGTGGTCGCCATCGCCCGCCAGGTCGCGGATCTCGATCAGGGCATCGGGGAACTTGGCCTTGATCAGCCGTTCGAGCTCGCCGGCATCCATGGCCATCGGCAGGGTCTCCTGGGAAGTGCTGCTCCAGAGCTAAACATAAGCCGATTTGCCAGCAATCCCAACGGGCTTCTCCTTGCAGAGGAAAGCGGAACCGAATGGGCCTTGCGGCGTTGCGAAGGCGTGAGGGGAGGAGGGAACCGACATGACCGACGAAACTAACGCTCCGGAAAATCTCACGAAACTTGCCGAGGAGGCCAAGCTCGTCGCCGAGACGACGCAGGATCCCAATCGGCGGCGGGCCTTGCGGCTGATGTCGCTCAGGTACAAGCGGCTCGCCGGCTTCGCGCGCGCCCAAACCGACGAGGGGACCGGCGAGCAGGGATCCGAAAGGCAAGGCAAATGGTCCGGCACCGCGGGACGGCGCTAAAGCTAGGCGCGTGTGCGGCTACGGTACGGTCTACGGAACCAAGTCGCTGAGCGAAGCTTGCAGCGTGTGCGTCAACCGTCCGCGGTTCCTGCCGAGGTCCCACGACAAGAAGACGAACGCCAGGATCATGACCATGGTCAGACGCATGACGATCAGCACACGACCAATGCGTAAGCGATTGGTAAATTGAACGTCGATCCCGAAAATTATGGGCCGGATGCCGCTTAGACCGCCGCCATGTATTGCGGCAGCCAGGCTTCGTGGGCGGCGCGCAGGCCGGCGAGCGGCAGCGCCGGCTCGCCCTTGAGGCCGATGGCGTCGCCGCCGGTGCGGGCGACGATGCGCGAGGGCAGCGCCAACAGCCGCGCGCGCTCCAGCACTTCCTCGGCCTGCATGGGATCGACCGACAGCACGTAGCGGCCCTGGTCCTCGCCGAACCACACGGCGTGCGCGGGCAGCCGACCCTCGTAGGCGAACAGCTCGACGCCTATGCCGCCCGCCAGCGCCATTTCGGCAATGGCGACGAGCAAGCCGCCGTCCGAGACGTCGTGCACGGTCGTCACCTTGCCCTCGCGGATCAGCGCGCGCACCAGCCGCCCAGCCTTGATCTCGTCGGCGAGGTCGACGGGGGGCGGCGCGCCTTCGAATTTGCCGGTCGCCAGCTCCTGATAGAGCGACTGGCCGAGGTGGCCGGCCTCGCGGCCGATGACGATCAACAGGTCGCTCTCGCGCTTCAGCTTGATGTCGGCCATGCGCGCTACGTCCGGGATGAGGCCGACGCCGCCGATGGCCGGCGTGGGCGGAATGCCGACGCCGTTGGTCTCGTTGTAGAGCGAGACGTTGCCCGACACGACGGGATAGTCGAGCACGCGGCAGGCTTCCGACATGCCTTTCACCGAGCCGACGAACTGACCCATCACCTCCGGCCGCTCGGGGTTGGCGAAGTTCATGTTGTCGGTGATGGCGAGCGGATCGGCGCCGACGGCGGTGAGGTTGCGCCACGTCTCGACGACGGCCTGCTTGGTGCCCATCTCCGGATCGGCGGCGACGTAGCGCGGGGTGACGTCGCAGGTCAGCGCCAGGCCCTTTTGAGTGCCATGGATGCGCACGACGGCGGCATCGCCGCCCGGGCGCTGCACCGTGTCGCCCATGACCATGTGGTCGTACTGCTCCCAGATCCA
>CAZOOS010000329.1:0-2193 GCA_964581475.1 uncultured Hyphomicrobium sp.
AGGTGGCTCAGCCGCTTGAGGCATTCATCGCCCTCCTGGTGGCCGTAGCTGTCGTTGTAGCGCTTGAAGTGATCGACGTCGACTAGTAGCAGCGCGAGCGGCAGTCCGTCACGGGCGCAGCGCGCGAGCTCACGCTTCAAACCTTTGTCGAACGAACGGCGGTTGGCGAGGCCCGTTAGTCCGTCGGTCGAGGCGAGCATCAGCAAGTTGCGGTTGGCTTCCTCGAGACGATCCTCCGCCGACTTGCGTCGCGAGACATCGCGCAACGACAGCATCACGCCGAGGTTGCCGCCGAGCGCACGTCCCACGGCCTCGACCCAGACGTACGTGCCGTCACGCCGGCGGACGCGGTATTGCAGCGCGGGAAATTCGGCGCCGAGCTGCAGCGCTTCGAGCATCATGGCGAGCTGCGGACGGTCGTGCGGATGCGCAAGGTCGATGGGGTCGCCACCGATGAGCTCTTGCGGGCTATAGCCGAGCATCGTCTGGCAGGCCGGCGAGGCATAGGTGCGGACCCCGCTGCTATTGATGTGCGTGACGAGATCGGCGGTGTTCTCGGCGAGCATCTTGTAGCGCGCCTCGCTCGCCTTGAACGCCGCATTGGTGAGCTGGAGACGCTGGGCCATCTCGTCGAGCGTATCGGCGAGCCGGCGGAACTCCGGTGCCTGCCAGGGCTCGAGCCCCGCGCGCGCGTTGAGGTCGCCTTCGCCGATGCGCTCGGCGGTCTTGGCTAGCTGCCTGGCGGGGCGCACTTGACTGAGGTAGCCGAGCAACCAGGCGCTGCAGACGGCAAGCGCCACGACGGCGAGGGCGACGGCGAAGCTGCCGAGTGATTGTCGATTTACGGTGGCAAGGACGTCGTCGCGCGGCGCGCCGACGACAACCATGGCGCCGGATGTCTCGGCGCCGGCCAGCGGTGCGAAGCCGAACACCTCGCGGGCGCCATTGAGGTTGCCGACCACGTGGCCGCCGCCGGGGCGGGCGCGCATGGCCTGAAGGAGCGCGTCGTCGGGGAAGCTGGCGCCGAGGCGCAGCCCACTGGCTGCCGAGCGCGCGAGGACGGTTCCGGTATCGCGCTCGATCACCATCAGGACCCGCTTGTCTTGCCCGGAGATCCGGTCTGCGAGTTCAGAGAATGCCTGGAGGTCTATGCTCGTGTAGATGAGACCAGTCTTGGCCCCCGCGGCCGATACCAGGGGACGCGCTACGAGGATCTCGGGACGCCCGCTGACGGGGCCGTGCAAGAAATGGCTCACGTAGACATCGGGGGCGCCTTCGCGCAACGTCGCGTCCAGGACTCCCTGAAGCGCAACTTTTTTGGGCGCATTCAACCGCGTGTGGCAGACGATGACGCCATCGGCGCGCAGCACGCCGATGTTATTGAGGCCAGGATGCATCGCCTCCAGGCGTCTGACCTGTTGGCGACATGCGTCTCCCCCCTCGATGGTAATCGTCGGGATGGAGCGCATATTCTCGGTGAGCGTAATCGCCTCGTTGAGGGCACCCGCTTGGCGCAGGGCGGCGATGCGCGCCGATTGCTGCGCTGTGGCGCCGGCCTGGATGATGGTGGCGCGGCGATCGTCGACGGCATCCCAGACAATGAGCGCAACCAATGGCGCAACCGCCAGCAGCACCAGAATAAGGAGGCGCTGCTTGATGCCGAGAGATGAGGCAATGCGCGTGAATATGCTCATGATGAAATGAAAGCGCGGGTGTGAACTACCCTCTTCGCATGGCCGCTTCTAAAGGGATGTGAAGAGCTTTGGTTAAATGTCTGACGTTCGTCAGGATAAGGAAGATCGGCGGGCCTACGATCACTGCCGTGCACGGAGCTTCGCCACCGCCTTTTCATTGGCCACCTGCAACTCGGCGAGCAGAGCGGCGCGGGCGCAACCCCCCGGTGTGCACGGCGCGCAACTCGCGCATGCGCCAAGCCGTGACCGCGCAGCAAGCGGGTCGGCCGGCAAGCGCTGTTCGAGCTGCGGCCGCGGCCGCTCGATGACTCAAAGCGTTCGCCGAGGGCGAGTGATCGGTCAAGGCCGACGACGCGCAAGGCGCCGCCGGCGGTTATTCCGCGATCGCCCCTATGCGGGGTGCGGGCGGCTCACTTGGTACCGGGCTGGTCCTTCATCGCCTTGTCGGAAAGGCTGCCGCTGTCGGGCTTCGCAGTCGGCATGTCGGTGCTGCCGCCCA
>CAZOOS010000330.1:0-2137 GCA_964581475.1 uncultured Hyphomicrobium sp.
GTGCTCGCCAACGAGCAGGTCATCGACGGCCGCGGCTGGCGCTCGGGCGCGCTGGTCGAGCAGCGCGAGCTGACGCAGTGGTTCTTCAAGATCACCGAATACGCCGACGAACTGCTGGACGCGCTGCAGACGCTCGATAAGTGGCCGGAGAAGGTGCGCCTGATGCAGGCGAACTGGATCGGCCGCTCCGAGGGCATGCTGGTCCGCTTCGCGCTCGACAAGAAGACGGCGCCCAAAGGCGCGACCGAGGTCGAGGTCTACACGACACGCCCCGACACGTTGTTCGGTGCCGCGTTCGTGGCGCTCGCGCCTGACCATCCGCTGGCCAAGGCGGCGGCGGAAACCAACCCCGCGCTCGCCGCCTTCTGCGAAGAGTGCCGGCACATGGGTACCTCCGTCGCCGAGTTGGAGACGGCGGAAAAGCAGGGCTTCGACACCGGCATCCACGCCTTGCATCCCTTCAACAAGGATTGGACGCTGCCCGTCTACGTCGCCAACTTCATCCTCATGGACTACGGCACGGGTGCCATCTTCGGCTGCCCCTCCGGCGACCAGCGCGATCTCGATTTCGCCCGCAAATACGATCTGCCGTTCACACCGGTGATCCTACCGCCAGGCGCCGATGCGGCCACGTTCGCCATCGATGACAAGGCATTCGACGGCGACGGCACGATGATCAACTCATCGTTCCTCGACGGTCTCGATACGAAGGCCGCCTTCGAGGAAACGGCAAAGCGGTTGGAAAAGGCGAAGCTCGGCAAGAAGCCCGTAGGCGCGCGCAAAGTGAACTACCGCCTGCGCGACTGGGGCATCTCGCGCCAGCGCTACTGGGGTTGTCCGATCCCCGTCATCCATTGCGAGAAGTGCGGCACCGTCCCCGTGCCCGACGAGGATCTCCCCGTCGAGCTGCCGAAGGACGCGACCTTCGACAAGCCGGGCAATCCGCTCGACCGGCACCCGACGTGGAAGTACGTCAAGTGCCCGAGCTGCGGCGGCGAAGCGCGCCGCGAGACCGACACGATGGACACCTTCGTCGATTCATCGTGGTACTTCGTGCGCTTCACCGGCCCGCATGCGAAGACGCCGGTCGATAAGGCGGCCGCCGGCTATTGGCTACCCGTCGATCAGTACATCGGCGGCATCGAGCACGCCATTTTGCACCTGCTGTATTCGCGCTTCTTCACGCGCGCCATTTGCGACACCGGCCACCTGAAGCTGACGTCGAACGTGCGCGAGCCGTTCAGCGCCCTGTTCACGCAGGGCATGGTCACGCACGAGACGTACAAGTCGCGGCACGGCGGCTGGCTGCAACCGAGCCAAGTGCGCGTCGAGGGCGACGGCGGTGCACGCCAGGCCTTCGAGATCTCGACCGGCGAGCGTGCCTCCATCGGCTCCGTCGAGAAGATGTCGAAGTCGCGCAAGAACACGGTGGACCTCGACGATTTCGTCAACCGCTACGGCGCCGATGTCGCCCGTTGGTTCGTGCTGTCGGACAGCCCGCCCGAGCGCGACGTCATCTACACGGATGTCGGCGTCGATGGCGCCCGCCGCTTCCTGCAGCGCATCTGGCGCTTGATCGACCAGGGCGCCGACACCGCCGCCCCCAAGGACACCCCCCGGCCGGCCGCCTTCGGCCCCGACGCGACGGCCCTGCGCCGCGCCTCCCACAAGGCGCTCGACCAGGTCGCCCGCTCGATCGAGAGCCTGCGCTTCAATGTGGCCGTCGCCCAGGTCTACGAGTTCGCAAATGTTCTCGGGTCCGCCCTGGGGAAAGCGGGGGAAGATTTGGCCTGGGCGCAGCGCGAGGCGCTGGAGTTTCTGGTGCAGATGATCGGCCCAATGATGCCGCATTTGGCCGAAGAAAGCTGGGCGCGGCTCGGATACAACACACTGCTGGCCAATCAGGCTTGGCCGCAGGCCGACCCGGCCTTGCTCGTTGACGATATGATCACCATTGCCGTACAGGTGAATGGCAAGCGACGGGACGAACTAACCATTGCCCGGACGGCCGATTCTGGGGAAATCGAGGCTGCGGCACTCCGGCTGGAGCCGGTGCTGAAGGCGCTCGAAGGCCGGCCGGTCAAAAAGGTCATCGTCGTGCCGCAGAGGATTGTGAATGTCGTCGGGTGAGGACGAA
>CAZOOS010000331.1:0-2114 GCA_964581475.1 uncultured Hyphomicrobium sp.
GTCAGTCGTCGTGGTTGGTGAGGGCGACGAACTTGTCGTCCTCCTGGGCGCGGCGTTCGAAGCTGAGGAAATCGTAGTAGCCGCAGCGGCCCCCGCCTGGGAACGAGCGGCACACGGCCGGGCGCGCCTCGTAGATGGTGCAGGAGCGCTTGGTGATGTCGAAGAAGCGGCAGATCTTGCCGAACACCGGGTCTTTCTTCCGCCGCATGGCGTACTTGCGGCCGTGCTCTTCCTTGGTAAACGCCTTCTTGGCGTCCTCGTAGGACAGGTGATGGTGGCGGGCCAGGCGCTCCACGTCGCGCTTATCCAGGGGGATGAGAGGGTAGGAGCAGCAATAACCCGGGCATTTCTGACACTTATATTGAGGTGGGCTCACGCACGGCGCCTCTTCTGCGGTGTTTCGGCCACCCTTTGGCCGCGAGCGCATGAAGCGGCGGCGTCGGGACGGACTCCCGCTTGACTCATGCAACGCTCCGTGGGGAAAGAGCAAGGGGGATCAGGGACACGGCTCACAAACGTGGGTGATGTCACACTTTTTCCCATAACGTCTGCGTAGGTCGCGCGTCAGCGCGGGGGTACCAACAGTATGGCGGACAGGGCTCGTCACACTCCGGAAACGGAGACGCCGGTCAACCCCTATAGTCTGCTCGAAGCCGTCAACAGCTCGAGCGACACCGCCCACACCGGCTGGCTGATCTTCCTCGCCATCATGACCTACCTGATGATCGCCGTCGCCGGCGTGACGCACGAGGCGCTGCTGCTCGACACGCCGGTGCAGCTCCCCATCCTGCAGGTCGATATCCAGCTCAAGCAGTTCTTCCAGTTCGCGCCCATCGTGCTGGTGCTGTTCCACCTCGGCATCCTCGCCCAGCTCGTCCTGCTCGCCCGCAAGACGCTGGAGTTCGACCACGCCATCCGCTTCCTGGAAACGTCCGACCGGCGCACGCACCCGTTGCGCCTCGAATTGCACAACTTCTTCTTCGTGCAGGCCATCGCCGGCCCGCAGCGCTCGGCGGTGATGAGCGGCTTCCTCAACATCATGTCGTGGCTGACGATCGTCATCCTGCCCGTGGTGCTGCTGCTCTACATGCAGGTGGCGTTCCTGCCCTACCACGACGTGACGACGACGTGGATCAACCGCATCTTCCTGTCACTCGACATCGCCGGGCTGCTGCTCATCGGCGTGTTTCTGATGCGCGCCGAGACCTCGTTCTTCCAGGCGTTCTGGCGCTCCACCTTCTCGCACCCGCTCAGTGCCATCTCGACGACGCTGGTGCTGGCGCTCGTCGCCTACCTGTCATTCTTCGCCGCCACCGTGCCGGGCGAGCCGCTCGACCGCATCGGTCGCCAGATGATGGCCTGGGCGGCGCCGAGCGAGGCCGGCAACGTGCAGCAGAGCGGCTTTTCGCTGCCGTTCTTCACGGCGGCCTCCGACGGCACGCTGTTCGGCATCTTCCGCCGCAACCTGGTGGTCACCGATTCCGATCTCGGCAGGGAACGCGAGGAGGGCGAGAAGACGCTGCGCCTGCGCGGTCGCGACCTGCGCTATGCCAAGCTCGACCGTACCGATCTGTCAGGCGCCGACCTCACCGGCGCCAGCCTCGACGGGGCTAGTCTGATCGGCGCCAACCTGCATGCAGCTTCGCTGAACTGCGCCGAGCCCGACCTCGTCATGCTCAGCGATGACCGCACCGCGGCCAAGTGCGCCTCGGCGCGCGACGTCGATTTGACGCGCGCTCAGCTCGGGCAGGCGCGGCTGTGGGGTGTCGATCTGCGCGGCGCCAAGCTCGACGAGGCGCAGCTCGATGGCGCCGACCTCGCCAACGCGCTGCTGACGGGCGCCAGCTTGGCCAACGCCCGCCTCGACAAGGCCGACCTCACCGGCGGCGTGCAGGCGCAGGGCGTCAACTTCCTCAATGCTTCGCTGCAGGGTGCCGATCTCACCGGCGCGCAACTCCAGCTGGCCGATTTCTCCAGCGCCGCCCTGCAGGGCGCGGTGCTGAATTTCGCGCGCCTGGAAGGTGCCGTGCTGCGCGGTGCCGATCTGGAGGCAGCCAGTCTGCAGCAGGCGAAGCTGATCGGCACCGACATGACCGGCATGAAGATGGCCGGCA
>CAZOOS010000332.1:0-2036 GCA_964581475.1 uncultured Hyphomicrobium sp.
GGTGACGCGGCCATGGCCGTTCTGTTGCTAGGTGGACCTACCCCGAATGGTTACGCCGCGAGGCGCACTTCATTCATGCGAACGTTATCGTTTGCATTTAGGTTTTGACCCGATAACGGCGGTATCATGCCGAGCACACTTCAAAGCTTCTTCACGGCCATCGAACCTATTTCGCCCCCATCAGAAACGGTTATGAGCCTTTAAATCTCTAACCGCTTCTGGTGGAGGCGCCGGGGTACTGCCCCCCGGGTCTGCCCGTAGTCCGCCCTGAGATTCAGCGCCATCGTCTTGCGACATCACCAATATAAGCGAGATTTCCCGCTTTGTAAGGTGCAAAACGCGCGCGTGTTGGCGGCGAAAAGCCGCCACAGCATCCGGAACTTATCTTGCTGCGGCAAGCGCAGCTTTGGCGGCTTCGACGTCGCCCGGACCTCCGACAGCGACACCGACCGCACCGTCGGCGATCCGCTTGACGAGACCGCTGAGGACCTTGCCCGCCCCGATCTCGAGGAAATGCGTCACGCCGTTTGAGGCCATGTACGCGACACTTTCACGCCAGCGCACAGTGCCCGTCACCTGCTCCACCAGCCGCTTGCGGATTTCATCCGGGTCGGTGATCGCGGACGCCAGCACGTTGGAGACCAGCGGCGCTTTCGGCCTGTTGATAGTGACGCCACCGAGCGCTTGCGCCATCGCGTCGGCGGCGGGCTGCATCAGGCGGCAGTGGAACGGCGCGGATACGGGAAGAAGCATGGCACGCTTGGCACCCTTGGCCTTGGCGATTTCGGTTGCGCGTTCGACGGCCGCCTTGTCGCCGGACACCACCACCTGTCCGCCGCCGTTGTCGTTGGCGGCCTGACAAACCTGTCCTTGGGCGGCTTCCTCGGCCACCGCAACCGCGGCCTCGTAATCGAGACCGAGCAGCGCAGCCATCGCGCCGACGCCGACCGGCACGGCCTTCTGCATGGCGAGACCACGCGTGCGCAGCAGCTTCGCCGTGTCATGAATCGAGAAACTGCCCGCCGCCGCCAACGCGGAATACTCACCGAGCGAATGACCGGCGACAAACGCCGCATCGCGCGCGATGTCGACACCTGCTTCGGCTTCCAGCACGCGCAGCGTCGCCAGCGACACCGCCATCAGCGCCGGCTGCGCGTTCTCTGTAAGTTGCAGCGTTTCCGCAGGACCGTCCCAGATGATCGCCGTTAGCTTCTCGCCGAGCGCCGCATCGACCTCGTCGAACACAGCCCTGGCCGCCGGAAATGCATCGGCGAGTGCCTTGCCCATGCCGACGGTCTGGGAGCCTTGTCCCGGAAAAGTGAATGCTGCTGTCATGGAAAGTCCCCAAAAATGATGGGCCGTAAGACACCGGCAGGGCCGCGGGTGTCAAGTCGCGCCGCGGTAACGGCTGAAACGACGTTGCAGCAAGGCTGCCTGCCAGCGGAACCCGGCGAGGCGGCGCGCGTTGGTTACGGGGCGCGCTCTCATGGAGGGCTCAAATGGAAACCCCGCGCAAACCTGAAACCCTGGCGCTAGCGCCGGTCTTGATCTTCGCTCCCGTTCTCCTTGCGGTGTTCGGCGCAGCACTGGTGACAGCATTCGACACTAACCCAACGGTGGTCGCCGCTACGGACAAGGCACCCCCTGGAACAACGGGCCTCGCAAGGCCACATCCGACATCGGAGCGGCGCTGAACATGAACGAGAATATGGATGACCAAGTTGGTGGCAGGCGTGCTTACCACAAGTTCCTTTGGGGAGCGGCCATCGGGGTGATCATTCTGGGCGGAGCCTTGGTCTATTCGAGCCAGCAAATGGACGTCGGAAGGGTCATTCCGATCGCGGGACCCGCCGACAATGCCGGAGCGCCGAGGCCGTCCGACATCAAATAGGTCCCCATACCGCTGCCGCAGGGCTGAAAGCTTCAGCAAACGGCTATTCCACGCCCAAATCAGCCCTGTTTTGCCTTGCAAACAGAGCTGGAATCCTTATAACCGCGCCATCCGTGGATCCCGGCCGGGAGCTGAACGGACGGTC
>CAZOOS010000333.1:0-2029 GCA_964581475.1 uncultured Hyphomicrobium sp.
CCGATGATGTTGGTCAGCGGCGTGCGCAGCTCGTAGGAAACGTGGCTGATGAAGGCGTTCTTCATGCGGTCGCCGGCGACGAGTGCGTCGTTGCGCTCTTCCAGCGCGCGCTCGTAGCGCTTGGAATCGGTAACGTCGGCGAAGGTGATGAGCGTGGCGCCGTCGGGCAACGGCATCGCCGCGTAGTCGACGATGCTGCCGTCTGGGCGGATCATCTGCCCCCCGAACTCCTCGCGCTGCTCGGAGAACGACGTGGCGACCCGGCTGAGGCGCGCCCACGTGTGCGGGTCGTCAAAATGCTCGCGTGCCTGCAGAATGAACTCGTCGATGTGCGGCTCCTCGGCGAGCGCCCGGCGCGACAATTGCCAGATTTCCGCCAGGGCCGAGTTGAACAGCTTGAGGCGCCCGTCGGTGCCGAACACCGCCACGCCTTCCTTCAGGCTGTCGAGCGTCTCGCGCTGCACCCCGATGAGCGCATTGTAGTCGCGCTCCAGGGCGAGCCGTTCCGTCTCGTCGATAAACAGGTAGGTAACGCCGCCGTCGGAACGTTTCTCGGCCAGTACCTGCAGCGTGCGCCCATCCGGCAACAGCCATGTGTCGTCCTCGGCGCTGCCCTCGCCGTAGATGTCGAGGATATTGCGCTTCCATTCGGCGTAGTTGACCACCTGCGGCACGCGGCCGAGTTCGCGCAGCCGGTCGAGCACGGCGCCTTCGGTCGGGCGTGTCTTCAGCCAGTCCTCGTCGAGCTGCCACAGCTTGCGATAGGCCTCGTTGAAGAAGACGAGCTGCTGCTGCGCATTGAAGATGGCGACGGCGGTGGCAACGCGGTCGAGGGTGCGGTCGTAGGGAACGCTCTGGCGATCGGGCTCGCCCTGCGCCTTTTCGAGGGCGGCAGCGTCGATAGCGGCGGCCGCGGTCGCATCCTCGAACGGCATCACGGTGACGTCGTGATGTTTGCGCTCGCCGCCGACGATGAGCGGGATGCGGGCGCGATAGCTCTCCCCGCGCGCCAAGACGCGGGCGGCGGCGCGCCGTTGGCGCTGCTCCAGGAGCTCGATCTGACGCTCCTGCACCTCGCCGCGGCTGCGCGCTTCGACGGCGCGCACGTAGGCGTTGTTGACCCAGGTGAGGCGTCCATCCTTGCCGCGCAGCCACACGGGTATGGGAAGCGCATCGAGCAGGGCGCGGCTGGCGCGCACCTCGCGTGCGAGGCGTTGGTGCTGCGCCAGGATGCGCGCCACCTCTTCCCGGTGCCCGGCGACATCGCGGAAGCGCAGCACGGCGCGGCCGCCGGCTGTCCGCCCTTCCGCCTCGAGATGGCCGCCGGCCATCGTATGCACGATGACGTTGAACGGCTGGCCGGACGTGAACAGCGCATCCAGCGCCGGCTTGAGGATGGCGGCCGAGTTCGGCTCCAGCCATTGCCCGAAGCGCAAGAACCGCTCCGAGCTCTCGGGCAGTCCGGGGATGCCGGTCAGCGTATGGGCGACGACGCGGATCGGCTGGTTCTGCTCCCAGAACAGCAGGATCTGCGGCTCGGAAAGGATGATGGAATCGGCGGCTGCGAGGCTACGCCTGAGGCCGCTCGCCGCGGCGACGGCGCGGCGCTCCTCGCGCTTGGCGCGCACCACGGTCAGCCACAGCGCGGCGCCGGCGAACAGTAGGATGCCGCCGACGAGCGCTGCGGTGGCCAAGGGCTGCGAGCCGAGCAGCGGCGGCAGGCTCCCGCCCGAGGCGATCCCGGCGGCGACGACCAGCGCGCAGGCAAGGCTCGCCGCGGCGAGCGCCATCAGCTCACGTGGTTTTCCAGCCGCTCGTCCATTGGAGACTGATTGCATCGGGATCCGTGAAATTGAGGGGAACCCGGCGGCCAAAGACGCAACGCAGCAACGGACAAAGGCCCGGCGGCATCGCCCCCGCGAAGAGGCGAATCAACTGGGATTATGCGGAGTGGGGGAGGGCGTGGCCAGATGCGCGGGTGCCCGGCGGGCTACAGCGCGGCGTTTGCCGGTATGGTGCTGCCGGCAAG
>CAZOOS010000334.1:0-2028 GCA_964581475.1 uncultured Hyphomicrobium sp.
CCTTGCCGCGGCGGATGACTTCGATCTCGGCGATGTAGGGCGAGTAGATCGGGAAGACGCGCTCGACGCCCTCGCCGTAGGAGATTTTGCGGACCGTGAAGTTCTCGTTGATGCCGGCGCCGGAGCGGCCGATGACGACCCCCTCGTAGGCCTGCGTGCGGACGTTATCGCCCTCGATGACCTTCACCATCACCTTGACGGTGTCGCCGGGGCCGAATTCGGGCACGCCGCGTTTCGCCATGACGGCGTTGATCTGCTCGCGCTCGATCTCTTGGATAACGTTCATAGGGCACCTTAAACTGCAATAGACCGGCGAGGCACGGCGACAGGCCGGCACCCCGAACGGCGAGCCTTGGGGAATTTGCCCGGGTCATAGCGGAAACACAGTGGCTTGTCGATATGGGGCGGGGTGATTTGTCGCCCGCGCCGGTAGTTAAGAGGATCCGCCCCGATGCCGCTCGTCGCCATCGCCCGGATTTTGGCCGTTGCCTGGGTGCTGCTCAGCGTCGGGGTTTATTTCCTGATGCTCAACGGCTTCACGCCGCAGCAGGCCCTGATCCTGCTGCTCTGGGTCGCGGCGCCGCTTCCCCTCGCCTATTGGATCGGCAGCCGGGTGGCAGCCACGCCGCGGGCCTGGGCCGCCATCGTGGTCGGACTTGCCCTCGCGTTCGCATTTGGCGCCTGGCTCTATTGGGATGCGTTCCTCGGTCCCAGCAGGCGCACGGAAAGTCTATCGGGGTCGGTCGTCCTGCATGGGCCCCTCTACCAGACCGTCGTCCTCGCCGTCGCCTTGCTGACGGCGTGGCGGTTGCGCCGGCCCGGTGCTAGGTCCGCGGCTTAAGGGGCTTCAGGAGGTCGGGACGGCGCTCGGCGGTGATGCGCTCGGCCTCGCTGCGGCGCCATTCGGCGATCTTCTTGTGATCGCCGGAGAGCAGCACATCGGGAATGGTGCGGCCCTCCCACTCGCGCGGCTTGGTGTAGTGCGGATACTCCAGGAGGCCGCCCTCGAAGCTCTCCTCGGCGAGCGAGCCCTCGGCGCCGATCACGCCCGGCAGCAGCCGCACGCAGGCATCGATCAGCACCATGGCGGCCACTTCGCCGCCCGACAGCACGTAGTCGCCGATCGACACCTCGCGCATGCCCCGCCCGGCAATGACGCGCTCGTCGATGCCTTCGAAGCGGCCGGCGAGCAGCAGCGCGCCGGGACCGGCAGCAAGCTCGGCGGCGAGCGCTTGCGTCAGCGGCTCGCCGCGCGGCGACAGGTAGATCAGCGGCGTATCGGCATCGTCGGCGCGGGCATGGTCGATGGCGGCGGCGAGCACGTCGGCACGCATCACCATGCCGGAGCCGCCGCCCGCCGGAGTGTCGTCGACGGCGCGATGGCGGCCGAGACCGAAGTCGCGGATGGCAATCGTGCGTAGCGACCACAGCCCGGCTTGCAGCGCCCCGCCGACGAGCGAGATACCGAGTGGCCCGGGAAACATCTCCGGGAACAGCGTCAGCACCGTTGCCCGCCAGGGCGGACGTTCACCTTTGCTTGGAAAATGCGGCATGGCTACTCCGCGGAACGACCCCTCACCCGCCGCTCATGCTTCGCATATCGCGACGACCTCTCCCTCTGGGAGAGGTGTTGGTGGAGATCGTTACTATCACCTCTCCCAAGGGGAGAGGTCGCAAGCCCGGCGTCAAGCCGGGTTTGCGGGTGAGGGGATGGATCGGCAGTCGGTAACGGCGCGCCTTAGACGCCCTCGACGACGACCATGTGCAGCGTACCGGCGCCCTGGCGCAGCTTCTTGGCTTCGGAGTACTCGGGCGAGTTGGCATAGCCCTGCGCCTTCTCGAAGCTGTCGAACTCGATCACGACGTTGCGCGGTAGCCCGTCGCCCTCGATGATCTTCGCCTGACCGCCGCCGACGATTCGGCGGCCACCGAACTTTTCGAGCGCCACCTTCGACTTCGTCACGTACTCGGCCCACTTCTCCGGGTTGGTCACCTCGGCGCGGACGATCACGTATCCCTTCGGCATGG
>CAZOOS010000335.1:0-2026 GCA_964581475.1 uncultured Hyphomicrobium sp.
TCGACACGCGAGCGCGCGAATTCCGTGGCGTTCTCGATAATGTTGCCGAGGCCGTAGATGACGCCCGGCCGGCGCTCCACCTCCGCCGGCCGACGCCCGGGCTGCGTCGATTCCGCCGCCGGCGCCGCGGTGATGTTGATGGCGATCTTGTCGGAGAAGTAGGGCTCGGCCGCTTCCTCGAGCATGACGCGCACGCTGACGCGGGCGTACATCGGGTCTTCCTCGTCGGGGTGCCGCGTCAACTTTTGCAGGATCTCGCGGCAGCGCAGCGCCTGCGTCTTGAGCAAGGCGATGTCGTCGGACAGCGGATTGTCGGGCTTGACCGTGTGCTCCATTTCCTTGGTCACCAGCACGATAGTGGACAGTGGAGTGCCGAGCTCGTGCGCGGCTGCCGCCGCGAGGCCGTCCAGCGCGTGCAGCTTCTGCTCGCGCGCCAGCACAATGTCGGTAGCGGTGAGCGCCGCCGACATCTGCCGCGACTCCTTCGACAGCCGCCAGGCGTAGAGGGCGATGAACGTCGTCGATACGCACAGCGCCGCGAAAGCCCCGAGCTTGTACATCACCGGCAGCTCGAGCTCGACACCGGGGTACCAAGGCAACGGCTCGTGCGCCACGACGAGCACGGCGGCGGCGGCGAGGCCCAGCAGCCCGAGGGCAACGGTATTGCGCAACGGCAGGGTCGCCGCCGACACCGTGACCGGGGCCACCATCAGCATGGTGAACGGATTATCCATGCCGCCGGTGAGGAACAGCAGCGTCGCCAACTGCACGATGTCCCAGGCGAGCAGCGCTGTTGCATAGGTGATGCTCAAGCGATGCCGCGATGGATACCAAACGGCGAGAAACACATTCAACCATGCCGATAGGGCGATGACGGTCAGGCAGGCGCCGAGCGGCACGTAGAAGCCGAGGCCGAAGGCGACCGTGCACAGCGCCGCGAACTGGCCGAGCACGGCGATCCAGCGCAGGCGAATGATGGTGTGCAGCCGCAGCCGGCTGTTGACCGGGTCGGCGAGCACGCGCTGGTTCTTCTTTTTCTTCGGACGCAGGAACGTCTGCAGCACGGCTTCGATCCTCATTCGCGCGGCCTGCCGACCCTAACACGGTCAACGCGGCGTTAGGGCGCCGACACTCGAGTTGCGCAAAACCCGCTTACGGCTTAATGCCCCCTGGGCAAAAGGAAAACGGCTGCATGCGCGCAAAGCTAATCCTCAGTATCATTGGCGGCTTGCTGCTCGGCGCCGTGGCCGCCATCGCGGTGTTTCCGGAAGCGCGCGACAAACTGTTCCCGCAACAGGTCGCGCAGCAATCGGCCGGCAAGGCGCTGATCGGCGGTCCGTTCACGCTCACCGACAGTTCCGGCAAGAAGGTCACCGACCAAGACTTCCGCGGGCGCTACATGCTGGTGTTCTTCGGCTTCACCGCATGCCCCGACATTTGTCCAGCAGGCCTTCAGTTGATGTCGGCCGCGCTCGGCAAGATCGGCGCCAAGGCCGACAACGTGACGCCGATCTTCATCAGTGTCGATCCCGCTCGCGACACGCCCGAGAAGATTGCCGCGTACGTTAAGAACTTCGACGACCGCCTCGTCGGTCTCACCGGTACACCGGAAGAGGTCGCCGCTGTCGCCAAGGCGTATAGAGTGTTCTACGAGAAGACGCCGAACGAAGCGGCGCCCGCCGATTACGGGATGAATCACACGTCAATCATCTATTTGATGGGACCCGACGGTGAGTACGTCACGCACTTCACGCCGACGACCGATGTCGGCGCGATGGCGGAGAAATTGAACAAGCTCCCGTAACAAAGGGCAACAAAACGCGCGGCGGCGAGGACACAGTGTTGCCTCATCGACCGCGCACTTGAGCTTTGTCACTGGCGACACGTTGTATTTTCGACTAGGTCAGAAGACGCCCACGAGCGCAGCATGTTGCGTATCGGCTTCAGTGGGCTGTTCCGACCGACGTCGTGGTGTGTACGAGGGGGAAGGTCGGTTGCGGCAGACTGATCGGGGGCAGGCATTGAA
>CAZOOS010000336.1:0-2020 GCA_964581475.1 uncultured Hyphomicrobium sp.
CTGCGCGCGCAACAACGGCGTCTTCGAACTCGACCTCGCGACCATGACGTGGCGCCGCATGGAGCATGGCGACGAGGCCGTGTTTCCCATACCCGCGGCGGTGTATCGCGCGCAGAAGAACCCGCGCTACGGCACCGCCAATCCGGAGCGCAGCGCCAATCCCTTCTGGCTCACCATGGCGCGCCGGCAATGGCCGCCGAGCCGCGCGCGCCTGCACTTTGGCGACGCCGCGCCCCCGCAACCGGAATTGGTGTTGGCCAAGGATGTCCCAATGCCGGAATCCGGGACGCCCGAGTTTCGTGCGTGGATGGAGCGCCGGTACGAGGAAGTCGAGCGCAGCAAGCTGGTGCGCACCATCGACGACGTCGTCTGGACCCCCGTGCGGCAGGACGCCCTGTGCGTGGCGCTGCCCGACGGCCGCAGGCTGCTGATTGGCGGCGAAGTCCGCGACTATGGCGACGAGTATGCGGATCCCTGGCGCTACAATGACATCGTCGTCACCCATGCGGACGGCGGGGCCGAGATCCTGACTTATCCCCCGGACGTTTTTCCGCACGCGTTCCACCTGACCGGCGTGACGAGCGGCGCCGATGTCTTCATCTTCGGCCAATTCCACTGGAAGCAACATCCCGACCGGGCGCGGCAGCCGTTCATCCTGCGGCTCGATACGTCGTCCTACCGCATCGAGCGCATGCCGCCGGAGCCGCCGGGCGTGCGGCTGGACGTCTACGAGGGCTGCGCGACGCGCGAGGGCAGCCGCGTCGTGCTGCCGATCGTCAGGCTCAGTGACGCCGATCCGTTGCTTTCCATCGCGTTCGACCTGGAGACGCTCACCTGGGGCGAACCGTTTCCCAGTCCTCAACCCGACGGGTGATCGCCATCGAATGGCGGCGGACGCGGTGAGGGCGGTGTGGGCGCTCCAACAACGTCAGTTCGCCTTCTTCTGGCGCTCGACAACGAGGCGCTTCTCGGCGCCGGTCTGCAAATCGTCGAGCTGCTTGCGGAAGCCTGGCAAGTCTACAAAAGGATGCGGATCGCTTGATTTGCGGGTCTTCAGCAGGTTCTTCGCTTCGTTGAGACCTGTCGAGAAGCCATGCGTCGAAAGATGCAACTCCACCGGGCGCGGACCGTCCCGCGTGAGGGTGCGGATGCGCTTGAGGCTGGCAATGAACGCCTCCACTTGCTCCGGCCCGCGGATGCGATTCAGGCCCAGGCCGCCGACTGTGAACGCGCGGTAGCTGCGGCCGCCGTCACGGGCATCGAATGCGAACGAGGCGGTGCCCATCGTGTGGCCGGGTGTCTCGAAGGCTTGAATCGCGACATCGCCGCCGGTGACTGTCTGCCCATCGGTGAGCTCGATATCGGGCTCGATCATCGCCCACGGGAACCGCGGATGCGATACGGAATCTTCTTTGGCTTCGCGCCATCCCTCTTTTGTCATGGCAAAGCGTGTTCCGGGCGCGAGCTCCGATTTGAGTTGAGCAATGCCTCCTGCATGGTCGAAGTGACCATGGGTGACAACGACGAGCTTGATGTCCTTGGGGTCGAGCCCGAGCGCGCGAATATTGGCCAGCATCTGCCCGGTGTAGGGGCCGTAGAGCGTGTCGATCAGCACATGGCCGTTCGGCGAGGCAATCAGCCAAGCAGAAACCCAACATATCCCGACATAGTAGACGTTATCGAAAGCCTTGTAGGGCTCGATCTTGTTCAACGCCGCATCTCCCAGGAAACTGGCGAGGTTCGCCGGCATGCGGCCGGTATCGCTGAAGACGGTGAAGGCCGCCAAAAGCGGCGCTGATTCGCAGCGCGTCGTCAGCGGCTGTGCCTGCGCCGATGATGCAGCCGAGAGCAAAGTCAGCGCTGCGACGGCAGTGCGGAAACGACGCGTCATGCTCGCTTTCACCCGACTGGTGGAACGCACCGCATCGGGCGTTCCTTTGCACTTGGTTCGAGCGCCAGGATAAATTAGGCGATCATGTGCGAGTAGCAGCATTATTGCGCCGCCGAGCGAGCAGAAATG
>CAZOOS010000337.1:0-2013 GCA_964581475.1 uncultured Hyphomicrobium sp.
CCGTCGCCGGGCCAATAGGCGAGGCCGCGATTGACGAGATCGCAGCAGGCGACCGAGCGAGCGGCCGGATCCTGCTTCGGCTTATACTGCCATTTGATCTTGCCGGGATTGGCGAGGTCCAAGGCGTAGACGTTGTTCGGGAACGACGAGTTAATGTACATCACGCCGTTGACGACGCGCGGCGTGCCTTCATGGCCGTGCAGCAAGCCGGTCGAGAACGACCAGGCCGCCTTCAGCTTCTTGACGTTGTCCTTGTTGACCTGCTTCAGCGGGCTGTAGTTGTTGGAGTCATAGTTCTTACCGGTCATGACCCAGTTTTCGTCGCTCTTCGACAGCTCGACGAGCTTGTCGTTAGCGCTCGCGCTGACGACGAAACCGACTTGCAGCAATGCCGCGCAGGACGCGGTCGCCAACAAGCCTGACTTGAGGTGTGCTTTCATCAACAAACCCTCGCGTTTTCGCTCCCAGGAAAGGCGGATTGCGTGACGATGCAGCAGCCGGTCATCCGCGAAAAAACGCGGACGGCGTAGCATCTCCGCCTTCTTAAAAAATGCAGCCATGGGTCGTTCGAGGACCCGAGCTACACGGGTTGAGCCGCGCTCCTCTGGCGATTGCGTCAGAGAAGAGCCTGTCTCAGCCGTGAGCGAAGCTAGAACGCAGGAGTTGCTGCGTCTTTAGGTCGACTTCCAAGAGTGGAGCGGCACAGGTGGCAACCGTTTGGCATGTTGTGCCCTCGCGGTGCGCTGCAAACTCGCGCTAGCATTTCTGCCGTTCGCGACGATTGATCGCCATATCGCGCCTGCCGGGAAGACGTCCGTGGCTCGCTTCCAAATCATGACCTTCGAATGACGCATAGAAAGCAGGGCGCACACGCGGGCGTGATGAAGTTATGCTGCGCGCGCACATTGGGATTGACGTTAATTGCAGAGCTGACGCTGACGCTCGGCGCCTGTGGAGACGAGGCCACTCACGACACCGAGAGCGTGCCGGCGCCCGTCGCCGCGCAAGGCGCGTCGTTGAACGCGCTCGCATGGTTGAAGCAGACCCACGCCATTGCACCGGAACATTGGCTCGCCAGCCGCGAGGCGGGGCGCAGTCTCGACATGTACGATCCTTCGGTCGGCGACATGCGTCGCGTGCTGGAGACGGCGGCGATGCGCTTCCGCGATCATCCGCGCATGATTGCCAATCGCGCCGTGCAGCTCGAAGGCATGCTGAAGGAGAAAGGCATCGAGGAAAGTGCGTCCCGCATCATCACCAATCTTTCCCAGGTTCCCGGGCGGACCCGCTACGTGGAAAGCTTTGCCGCGCTTACGCAGCAGTATTTCAATCTGCGCATGGAGGGCCGCAGCCGCGGCCAAGCCGTCGATTTGTTGAAGGCGCAGGACGTCGGCCGGCCATAGCGACCATTACTGTTGCCAATGGTTCCCTTGCGCCAAGTTCCCGCCAGACCGTAGACCTGCCCTGAGCCGCTGCGCGCCATTGCCTAACTGCAGTCCGGCTCCAGGACAAAGGCCGCCTAATGAAAGTGCTCATCGTCGACGATCATCCGATTGTAATTCAAGGATGCCGTCGGCTGCTGGAGGACATGGGGGTCGACGAGGTGCTCGTCGCCTCGAGCCTCGCCGAGGGATTCCGCGTCTATCGGCAGAAGCGCCCGGACATGATCATCGTCGATCTATCGATGAAGTCGGGATCGCTCGGCGGACTGTCGTTCATCCGCCGGCTGCGCGTACACGACGAGCAAACTCCCGTCCTCGTGCTCAGCATGCACTCGGATCGCATGATCGTCAGCAAAGCGCTGGAGGTGGGAGCCAACGGCTACCTGCTCAAAGACACGTCCTCGGAGGAATTCGCCAAAGCCTTTCGCAGCGTGCGCGACGGGAGGCACTACCTCAATCACGAGCTCGCTTCGCAGATCGCCTTCATGGAAGCGCGCGGCGATCGCAATCCGCTCAGCCGCATGACGCTGCGCGAGCTGCAGACGCTGTCCCTCATCGCCGAGGGCAAGCC
>CAZOOS010000338.1:0-1999 GCA_964581475.1 uncultured Hyphomicrobium sp.
CTCACGCGCAATTGTGTTGTTGCGTCGCAGCAATCGGTTTAGCTTTCTGCGCAATGCTTGCGGGGGCAAGGAGATCGCACGCCGCATGCTCGACCGGGACCAGCAACGTTTCGCCAGCCGCTGCACCGACGCCGCGCTCGGGTATTCGGCTGCCAGCACGGCGGCTTATGCGGCCTTCGCCGATCAGGTGCTGAACTTCTGGTCGTCCGTTTTGCAGCCGCCCACCGCCAAGCCGCAGCCGTCGTCGCAATTGTGGAATTGGCCGGTGCCCATGGCGCCGCCTGAACCGCCGTCACCTCAGTTCAATCCGTTCAACCCATTCGATTGGATGCTGCCGGCGCCGCCGCCGCGCAAGCCTCCCGCGCCCACGCTGCCGACCAATCCCTGGGAAGCCATGTCGGCGTTCGCCAACGCCATGAGCGAGGCGCTCAGTGCGATGAGCGCCACGCCGGTGCGGCCGCTCGCGCCGGCGACCAATCCCATGGCCGCTTGGCTGACGACGATGCCCTTCGCCTCGGCGCCGGCTTCCTGGCCGATGGCGTTTATGATGATGTCGTCCGGCGTACCGCACACGGTCGCCTGGCCGACGGCAGAAGCCAACGCCGCCCTGCTCGATGCCGCCGACGCGGCGACGCAGTCGATCAAGAAGGTGTTCGCCAGCTACCACGGAGAAGGCGGGCACGCGTCATCGCATGGCACCTGGCCGCCGACCGAGATGCTGACGCTGATCGCCATGGTGCCGCTGAACGTCGGCACGATGTTCACCGCGCTGCGCATGCACTGACACGCGCAGCGGGTGAACGCTCGCCGATAGCGGCGCTTAGACGGCCTTCTTGGCCATCTGCTGACGCGGCTTCAAACGGCAGTGGGCCCGTCTGGTTTTGCCCTGCTTGGTCGTGATCTGCTGCTTCCAAAAGCATTCGGCCTTGGCACCGCAGGCGGTGAGGTCGAGGCCCACGCACACCGACGGCGGCTTCTTTTCGGTCTTCTTTTCGGTCGCCGACTTGTCGTCGGCGGCCATCACCGTGGCGGCAAAGGCAATGATGGCGGCAGCGGCGGCGGGGCCGCGCCAGAAATGGCGTTGCATGCAATGAACTCCCAACCCGTGCACCCCGCTAGCATCGTTTACCATAGGTTGCAGGTGCATGGAATGGACATCTTGGATGCACGCGGTACCCGAATGGGTTCTTGGCGCTGGCAAATATCGACAGGCGCCGGTGCGCTGACACTCAGCGGTTGCCGTCGACCGGCACACCAAGACGCGACGCGTGAGCGCGCATTCGAGTATCCGGAAGCCTATGGCGGAGCTGTACAGAATTTCGTACAGGCACTGCGTCCATCGTCGAAATGAGCCCCCATGACTTCCAAGCCCAAGCCGATCAAGAAGGTCGTGCTCGCCTACTCCGGCGGCCTCGATACCTCGATCATCCTCAAGTGGTTGCAGCAGACCTATGGCGCCGAGGTGGTGACCTTCACCGCCGATCTCGGCCAGGGCGGCGAGATCGAGCCGGCGCGCGAGAAGGCGCTGCTGCTCGGCATCAAGCCGCAGAACATCTACATCGAGGACCTGCGCGAGGAGTTCGTGCGCGACTACGTGTTCCCGATGTTCCGCGCCAACGCGCTGTACGAAGGTGTCTACCTGCTCGGGACGTCGATCGCGCGGCCGCTCATCGCCAAGAAGCAGATCGACATCGCCCGCGCCACCGGCGCCGACGCCGTGTGCCATGGCGCCACCGGCAAGGGCAACGACCAGGTGCGCTTCGAGCTCTCCTACTACGCGCTGGAGCCGGGCATCAAGATTATCGCCCCGTGGCGCGACTGGGAGTTCAAGAGCCGCGAGGATCTCATCGCCTTCGCCGAGAAGAACCAGATCCCCATCGCCAAGGACAAGCGTGGCGAAGCCCGTTCTCGGTCGACGCCAACCTGTTGCACTCCTCGTCCGAGGGAAAGGTGCTGGAGGACCCGGCCGTCGAGCCGCCGCCCTACGTCTATCAACGCA
>CAZOOS010000339.1:0-1997 GCA_964581475.1 uncultured Hyphomicrobium sp.
GCAACTATCTGGTGCGCCTCGGCTGGAGCCACGGCAACGACGAGATCATGTCGACGTCGCAGATGGTCGACTGGTTCGATACGGTCGATATCAACCGCTCAGCGGCGCGCTTCGACTTCGCCAAGCTCGAGGACCTGAACGGCCACTACATCCGCCACGCCGACGACCATGAGTTGCTGCTACGCGTCGAGGACCTGCTCCCCTACCTGCCGGATGGCGCGAGGATCGTCGCACGCCTCGACGCCAACATGCGGGCGAAGTTCCTGCTCGCCATGCCGGGACTGAAAGAGCGCGCCAAGACGCTGGTCGAACTCGTAAACGGCGCCGACTACCTGTTCGCCGACCGGCCGCTGGCGCTCGATGAGAAGGCGCAGAAGCTGCTCGACGCCGAGGGGCGCCAGCGCCTCGCCGACATGCTCCCCAAGCTCGAGGCCGCCGGCCACTGGAAGGCGAGCGAGCTGGAGGAGATCGTCCGCAACTACGCCGAGGCGTCCGGAGCCAAGCTTGGGAAGGTCGCCCAGCCGCTGCGGGCCGCCCTCACCGGCAAGTCGGTTTCGCCGCCAGTGTTCGACGTCATGGCCGTGCTCGGCCGCGACGAAGCCCTCGCCCGCATCCGGAACCAGGTGGCGTAAGTGTCTGCCTCGGGACAAGCATCAAATACGACGGTGGAACCCAGGACGCGCTTAACCGTTGGGCCGCGACTCCCGGCTTGCGCCCTCTATGTTGCGCTGCAAAAATCGTGTACAAGGGGCCATCGGGACAAGACGAGCGGGTAACCGCCGAGACGACGCCGAACCAAAGACAACGCTTGTTAGGGGAACGTGCTTGAACCGCTCGCCGGAAGGCTTCGAGTGATCGCAACCCATGCCCGCTGCCGGGTGTCAAAGGGATCCGCGCTATGAACGTCCACGAAAAACCGGCCAAAGCAGACGAGATCGCCGCCGAGCTGACGCTCGAGGGCAAGTCGACGAAACTCGCCGTGCGCAGCGGTACGCTCGGCCCCGATGTCATCGACGTCGGCAAGCTTTATCGCGACACGGGGTGCTTCACCTACGATCCCGGCTTCACGTCGACGGCCAACTGCATGTCGCAGATCACCTATATCGACGGTGACGCCGGCGTGCTGCTCTATCGCGGCTATCCGATCGACCAGTTGGCTGAGCACTCGAGCTTCCTGGAGACGTGCTACCTGCTGCTGCACGGCGAGCTGCCGTCGAAAGAGCAGTTCGACAGCTTCCGCTCCACCATCACGCGTCACACCATGCTGCACGAGCAGATGACGCGCTTCTTCACCGGCTTCCGGCGTGACGCGCATCCGATGGCCGTGATGGTCGGCACGGTCGGCGCGCTGTCGGCCTTCTACCACGACAGCACCGACATCAACGATCCCGGACAGCGGGCGGTAGCCAGCTATCGCATGCTGGCGAAAATGCCGACGATCGCCTCCATGGCCTACAAGTATTCGATCGGCCAGCCGTTCATCTATCCGCGCAACGACCTCGATTTCACCTCCAACTTCCTGCAGATGTGCTTCGCCATTCCCTGCGAGCCGTATGTGGCGAACCCGGTGCTGACGCGCGCCCTCGACCGCATCTTCATCCTGCACGCCGACCACGAGCAGAACGCCTCGACCTCGACGGTCCGCCTGGCCGGTTCCTCGGGCGCCAACCCGTTCGCCTGCATCGCCGCCGGCATCGCCTGCTTGTGGGGCCCCGCGCACGGCGGCGCCAACGAGGCGGCGCTCAATATGCTGTCCGAGATCGGCACCGTCGATCGCATCCCCGAGTACATCGCCAAGGCGAAAGACAAGAATTCCGGCTTCCGCCTGATGGGCTTCGGCCACCGCGTCTACAAGAACTACGATCCGCGCGCCAAGGTGATGCAGAAGACCTGCCACGAGGTCCTCGACGCGCTCGGCATCAAGGACGATCCGCTGCTGGCCGTCGCCATGGAGCTCGAGCGCATCGCCCTGCAGGACGACTACTTCATCGAGAAGA
>CAZOOS010000340.1:0-1967 GCA_964581475.1 uncultured Hyphomicrobium sp.
CCGTACCGAGCAGGCCGTTGATCGCCGCCATGCCGAAAATCAGCGTCGGCACGTATAGCGGCAACACCAGCAGCGCGATCAGCAAGCCGCCGCGGTAAGCCCGCAGCGTCAGCGCCGCCCCCACCGCGCCGATGAAGCTGACCGCCGGTGTGCCGACGAGCATGGTGGCGACAAGCAGCGGGTAGGCGCCGATGTCGAGATTGAGCAGCAGCCCCAGCACGGGCGCCATAAGCGCCAGCGGGATGCCGGTCGAGATCCAGTGGGCCAGCGCCTTGGCGGTGACGACCAGCTCCATCGGCAGCGACCCGGTCGCCAGGATGTCGAGCGAGCCGTCCTCGTAGTCGGAGGAGAAGACGCGGCCGAGCGACAGGAGCGCCGCCAGCAGCAACGCGATCCACAGCACACCCGGCGCGATGCGTGCCAGCAGATTGAGATCGGCGCCGAGCCCCAGCGGCAGCAGCGTCACGACCAGCATGTAGAAGCCGAGCGCCGTCCCCAAGGCGCCGCCCTGGCGCACGGCAAGTCGCAAATCGCGTCGCAAGAGGGCGAGGAAGGCGCTCACGGTTGCGCCTCCGCCTGCACGACGGACCCGAGGCGGATCTGTTGCATCGGCGCCAGCGCCATCGGCACATGCGTGGCGATCACCGCCATGCCGCCGGTCGCAAGGTGTCCATTGACCGCCGCGATCAGCACCTCGATCGACGCCGCGTCGAGCGACACGGTCGGCTCATCGAGCAGCCACAGCGGCCGTTCCGCCGCCACGAGCCGCGCCAGCGCCAGTCGCCGCTTCTGCCCCGCCGACAAGTAGCCGGCGGGGATGTCGGCCAGCGCATCGAGCGCAAACCGCTGCAACGCCGCCTCGACCCGCGCCGCCAGATCCGCCGCGCCGCCGAGGTATGTCGCCCAGAAGGTGAGGTTCTCCGCCGCCGTCAGGTGCGTCTTGATACCATCGAGGTGCCCGACAAAATGGCAGACCTCACCCACCTCGCGGTCGGCGCCGGCACCGGTAATGCGCACGCTGCCCGACGCTGGCCGCAGATAGCCAGCCAATGAGCGCAAAAGCGTCGATTTGCCCGAGCCGTTCGGGCCCGTGAGAACGAGCGCGGCGCCGCCCTCGAGGCGAAGGGAAAGACCATCGACCACATTGCGCCCGCCGCGCTCCAAGACCAGATTTTCAGCAACGAGCTGCACGGCTCTTCATCATCCGTGTGGCAGAATGCGCTAGCGAAACGGTGGGAAAATCCCGCAAGATGGCGGCGGAAGCTGGCGGCCGGAAGGCACTTAGGGGCGCGCTTCCGAGGCCGCCAGGTTACCAGCTTAATTGCGCGCCGTCGCCAGCCGTCCATGCGGCAGGGTTGACGATGGGACAAGTCCGGCCCACACGGCCGAACGAAGGAGACTATTTTGAAGGACGTAGCGCCGGTGTCGTTGGACAGCTTCAAATGCCGCAAGACACTCTCGGCCGGTGGCAAGACGTACACCTACTATTCCCTGCCCGAGGCCGAGAAGAACGGCCTTGCCGGCATCTCCAAGCTGCCCTTTTCGATGATGGTGCTGCTGGAGAACCTGTTGCGCCACGAGGACGGCCGCACCGTCAACAAGACTGACATCAAGAACGTCGCCGCCTGGCTGGCCGACCGCGGCAAGGCCGGCAAGGAGATCGGCTTCCGTCCGGCGCGCGTGTTGATGCAGGACTTCACTGGCGTCCCCGCCGTCGTCGACCTCGCCGCCATGCGTGACGGCATGAAGAGCCTCGGCGGCGACCCGCAGAAGATCAATCCGCTCGTCCCCGTCGACCTCGTCATCGACCACTCGGTCATCGTCGACGATTTCGGCACGCCCCAAGCCTATGGCCACAACGTCGAGCTCGAGTACCAGCGCAACGCCGAGCGCTACAACTTCCTCAAGTGGGGCCAGGGCGCCTTCGACAACTTCCGCGTCGTGCCGCCCGGCACCGGCATCTGCCA
>CAZOOS010000341.1:0-1941 GCA_964581475.1 uncultured Hyphomicrobium sp.
GCAACGACATCTCGAAGCTGTGGCCGATCTCCTATGAGGGCCAGTCGGACACCGCGTGCTTCGACAACGCTCTCGAATTCCTCGTTATGGGCGGCTACTCGCTGACGCATGCGGCGATGATGCTCATCCCCGAGGCGTGGGCCGGCAATCCGCTGATGGACCGCAAGCGGCGCGCCTTTTACGAGTATCACGCCTGTCTCATGGAGCCGTGGGACGGCCCGGCCGCCATGGCCTTCTCGGATGGCCGCCAGATCGGCGCCACACTCGACCGCAACGGTCTGCGCCCTGCCCGATATTTCGTCACCAAGGACGGCCTCGTCGTCATGTCCTCGGAGGCCGGCGTGCTGCCGGTACCCGAGGAATCGATCGTGCAGAAGTGGCGTCTGCAGCCGGGCAAGATGCTGCTCATCGACCTCGAGAAGGGACGCATCGTCTCCGACGAGGAATTGAAGACGGAGATCGCCGCCAGCAATCCCTACGAGACGTGGCTGAAGCGTACGCAGATTCTCGTGTCCGACTTGCCGCTGCCGAAAAAGCGCGACCCGGGGAAGAAGTCGAACGTCAGCCTGTTGGATCTGCAGCAGGCGTTCGGCTACACGCAGGAAAGCATCAAGCTGCTGATGACGCCGATGGCGGAGAGCGGCCAGGAGGCGGTCGGCTCGATGGGCACCGATACGCCGATCTCGGCGCTGTCGTCGAAGTCGAAGCTGCTGCACACCTACTTCAAGCAGAACTTCGCCCAGGTCACGAACCCGCCGATCGATTCGATCCGCGAAGAGCTCGTCATGAGTCTCGTGTCGTTCATCGGTCCGCGCCCGAATATCCTCGATCTGGAAGGCACATCGAAGCAGAAGCGGCTCGAAGTGTATCAGCCGATCCTCACCAACGAGGATCTGGAGCGCATTCGGCAGATCGGCGGGGTCAAGGACAACGAGTTCTCCTCGATCACGCTCGACATCACCTACGCGGCAGAGAAGGGCGCGTCCGGAATGGCGCCGGCCCTCGACTGCGTGTGCGCCGAGGCCGAGGAGGCCGTGCGCTCGAAGGAATACAACATCATCATCCTGTCCGACCGCGCCGTCGGTCCGGATCGCATTCCTATCCCTTCGTTGCTGGCGACGTCGGCGGTGCACCATCACCTGATCAAGCAGGGTCTGCGCACCTCCGTCGGTCTCGTCGTGGAGACGGGCGAGGCCAATGAAGTGCACCAGTTCTGCACTCTGGCCGGCTATGGCGCCGAGGCGATCAACCCATATCTCGCCTTCGAGACACTTGAGCAGATGCTGTCCGACCTCGACGAGGAGATGACGGCGGAGGAGATCAAGAAGCGCTACATCAAGGCCATCGGCAAGGCCATCCTCAAGGTCATGGCCAAGATGGGCATCTCGACCTATCAGTCGTACTGCGGCGCGCAGATCTTCGACGCGGTCGGCTTGCGCTCCAGCTTCGTACGCAAATACTTCACCGGCACGCATACGCAGATCGAAGGCATCGGCCTGCGCGAGGTGGCGCAGGAGACGGTCGATCGTCACGCGGCGGCCTTCGGCAACGTGCCGGTTCTCGACAACGCGCTCGACGTTGGCGGCGAGTACGCCTATCGCGTGCGCGGCGAAGCGCACGTCTGGCGTGCCGGCGTCGTCGCCGACCTGCAGCACGCGGTGCGCGGCAATCTGCCGGAGAAGTACCGCTCTTTCGCCAAGCAGATCAACGATCAGTCCGAGCAACTGATGACCATGCGCGGCATGTTCCGCATCCGCTCGGCGGACGCGCTCGGCCGCAAGCCGGTGCCGATCGAGGAGGTCGAGCCGGCGTCGGCGATCGTCAAGCGATTTTCCACCGGCGCCATGAGCTACGGCTCGATCAGCCGCGAGGCGCATACGACGCTCGCCATCGCCATGAACCGCATCGGCGGCAAGTCGAACACCGGCGAGGGCGGCGAGG
>CAZOOS010000342.1:0-1928 GCA_964581475.1 uncultured Hyphomicrobium sp.
GGTCGGCCTCCGGCGCATCGATGAGGCGCATGAAGCCCTTGGCGAGGTCGTGCTTCGACAGGAAGCCGTCCTCGCAGCGTCCGATGATGTCGACAATCGCATTGCCGATGCCGACAACGTCGTAGCGCGTCTCTTGCATGCCCACCCCAAGTTCAGAATTCGGCGCACTATAGTGACGGCGGCGCAGGGAACAAGACGGCAGCGGTGGGCAGGGAAAAGCGCCGCTCTAGGCGGTTAATCAGGCGCGGCCGGCGGCGGGACGGGCCGCGGCGGCGAGCATCATCAACAATTCCTCGGTGATCGCCTCTTCCAGCGACGAGGTGAGACGCGCGGCTTTGGCGGCCTCGGACGTGCGCGCCAGGGCCTGGACGAGGCGCGGCGAGGACCACATGCGGCACTGGAGGCCAAGCGCGTCCTTCTGCTTGAAGTGCACCGGCGGCCGCTGCTGGCGGATCACGTCCTCGAAGGAGGCGCCGGCGTCGAGATCGGTGCGGATTCGGTGCAGGCGCTGCAAGTGCCGCTGCAGGGCAACGAGCAGGCCTTGCGGGCTTTCTCCGGCGGTGACGGCGCGGGAGAACTCGGCGACGGCGCGCGCCGCATCGCCGGAGGCCGCGGCGTTGAGCGTGCGGTCGATGGCCAGCTCGGAGGCATCGCCGACAATGGCCTCGACGTCGGCAGCGTCGATTTCGGTCTTGTCGGCCGCGTACAGCGCCAGCTTCTCGATTTCGCCGCGCGACATGACGCGATCGGCGCCCATGCGCGCAACCAGCATCTCGCGGGCATCGGATGTGATGCCGAGGCCGTGCGCTTTCAGCGTTTCGGTGATGACGCCTTCGATGTCGCGCGCCTCATCGGCGTAGCAAGCGACCGCCGCCGCTTGCGCCGATTTTTCGAACAGCCCGCGCATGGCGTCGGTCGGTTTCAGATTGCCGGCCTCGACGATCAGCGTCGCCGCCAGGGTGCCCCCGTCGAGCAGCGGCTGCAGGGCCGCGGCATTGATGCGGCGCCCGGCGGTGACACGCACCACCTTCGATCCGCCGAACATGGGGATCATCTGCAGTTCGACGGCAAGGCGGTCGGGATCTTGGTCGAGATCGGCGTCGTCGAGGCGGATGATCTCACCGCTGTCGCGCGCGGCAACGAGCGCTGCAAGTTTTGCCGCACGCTCGAAAATCAAGCCGGCGTCGGTGCCGTAGAACAGCACCGCGGGCACCTTCGGCCCTGGCGGGTTGAGGAACGACTGGGCTTGATGGGCCTTGATGGCGACCATAAATGCGCACCGGTCAGGGCGTGGAGCGATGCGGAATGCGAACGTTAGCGTCAGGCCGCGCCGGAAAGGTAGGCGGCAAGGCGCCCCTTGAGCTCGTCGCCGATGGTCTTGGCCGCCCGGTCCTCGGCGTCCTGCCGGGCCCGCACGTTGGCGAACACGGAATCGAAACGCTGGAAGGCGGAACGGCCGTGGCTCTCGCCGCTGAGCGCCACCGTTTTGTCGGCGAGGCGGATCAGGCGGAAGCTCGTATCGAGATTGTAGACGCTGCCGCTGGAGTTGCCGTCGATCTGCACGAGGGTCGGGGTGATCGACTCGCGGATGATGATTTCCAGGCGATAGACGGGTTGGGCCGCGAGGCCGCCGCCGGTCGACTGATAGATCAGCTCGTTGCGCAGGCGCTGGCCGACACGGCCGGGGATGGGCGCGATCTCGAGCTCGGCGAGCTTTTGGTTGACTTCGGTGCCGCCGACGATAGCGGAGGAGGCGTACATCGGGCGTAATCCGGAATCGCCGCAGCCGGCCACCAGCAAACAAGCCGCGGCACACGCCAACGCAACCCGGATCGTCCCTTGGCGGCTAGCAACCATCGCCCGCCCCCTGTGCTTCGTCCTCACCCGACGACATTCACAATCCTCTGCGGCACGACGATGACCTTTTT
>CAZOOS010000343.1:0-1836 GCA_964581475.1 uncultured Hyphomicrobium sp.
CATCGGCATCGTCTTGAACAGTATCGAGGCGACCATGCAGACCGAGGGCCTGCTGAAGCAGAGCCAGGAGCTGGCGGGCGAGCTTCAGGCGCAGCAGAAAGAGCTGCAGAAGACCAACGAGCAGTTGGAGCAGAAGGCGCAGCAGCTCGCCGAACGCAACGTGGAGGTGGAGGCGAAGAACCAGGAGATCGAGCATGCCCGCCGCGCGCTCGAAGAGAAGGCGACGGAGCTGGCGCTGACTTCGAAGTACAAGTCGGAGTTCCTCGCCAACATGTCCCACGAGCTGCGCACGCCGCTCAACTCGATCCTCATCCTCGGCCAGCAGCTCAGCGAGAACGCCGACAAGAATCTTTCCGACAAGCAGGTCGAGTTCGCGCGCACCATCCATGGCGCCGGCAGCGACCTGCTCAATCTCATCAGCGACATCCTCGACCTGTCGAAGATCGAATCCGGCACCGTCTCGGTCGATGCCGAGGAGCTGTACCTGTCGAACCTGCTCGACACGGTCGCGCGTCCGTTCCGCCACGAAGCGGAAGGGCGCAACCTTTCGTTCGAGCTCGAGCTCGATCCGAGTTTGGGGCGCAGCATCGTCACCGATAGCAAGCGCCTGCAGCAGGTGTTGAAGAACCTGCTGTCGAATGCCTTCAAGTTCACCGAGAACGGTGGCGTGCGTCTGACGGCCTCGGCGGCCGCGGCGGGGTGGAACCCGGAACATCCGATCCTCAGCAACGCCTCGAGCGTGATCGCCTTCGAGGTGGCCGACAGCGGCATCGGCATCCTGCCGGAGAAGCAGAAGATCATCTTCGAGGCGTTCCAACAGGCGGACGCTTCCACCAGCCGCAAGTACGGCGGTACCGGCCTCGGCCTCGCCATCAGCCGCGAGTTGGCGACGCTACTGGGAGGGGAGATTCAGTTGCGATCGACGCCGGGCATGGGCTCGACCTTTACTCTCTTCCTGCCGCAGAACTATATCGGCCCATCGACCGGGGTTGAGGTTGAGCCGCGCGCGCGGCCGCGATCCCTGGAAGCGCAGCTGCGGGCTCCCGACCGCACGGTGGAATGGATCGCCGACGATCGCGACAACCTCAATCCCGGGGAGTCGGTGTTGCTTGTGGTCGAAGACGACCCGCATTACGCGCGCATCATCATGGACTTGGCGCACGACAAAGACTTCAAGGTGCTCGTTGCGCAGCGGGGCGCCGAAGCATTGGCGCTGGCGACGGAGTTCAATCCCAATGCAGTCTCGCTCGACGTCTTCCTGCCAGACATGCTCGGCTGGAGCGTGCTGAGCCAGCTCAAGCAAAATCCGCTGACGCGGCACATCCCGGTCCAGATGATCACGCTCGACGAGGATCGCCAGCATGGCCTGGCTCAAGGGGCGTTCTCGTTCATGACCAAGCCGACCTCGGTCGACGGGCTGCGTGAGGCGCTCTCGCGCATCAAGGAGTTCACGGTGCCGCGCCGCAAGCAGTTGCTCGTCGTTGAGGATAACCCCGCCGAGCAGCTCGGCATTCGCGAGCTGCTGAACCACGATGACATCGACATCTCGACCGCATCGGATGGAGCGCAGGCGCTGGAGTTCCTGCGCAACAACGCCTGCGACTGCGTCGTCCTCGATCTCAAGTTGCCCGACATGTCCGGCTTCGACGTCCTGGATCAGCTGAGTAAGGACAAAGACCTGGCCGATATCCCGGTGGTCGTGTTCACGGGGCGCGAGCTGTCCGCGGAAGAGGATGGTC
Organism: uncultured Hyphomicrobium sp.; assembly: GCA_964581475.1. Taxonomy (GTDB): domain Bacteria; phylum Pseudomonadota; class Alphaproteobacteria; order Rhizobiales; family Hyphomicrobiaceae; genus Hyphomicrobium_A. The sequence goes on from CAZOOS010000343.1 coordinate 1,740, forward strand.
GCCTACATACGATGGCGCGCAGTGTCGTGGTGAAGGGCGTTGAGTCGCCCGAGCGGCTGCTCGATGAGACGGCGTTGTTTCTCCACCGTATTGTCGG
>CAZOOS010000344.1:0-1004 GCA_964581475.1 uncultured Hyphomicrobium sp.
ACCAGCGCGATCCGCTGGAAGCCTACGTCGCCTTCCGCGGCCGGCCGCCGGAGATTGCTGGCCTGCTTAAGAAGCGCGGCCTGGCGGGGTAAGCAAGCCTACCAAAGCCCGGTCCAGGCGGCGCCGATGATGGGACCGGCCTTGCCCTCCTGCAGCAGGAGGATGGCGGCTTCGGTTTCCGGGCGCATCACCGCCGTGCGGGCGAGCTGCAGGCTCATGGCCTTGCCATTCCACGTGCCGACGGGGAGCATCTCGCGCACGATGTTGGTGTAGCCGAGCGTCTTGCCCTTGTTGTCGCCGCGCTGCACCGGCACCTGCGCCGACTTCTGCACCACCGCGAACCACAGGGTGGCTTCCTTGTACTGGAAGCCGGGGGGCGCATCGCCGGCCTCGATCTTGATCGAGTTGCGCTCGTGCCAGAAGCGGATCGGCACGCGGCCGCCCTTCAATGCCTCGTCGGTGATCTTGATCGCCTCCTCGATCGCCGCCGGGTCGCTGCCGTTGACGCCGATCATGCCGTTGACGACGACCTGCGGCGTGTAGATGGCGCCGTCGCCGCGCGCCTTGGCGTAGGCCTTCTGCCGCTCCGAGTTCTTGTCGGAGGCGAGCGTGTCCTTCCAGCCGAGATAGTCCCAGATGTCGACGGGCAGCGTGATGGCGATGATGTTCGGCCGCTCGGCGAACCTGGCGATGACCTGATCGGCCGGCGGGCAGGTGTCGCAGCCCTGGCTGGTAAACAGCTCGAGCACGTCCTTGGGGGGGCCGAACGAGGGATTGATGCCGGGAGCGTCCTGCGTCAGCGCGCTGGAAGCCGGCACGAGCAGGGCGATGGACAAGGCAATGAGGGGAGCAAGCCGCATGCGCGCAAAATACACCCAAAGTGGTCGCCCCATAAGACTAGGTGGCGCGGTGTAACGTTACAACAGCACTCACGAAAGTTTGTCCCCCGACGCCGCTAACTGCGTGAGAGCCTTATTTCACCTCTCCCGTCACTGCGGCAGTAT
>CAZOOS010000344.1:1014-1815 GCA_964581475.1 uncultured Hyphomicrobium sp.
CGGAGCATGGCTTCGCCATGACGGGAGAGGTCGGCTGGACGCGCTGGAAGCGCGACAGCCGGGTGAGGGGGTGATCGGCTGCAAGGCTCGTGACCTTTCCGAAGCGGCGTAACCCCTCACCCGCCGCTTATGCTGCGCATGCGCGTCGACCTCTCCCTCTGGGAGAGGTGAAGTAGCGACGACGTCAATCATCTCCCGCCCGGAGCGGTGAGTTCGCTACTGGAGTTGGCGCTGAGCTAGGCGGCCGCAAGGTTGCGCAGGACGTAGTGCAGAATGCCGCCGTTCCTGAAGTACTCGAGCTCATCCAGCGTATCGATGCGGCAGAGGATCGGCACCTTGCGCACCGTGCCGTCGGCGGCGACGATTTCCGCGGTCATCATCTGGCGCGGCTGAATGGTCGTGAGGCCCGGGATGTTCACCACCTCGTCGCCCTTGAGGCCGAGCGTCTGCCAACTCGTGCCTTCCTCGAACACGAACGGCACGATGCCCATGCCGACGAGGTTCGAGCGGTGGATGCGCTCGTACGACTGCGCGATGACGGCGCGCACGCCCAACAGCTTGGTGCCTTTGGCCGCCCAGTCGCGCGAGGAGCCGTTGCCGTACTCGATGCCGGCGAAGACGACGAGCGGCACGCGCTCCTCTTTGTAGCGCATGGCGGCTTCGAAAATCGACATCGCCTGGCCGGAAGGATAGTGCACCGTGAGGCCGCCCTCCTTCACGTTGCCGGCGGCGTCGCGCGCCATGAAGTTCTTGATGCGGATGTTGGCGAAGGTGCCGCGCATCATCACTTCGTGGTTGCCG
>CAZOOS010000345.1:0-1812 GCA_964581475.1 uncultured Hyphomicrobium sp.
TCGATCAAGGCGCACGAGTTCTTCCAGCGCGACGGCGCCGACATCTTCTGCCGCGTGCCGATCTCGATGACCACCGCCGCGCTGGGCGGCCACATCGACGTGCCGACCATCGATGGCGGCAAGACGCGGGTGAAGGTTCCCGACGGCACCGAGACCGGCAAGCAGTTCCGCCTCAAGGGCAAGGGCATGCCGGTGCTGCGATCCAAGGTCAACGGCGACATGTACATCCAGGTCGAGGTGGAGACGCCGAAGAGCCTGACCAAGCGCCAGCGCGAGCTGCTCGAGGAGTTCGAGCGCGAGAGCCACAAGGAGACCAGCCCGGAAAGCGCCGGCTTCTTTGCGCGCGTCAAAGATTTCTTCGAAGGCAAGGGAAACTAGGGGTTCGGCGATGGCGACACCGGTGCGGCTACTCTTCTTCGCCGGCTCGTCGCGGACGGGCTCCTTCAATAAGCAACTGGCGCGGCTCGGCAGCATGATCGCCGACGCCAACGGCATTCCCTCGACCTTCGCCGACCTCGGCGATTACCCGATGCCGCTCTATAACGCCGACCTCGAAGCCGCCGAGGGCCAGCCGGAAAACGCCCACAAGTTCAAGGAGCTTATGGCGGCGCATAGCGGCATCTTCATTGCCAGCCCCGAGTACAACGCGTCGATCACGCCGCTGCTCAAAAACACGCTCGACTGGGTGAGCCACGTGCGTGAGCCGGGTCCCACAGGTTTCGAAGTCTACAAGACGCGCGTCTTCGCGCTCGGCTCATCCTCGAACGGCGGCATGGGCGGGCTGCGCAGCCTGACGACCGTGCGGCAGGTGCTTGAGCTCGGCCTCGGCGCCCTCGTGCTGCCCGACCAGTTCGCCGTGCCGCGTGCCAAGGAGGCGTACGGCGAGGATGGACACCTCAAGAACAAGGACAGCCAAGAGGCGTTCAAGGCGCTGATCCAGAAACTTGCGCGCGCCGCACATGTGCTGCATGGCTAGCCGCCAGCTTCCCTCCAGCCCGTTTGCCGCAATGACTGCACCGACCGCCAAAGACCGCCTCATCGTCGCCCTCGACATGCCGACGATCGAGGAAGCACAGCGCCTCGTCGCCGGGCTCGGCGATAGCGTCAACTTCTACAAGCTCGGCCTGGAATTGCTCTTCGCCGGCGGCCTGGAGCTGGCGCGTGCCCTGAAAGCGCAGCGCAAGCGCGTCTTCCTCGACATGAAGCTGCTCGACATCGGCAACACCGTCGAGCGCGCTGTCGCCAACGCCACCGACTTCGGCGTTGATTTCCTCACCGTGCACGGCCACGACCTGAAGACCATGCGCGCCGCGGTGACGGGACGCGGTGCCAGCAAGATGAAGCTGCTTGCCGTCACCGTGCTGACCAACCTCACTGCCGATGACCTCAAGCAGCAAGGTTCGACCCTCACTCCCGCCGAGCTCGTCCTGCGCCGCGCCAAGCTGGCGCGGGAATCCGGCTTCGATGGCGTCATTGCCTCGGGCCAGGAGGCCGGGCGGATTCGCGAAGCGGTCGGCCCCGCTTTCCTCATCGTCACCCCCGGCATCCGCCTCACGGGCAGCGCCACCGACGACCAGGAGCGCATCACCACGCCCGGCCACGCCATCGCTTCGGGCGCCGACTATATCGTCGTCGGCCGCCCCATCACGCAGGCCGACGACCCCAAGATGATCGCGGAAAACTTCATCAACCACATCCGCGAAGCAGAGACGCCGGCGGGCAAGCCGAGCTGATAGAAACGACGGGAGGAGTGTGAGCCATGCCGAAGGGATACGTGATCGTCCGCGCCGAGGTGACCAACCCGGAGAAGTG
>CAZOOS010000346.1:0-1798 GCA_964581475.1 uncultured Hyphomicrobium sp.
GGAGTATTCCTTCTGCGTGCGGTTCTGCACCACGAGCACGCCGAGCACCTGGCCCGAGCGGCCGATCGGCACCGCCAGCAGCGAGTGGTAGATCTCCTCGCCCGTCTCCGGCCGGTAGGAGAAAGCCGGATGGCTCGACGCCTCGGGCTCGCTGACGGTGATGTTGAGCTCGGCGCAGCGGCCGACGAGGCCCTCGCCGCGCTTCATGCGCACGGAGTGCACGGCCGAGGGGTTCAAACCTTCGGGAGCGAACAGCTCCAGCGAGCCGTCCTGGCGCTTCAGGTAGATCGAGCAGACCTCGGTCACCATGACGCCGGCGATCTGCTTGACGATCTTGTCGAGGCGAGATTGTCCGTCACCGGGCTCGGACATGATCTCGCGCAGACGCCGCATGATCACACGCAGCGCCGGCTCGGATGTCATCACTCGTGGCTCGTCGCCTCGCCTCTGCATGGTCGTGCCGCCAGGGTGGACCCGCCGACATGGCGGGGCTCAGTGCTCGACCGTCGCGCGTATCCGCGCTCAGTCTGCGTCGAGACCATAAATAGAGTGCAGCGTTCTTACGGCAAGTTCAGCATAAGCCGCATCGATCAGGACGCTGATTTTGATCTCGGAAGTCGTAATGGCCAGAATATTGATGCCCTTGCTCGACAGGGCCTTGAACATCATGGCCGCGACGCCGGCGTGGCTGCGCATGCCAATGCCGATGACGGAAATCTTGGCGACGTCGGCCGAGCTCTGGACCTCGAACTCGCCGATGTCCTTTTTGGCGCCCTTGAGCGCCTCGAGGGTGCGTGGCAGCTCGGTCGCCTGCACGGTGAAGGTCATGTCGGTGTGCTTGCCGTCCGGCGTGACGCTCTGCACGATCATGTCGACATTGATGTTGGCATCGGCGAGCGGGCCGAAGATGCGGGCGGCGACGCCCGGCTTGTCCTCGACCTTGATGAGCGTCACTTTGGCTTCGTCTTTGACGTAGGCAATGCCGCTGACCACCTGACTTTCCACGATCTCATCCTCATCGCAAACGATAGTGCCGATATCTTCCAGACGATCCAGGCGCACGGGCGACATCGCCTCGGGCACGACGAAGCTCGACAGCACGCGAACCCGCATCCGGTTGACCATGGCGAGCTCGACGGAACGCGTCTGCAGCACCTTGGAACCCAGAGATGCCATCTCCAGCATCTCTTCGTACGAGACCTTCGGGAGCCGCCGCGCCTTCGGCACGATGCGAGGGTCGGTGGTGTAGACACCATCGACGTCGGTATAGATGTCGCATACATCGGCGCCGAGTGCGACGGCCATGGCCACGGCACTCGTATCCGAGCCGCCGCGCCCCAATGTTGCGATGCGGCGACGCTCGGGCTCTATGCCCTGGAAGCCCGTCACCACCGCCACCTCGCCATCGTCGAAGCGGCGCCGAAGCTCGGCGCCCTCGATGCCGGTGATGCGCGCCGAGCCGTGCGCGGCCGTCGTGGTGATGGGGATCTGCCAGCCCTGCCAGGAGCGGGCCTGTAAGCCCATCGACTGCAGGACAATGGCAAGCAAGCCGGCCGTCACCTGCTCGCCGGTAGCGACGACGGCGTCGTACTCGCGCGCGTCATGCAACACGGAGGCTTCGCGCACCCAGCCGACGAGTTGGTTGGTCACGCCCGACATGGCGGAGACCACCACGGCGACCTTGTTGCCGGCATCCACCTCGCGCTTGACGTGGCGTGCCACGTTGCGGATGCGCTCGACGTTGGCGACGGACGTGCCGCCGAACTTCATCACAACAACAGCCATCGCGTTTCCCGCC
>CAZOOS010000347.1:0-1797 GCA_964581475.1 uncultured Hyphomicrobium sp.
GAACCAGCGCTGCACGCGCGCACCGTAGTAGATCGGGCTCTTGAACGGGTCGGTGTACCAGTTCACCGGATCGATGGTGAAATCGATGGCGCCCGGCTGCACCACTCGGGCACTGCTCGGGTAGTTGTAGGGAGCGCCGGTGTAGGCGCCGATGACCGTCTCGCGTCCTGGCGCCAGGCTGCTGCCATCGTCGGAGCCCTTGCGCTGGGCGAGCGCGGGCTCGCCGTCGACGCGCGCTTGCTCGAGCAGCCCGCTAGCCGTCGACGCCGAAATCATCAGGGCCGCGGCGAGGCTTGCGACGATGTCAAACGTGCGCCGCTCCCCGGTGCGGTCGGCGCTGGCGGTCCAGCCCAACGTGAGCACTGCTGTCATCGGCGGTGTTCCCCCAATTATTCTGCGCCCTTGCACGGGCAGCTTGCCGATCCCGGTGCAGGTTAGGCGAGGCGTGTTTCCCCGCCAATTCATCGCACGCGATACCCCGTGTGCCCCGTTGCCGCGCCCCAAATGATATACCTCAGGAAGAGGTTCGTGCGGCGGAGAGCCGTTCCAGCATGCGATGGACGGCGACGATCTGCGGGGCGTCGCGCGTCAAGTAGTTCGCCCCCGTGTACCCCCACCAATCCCAGCAACCTTGCGGGTTGAGCGGCGTCGCGGCCGTTTGCGGGAACAGCACAATCAAGTTGTTGGTGTCGGCCCAACGCGCATATCCCGAATCGCGCGCGAACGCGTCGCCGACGACGGTACGGTTCTGGCCGCAACCGTGATAGGCGATATGCACGCGGCAGCCGGCGTTCGCCTCGCACGCCTCCGGCACGTAAACGATGCCGTCATCGCTCAACCCGTGGTTGGAGAGATCTTCGGTGAAGCTCTCCTGATCGAAGAGCTTGAATTGACCGGTCGTTCGCGCCGCCGGCGGGTTGAGCTGGCCGTAAATCTGCTTCAGCAGCGCCCCGGCCTGATCGTAGTCGCAGTCGACGATATACGGCTTGCCGGTGTGGTCGCACTCCGGTCCGCGCTCGTCCGTAACGAAGGCATGCCCGGCCGGAACGTTGTCGACATAGAGGATCTGCGCCGCGGGCACGCCCAAATCCTCGTAGAAGCGGCGCGCCGCGGCGACGATGGGGCGAACGACAGTGTGGTCGTTGCTGCCGGTGAACAGATAGATGCGGTCGGACTTCACGTCGGCAATCGGGTCGATGCGCTCGTGCTCGGCAAGCCGCTCGGCGCGTTGCGCGAGCTGAGCGGGGTCGGGTACGCCGAAGGCTTGCAGCGCGTTCTGCATGCACCCGTTGATCGCCTTGGTTAGATTGAGCAGCGCCGTCCCCGGCCCCGGAATGACATCGGCGTAGAGACTTTCCGAGCAGCCATATGGGCCGCCGGCGATGATGCCGGCGCCGACCACGTCCTTGGAATGCGCCATCTGGAACTGGCCCGCCATGTAGGCGCCGGACGAGATGCCGGAGACAGAAGTCGCGTCGCGCTTGGCTTCGAATGCCGGCAGGTTGGCGGCGCGCTGATCGCTGCAGCCGCCGATGATCGTCGCGAGCACCAGTAAAACAGCCGGGATCAGGCGTCGTGTCATCGCGCTTCTACCGCTGTTGGAGACCAAGATGCGGCAGCCTATCGCTTCTGAGCGTCGGCCGCCATCGCCGCAAGCTCGGCGGTATCCTTGAGCCTGACCGTGACGCGATCGACGCGGCCCTTGGCATCGACCACGGATAGCTTCACGAAACCGCTGCCGTCGGGCTGCCAGACGACCTCGCGGGCGCGCGGATCGGAAGTTATCGGCGAGCCGTT
>CAZOOS010000348.1:0-1775 GCA_964581475.1 uncultured Hyphomicrobium sp.
CCGTCAAGCGTACGGGCGCCATCGTCGAGGTTCCCGTCGGCAAGGGTCTGCTCGGTCGCGTCGTCGACGCGCTCGGCAATCCGATCGATGGCAAGGGCCCGATCAAGTACGACAAGATGATGCGCGTCGACGTCAAGGCGCCGGGCATTCTGCCGCGCAAGTCGGTACACGAGCCGATGGCGTCCGGCATCAAGGCGGTGGACGCGCTGATCCCGATCGGCCGCGGCCAGCGCGAGCTGATCATCGGCGACCGTCAGACCGGCAAGACCGCCATCATCCTCGACACCATCCTCAATCAGAAGTCGATCAACGCCAGCGGTGACGAGAAGGCGAAGCTCTATTGCGTGTATGTGGCCATTGGCCAGAAGCGCTCGACTGTCGCCCAGTTCGTCAAGATCCTGGAAGAGAACGGCGCGCTCGAATACTCGATCGTCGTCGCCGCCACCGCCTCCGAGCCGGCCCCGCTGCAGTACCTCGCCCCGTTCACCGGCTGCACCATGGGCGAATACTTCCGCGACAACGGCATGCATGCCGTGATCGCCTATGACGACCTCTCCAAGCAGGCCGTCGCCTACCGCCAGATGTCGCTGCTGCTGCGCCGCCCGCCGGGCCGCGAAGCCTATCCCGGCGACGTGTTCTATCTCCATTCGCGCCTGCTCGAGCGCGCCGCCAAGCTCAACGACGAGCATGGCGGCGGCTCGCTCACCGCGCTGCCCGTCATCGAGACGCAGGCCAACGACGTGTCGGCCTACATTCCGACCAACGTGATTTCGATCACCGACGGCCAGATCTTCCTCGAAACCGATCTGTTCTTCCAGGGCATCCGCCCGGCGGTGAACGTCGGTCTGTCGGTGTCGCGCGTCGGATCGTCGGCGCAGACCAAGGCCATGAAGCAGGTGGCCGGCAAGATCAAAGGCGAGCTCGCCCAGTACCGCGAGATGGCCGCCTTCGCCCAGTTCGGCTCCGACCTCGACGCGGCGACGCAGAAGATGCTCGCCCGCGGCGCCCGCCTGACCGAACTCTTGAAGCAGCCGCAGTTCTCGCCGCTGAAGATGGAAGAGCAGGTCGCGGTGATCTTTGCCGGCACGCGCGGCTACCTCGACAACGTCCCCGTCAACTCGGTGACCAAGTTCGAGCAGGACCTGCTGCGCCTGCTGCGTACCGACGGCACCGACATCCTCGATTCCATTCGCACGGAGAAGGCACTCTCGGAGGCGACCGAGAAGAAGCTGGTCGCCTTCATCGACAAGTTCTCCAAGGGCTTCACCGCGTAATCTGACGGCGTAAGCAAGAAGGAAGGCGCGGCCCGATGCCGAGCTTAAAAGACCTCAGAAACCGCATCACCTCCGTCAAGGCGACGCGCAAGATCACCAAGGCGATGCAAATGGTCGCCGCGGCGAAGCTGCGCCGTGCGCAGGAGGTGGCGACGGCCGCGCGTCCCTACGCCGACCGCATGGACGCTATGATCGCCAGCCTCGGCGCGCGCATCACGGACAAGGGGTCCACACCCTTGCTCTCGGGAACCGGCCGCGACCAAGTGCACCTGATGGTGGTGATGACCGGCGAGCGTGGTCTCGCCGGCGGCTTTAACTCCAACATCTCGAAGCTCGCCCGTCAGGACGCGCAGCGGCTGCTCGCCCAGGGCAAGACCGTGAAGATGATCATGGTCGGCCGCAAGGGCGCCGAGGCCATGCGACGCGAGTTCGGCTCCTACTACGTCGATCGCGTCGATCTGCGCGGCATCCGCCAGCTCACCTTCGCGCACGCCGACGACA
>CAZOOS010000349.1:0-1722 GCA_964581475.1 uncultured Hyphomicrobium sp.
CAGACATGACTTCATCGGCCGTCATGCCGCGCAGCGCGATCCGTTCCGGGTCGAGCCAGATGCGCATCGAGTATTCGCGGCTGCCAAACAGGGAGACGTCCCCCACGCCGGGAATGCGGGCGAGCTCGTCCTTCACGCTGAGTAGGGCGTAGTTGGAGATGTAGACCTGATCGTAGGTCTTGTCCGGCGAAACGAGGTGCACGACCATCAGCAGGTCGGGCGAGCGCTTGTTCACGGCAATGCCGTTGCGCCGCACCTCCTCCGGCAGCCGCGGCTCCGCCACGGCGATGCGGTTCTGCACCAGCACCTGCGCCTTATCCACATCCGTGCCGATGTCGAAGGTGACGCTGAGCGACATGTTGCCGTCGTCCGTCGATTGGGACGACATGTAGATCATGCCATCGACGCCGTTCACCTCCTGCTCGATGACCGAGGCGACGGTGTCGGCGACGGTGATGGCGTTTGCGCCGGGATAGGACGTGGTGACCGAAATGGTCGGCGGCACGATATCGGGGAACTGGGAGACCGGCAGCGTCAGGTAGGCGATCGACCCGACGATGAGGATGACCAACGAGAGGACGGAGGCGAAGATGGGCCGGTCGATGAAGAAGTGGGCAAAGCGCATGGGGTGTCTCGCCCGCCCTACGGCTTGGCCGGCGGGTCGGCGCCGGGTGCGGCGTCCGACACGGTGAGGGGGGTGCGCCGCGGCACGATTTTCTGCCCGGGACGGACACGTTGCTGCCCGCGCAAAATGACCCAATCGTCGGGCTTCAATCCCTTGCGGATGACGCGCAGGCCGTCATCCATCGGTCCCAGCTCGACGTTGCGGCGGACGGGGATGTCGTCGTCGCCGACGACGTAGAGGAAGCGGTTCGCCTGGTCGGTGCCGACGGCCTCGTCGGGCAATAGCAGCGCCTCGTATTCCGGGGAGCCTTGCAGACGCACGCGCGCGAACATGCCGGGCGAGAAGAAGCGATCCTGGTTGGCGAGGATCGCGCGGGCGCGCAGCGTGCCGGTGCCTTCGTCCAGCCGGTTCTCGAGGAAGTCGAGCTTGGCGTTGTGCGGGAAACCCGTCTCATCGGGCAGTCCGACGCCGACAGCCGCCCCGAGAATGCCGTCGGCGCCCTTTCCGACGGACTTCGCCAAGCGCTGATACTTGAGGGCGTTGTTCTCGCTGACGTCGAAGTAGATGTAGATCGGGTCCTGCGTCACGATCGTCGTAAGGATCGTCGAGCCGGTGTCGGATCCGCCGCCGCTGACGAAGTTGCCGGGGGTCACCAGCGTGCGGCTCATGCGCCCCGAGATGGGAGCGGTGATGCGACAGAAGCTCAGTTCGAGCTCGGCCGCCTTGACGCGCGCTTCAGCGATCCTCACCAGAGCTTCCGCATCGCGTACCAGGTTCTCGCGATCGTCGAACGCCTTTTTCGAGATGTAGTCGCGCTGCAGCAGCGGTCGACCGCGCTCGACGTCGAGCTTGGCATTGCTGACGCTGACGGTCGCCTGGTTGAGCTGCGCCTTGGCCTGATCGAGCGCGCGCTCGTATGGGCGCGGGTCGATGGTGAAGAGAAGATCGCCCGCCTTCACATCTTCGCCGTCGGTGAATTTTACCGCGGTGAGATAGCCGGAGATGCGGGCGCGCACCTCCACCGATTGAACCGCGGCGAAGCGGCCGGTGAACTCATCCCATTCGATGACTTTGCGGGTTATGGGCTGGCTGACGGT
>CAZOOS010000350.1:0-1722 GCA_964581475.1 uncultured Hyphomicrobium sp.
ACGAGGACGTCGTCATCCCGCTGCCGCGCATGGGCGACTACTGCGACGGCATCGAGCGCATCAACATCGAGCTGTCGATCGCCAACAAGATCGCGCTGTGCAACGCGCTCGGCGACTTCCTGCGCGGCGAGCTGCCGCTGCACCTGGGCGACGCCGCGCTCGACAAGAAGGAGATCATCGGCGACCGCGCCGGCCAGGCGCTCGAAGCCGTCAATGAAGCCCGCGACCGCTGGCAGCTGCTGTTCGACAGCCTCGACGAGTCCTGGCCGCCGCAGCGCCGCTGGCACCCGCTGCCGCCCAGGGCCGCTCCGGCCGCGGCGCCCGCCGCGGGCAGCGTGTTCCACAAGCTGCAGGACTACTCGCTGCGCGTGTCGTGGAAGCGCGAGCTGAAGCCGCTGCTGGAAACCATCTTCGACGGCGTCGCCTTCCGCCCGGTGCTGGCCCAGATCGACGCCATCCACAAGGAAGTGCTGCGCGACCGCCTCTTCGTCGCCCTGCACATGCACGCCGGCGACGGCAACGTGCACACCAACATCCCGGTGAACTCCGACCGCTACGCGATGCTGCAGACGGCCTACCGCACCGTCGACCGCATCATGCACCTCGCCCGCGGTCTCGACGGCGTGATCTCCGGCGAACACGGCATCGGCATCACCAAGCTCGAATACCTGACCGCCGAGGAGATGCGGCCCTTCCGCGAATACAAGCAGAAGATCGACCCCGAGGGCCGCTTCAACAAGGGCAAGCTGATGGCGGGCGCCGACCTCGCCAACGCCTACACGCCCTCGTTCGCGCTGCTCGGCGTCGAGTCGCTGATCATGGAGCAGTCCGAGATCGGTAAGATCTCCGGCATGGTCAAGGACTGCCTGCGCTGCGGCAAGTGCAAGCCGGTCTGCTCGACCCACGTGCCGCGCGCCAACCTGCTCTACAGCCCGCGCAACAAGATCCTCGGCACCGGCCTGCTGGTCGAGGCCTTCCTCTACGAGGAGCAGACGCGGCGCGGCATCTCGCTGCAGCACTTCGACGAATTCAACGACGTCGCCGACCATTGCACGATCTGCCACAAGTGCGCCAACCCCTGCCCGGTGGACATCGACTTCGGCAACGTCTCGGTCGCCATGCGCAACTTCCTGCGCACCCAGGGCAAGAAGAAGACCGCCCCCGGCACCAAACTGGCGATGACCTTCCTCACGGCGACCGACCCGGCCACCATCAAGCTGATGCGCGCCGGCATGGTCGGCATCGGCTACAAGGCGCAGCGCCTCGGCCACACCGTCGCCAAGGCCCTCGGCCTGATCCAGGAAACCGTCAGGCATCCGCCCGCCACGCTCGGCCGCCCCGACGTCAAAACGCAGATCATCCACTTCCTCAACAAGCCGCTGCCGGCCGGCGTGCCGAGCCGCACCAGCCGCGCCCTGCTCGACATCGAGGACGACGCGCTGATCCCGGTGATCCGCAATCCGCAGAAGGCGACCGAGGAATCCGACGCCGTCTTCTACTTCCCCGGCTGCGGCTCGGAGCGCCTGTTCTCGCAGGTCGGGCTGGCCACGCAGGCCATGCTCTACGACATCGGCGCCGTCACCGTGCTGCCGCCCGGCTACCTGTGCTGCGGCTATCCGCAGACCTCGGCCGGCAACGAAGACCTCGGCCAAGCCATCACGACGCAGAACCGCGTGCTGTTCCACCGCGTCGCCAACACGCTCAACTACCTCGACATCAAGA
>CAZOOS010000351.1:0-1720 GCA_964581475.1 uncultured Hyphomicrobium sp.
GTACGGCGCCTTCGAGGCGGTCGGCGCCCTGGATGCGCAGCGTCGAGGTGCCGATACCTTCGATCTTGGCACCCATCTTGACGAGGCACTCGGCAACGTCGCCGATCTCGGGTTCGCGCGCGGCGTTCTCGATCACCGTCTCGCCGCGGGCCAAGGCGGATGCCAGCAGGACGTTGTGGGTGGCGCCGACGGAAACCTTGGGGAACACGACGCGGCCGCCGCGCAGGGTGCCGCCCTTGGCCTTGGCGATGACGTAGCCGGCGTCGATCTCGATCTCAGCGCCGAGCTCCTTGAGCCCCATCAGGTGCAGGTCGACGGGACGCGTGCCGATGGCACAACCGCCGGGCAGCGACACCTTGGCCTGTCCGCAGCGGGCGAGCAGCGGACCCAGCACCCAGAAGCTGGCGCGCATGCGGCTGACCATCTCGTAGGGCGCCACCGTATCGACGATGTCGCGCGCCGAGAGGTGGAACGTCTCGCCGATGTGTTGGGCGGGGCCGGGACGCTTGCCGTCGACGGCGAGGTCGACGCCGTGATTGCGCAGGATGCGGGCGAGCAGATTGACGTCGGCAAGATTGGGGACGTTCTTCAGCGTCAGCCTGTCTGCGGTCAGCAGGCTGGCGATCATCAGAGGCAGGGCCGCGTTCTTGGCGCCGGAGATCGGAATCGTACCGTTGAGCCTCTGGCCGCCGATGATCTTGATGCGATCCATGCTGATGTCCCCTTGCGCCGGCGTCGCGCCAGCAATGTAACGCAGATGATTACGCGCTTCGCGCCCTCGCCAGCAAGTGTGGCGAATAGCCTGCCGTGTCCGCGGGTTGTGCCGCCAGGCGCGGAAAGGCTTGGGCCCGCGGCACGACTATGCCGAGCCGAGGTTGCAATTCCGTCACTGCCAGCCGCCGAGGGCTATTTCATGGTGCGCTAGGCCGGCGAATGAATTGGGCCCTCAGTCCTCGTCGAGGCGAATGTTGAAGGCGGCCATTTCCTCGCGCATCGCCGCTCGGGCGCGCTCTTCGACGCGCCGATAGGCGGCGGCAACCCGACGTCCGCAGTCGGTCAGCTTGGCACCGCCGCCGCGCGATCCGCCGGGCGAGGCGGCGACCAGCACATCGGCAAACATGTGGTTGAGCGCGTCGACCAGCAGCCAAGCGCGCCGATAGGACATGCCGAGCTCGCGCCCGGCGGCCGAGATCGAGCCGGTGCGGCCGATCGATTCCAGCAGATCCACCTTGCCGGGGCCGAGCACCATCTCACCGATCAAGATGCGCACGTAGGGAAAGGCGCGCTCGGTTTTGCGCTTGGCCGGCGACTTGGCAGCAGCCCTCACCACCTTCTTCGCCGATGGCCCCGTGCGCTTCGATTTCTTCGCCGTCTCGCTCACCGAAAATTCCCTGCTCAAGCTGGCGGACTATACCACGCCACGGCCGATCAGCGGCGCGCCAGCGGCGACGATCAAGGTGGCGATCCGGCCGGTCGAGTAGCTGGCCGAGTAAGCAAGCTTATTCGCTGCTGTCCTCAGGCGGTTTGCCGTCGTCGGGCAAAGGCTCCGGCGCCGCCGAACGCGCCCGCGCCTTTGCCTGCTGCTTGCGCTTCTTGAGGTTGGCGCGCAGCTCCGCCTCCAGCCGCAACGCGCGGGCATGGGCGGGACCTTTCTTGCGCTGCTCCTCGCTCATCACACGTTCTGCTTCAGGAACCATGCGTAGGCTTCCGCCACGCCGTC
>CAZOOS010000352.1:0-1712 GCA_964581475.1 uncultured Hyphomicrobium sp.
AGCTGGGGCTGCGACGTGATCGGCATGACCAACATGCCGGAGGCCAAGCTCGCCCGCGAAGCCGAGATCTGCTACGCGACCGTCGCCATGGTCACCGACTACGACTGCTGGCACGAGGAGGTGGCGCACGTCGATGTCGCCAGCGTGCTCGCCGTCATGAAGGGCAACACGGAGAAGGCGCAGCGTCTGGTGCACAAGCTGGCCGAGGTCTTCCCGCGCGAGCACCCTACGTGCCCAATCGGCTCCGATACGGCGCTCGATGTCGCCATCATCACGGCGCCGGAGGCGCGCGATCCGGCGCTGCTTAAAAAGCTCGACGCCGTCGCCGGCCGCGTGCTCGGTAAGGTCTAAGCGCTGCTAGCGTCCAAGCGCCGCTCGTAGGCCTGCACGTGCGCCGCCGCGATGGCCAGCACCGGCGCCGGCAGCTCGTGGCGGCGCGCGCGCGCCAGCATGTCGCCGAGGATGTGGGCGCCTTCCGTGCGCCGACCGTTCTCGATGTCGCGCAGCATCGACGAGGTCAAGGTCGAGCCTGCCTCGGTCAGCAGTGCGCGGTATTCGTCCATCAGACTTTCCGGCGGCGCATATCCCTCGGCCACGGCGACGGCGCGCGTTTCCTGCAAGAGATGCAGGATGCGCGCGCGGCCGACGTCCGTCTGCAGGATGGTGCCGATGCTGGCGCGCATCAGGCAGGTGATGCCGGCAAAGGCGGCCAGGAACACGAACTTGTTCCACATGTCCTGGCGGATCTCGTGCGTCGCGTAGGCGTCGACGCCGGCGTCTTTCAAGCGGGCGACGATCTCGTCGGCAACGGGGTCACTGCCTGTCGCCACAGGTCCGGTGATCACCGTCATGAACGACGACAGGTGCGCGATGACCCCGTCGGGCCGCAGGTCGGTGGCGCCGTGGATGATGCCGCCCAGCAGCGTCGTGTCGGGGAAGCGCGCGGCCAGCGTGTCGAGGTGGCGTACGCCATTGAGCAGCGGCAGCAGCCGTGTTTGTGCGCCGAGCAGCGGCGCAACGGCGTCGAGCGCCTCGGCGAGTGCCGGCTCCTTGCAGGCGAGCAGGACGGCATCGGGCGGGTTTGCGAGCGCCGTGCTGGCGGAAATGACCTTGACTGGCGCGGCGAAATCTCCGAGCGGGCTCTTCAGGACAAGCCCGTTCGCCTTGAGCGCCGCGGCGCGCGCGTCACGTGTGAGAAACGTGACATCGGCCCCGCCCGTGATGAGGCGCGCACCGAGATAGCCGCCGACACCTCCGGCTCCGAGAATGACAACTTGCATTCGATGGCCTCAGCGCCGCTTCCGTGTGTGCCAAGTGTTGGACCGGCGCGCATCGATGCGCAAGACGCGCTTGAACGCAGAAAGCCAGGGCCCCGGAGCCCTGGCCTCCGCGTCACAGCTTCAGCAAGCGATCAGCAGCCGTTGACCTCTTCCCAGTGCTTATAGGTCGACACCTTGCTCATCTCGCTCTTCGACAGCGACACGTCGTCCATGTCAGTGACATAGCAGCCGGCGTTGCCGAAATAGTTGCGAGCCCTGGCCGTCTTGAAGCAGTAGCCATTGGCCTTGTAGATCTGGTTACGCTTCACCCAGAGTTGCTTGCAGCTTAGAGCGTCCACCGGCACGGCCTGCGCCGATGCGACGATTGCGCCCAGACCGACGGCGAGCCCGAGGGCGGCCGCGGCGAGGCGACTGGCGTACATTTTCGTTTCC
>CAZOOS010000353.1:0-1706 GCA_964581475.1 uncultured Hyphomicrobium sp.
GAGCCCTCGACGTCGTCGGGCTTGAACGAGCCGCCCTTGAACTCGTGGAAGATGGCGCGGTGCGGCTTGGCCATGACGTTCGCGAGCACGTTGAGGCGCCCGCGATGCGCCATACCGATGATGATCTCCTTCACGCCGAGCTGGCCGCCGCGCTTGATGATCTGCTCCAGCGCCGGCACCATCGCCTCGGCGCCATCGATGCCGAAGCGCTTGGTGCCGGTGTACTTCACCTCGCAGAACTTCTCGAACGTCTCCGTCTCGATCAGCTTGTTGAGGATGGCCCGGCGTCCTTCGGGCGTGAAGCGGATCTCCTTCTCCTCGCCCTCGATGCGGTCCTGGATCCACGCCTTTTGCGTCGGGCTGGTGATATGCATGAACTGCGCGCCGATGTGGCGGCAGTAGGTGCGGCGGACGATGCGCAGGATCTGCCGCATGGTCGCCGTTTCGAAGCCGAGCACGCGGTCGATGAAGATCGGCCGGTCGAGGTCGGCGTCGGTGAAGCCATAGGTTTCCGGCTTCAGCTCGCGATGCACCTTGCGGTCGGCAAGCCCGAGCGGATCGAGGTCGGCCGCCAGGTGGCCCATGACGCGATAGGCGCGGATGAGCATCAGCGCGCGGATCGAATCCTGCGTCGCGCGCAGTGAGGCGGCCGGCGACATCTCGTAACCGAGCTGATGCGACTTGGCCTGCAGGTTCGTGCGGATGGTGCGTTCGGTGGACTGATAGTCGCCGGTCAGCGCCTCGACGAGGTCCCCGTTCTCCAGCAGTTCCGGCGGGGAGATACCCCATGACGGCCCGCGGTCGCCGTTGCGCGCGCCGCCCCGCTCCTCGTTCAGGCTCTCGAAGAAGAGCCGCCACTCGTCGCTGACCGAGCCGGGGTTGCGCTCGTACTCGGCCTGCATGTCCTCGACGTAGGCGGCGTTGGTGGCGCTGAGAAACGAGGTGCGCAGGAAAGCTTCATTGCGTGGATTGCGAGCCATGCGGGATCTCAAGGTCATCGAAGCGCGGCCCGATCGGCGCGCAGATCAAATGCGGGGTCGGCGCGCGGTCGGCGGAAAATCCAGTGTGCAGTGCAGCATACGCCTACTCGGCCACTTTGGCATGCCTAGTTTGCGGTTTCTTGATTTGGCCCTTGAGCAGGCTGGTCAGCGTCGTGCCGAGCGCCGCAGGGCTCGATGCAATGGCGATTCCCGCCGATTTCATCGCCTCGAGCTTGTCTTCGGCCTTGCCCTTACCGCCGGAAATGATGGCGCCGGCGTGACCCATGCGGCGCCCCGGCGGGGCCGTCGAGCCGGCAATGAAGCCGGCCATCGGCTTGGACCGGCCCTTGCGCGCCTCGTCCTTGAGGAACTGGGCCGCGTCTTCCTCGGCGGAGCCGCCGATCTCGCCGATCATGATGATCGAATCGGTGTCCGCGTCGGAAAGGAAGAGGTCGAGCACCTCGATGAACTCCAGGCCCTTGACCGGATCGCCGCCGATGCCGACGGCGGTCGACTGACCCAAGCCGGCATCGGATGTCTGCTTCACCGCCTCATAGGTCAGCGTGTCGGAGCGCGAGAAGATGCCGACGCGGCCGGCTTGGAAGATGTTGCCCGGCATGATGCCGATCTTGAACTGGTTCGGTGTCAGCACGCCGGGGCAATGGGGGCCCAAGAGGCGCGAGCCGGAACCGTCGAGCGCGCGATTCACCTTAACCATGTCGAGCA
>CAZOOS010000354.1:0-1690 GCA_964581475.1 uncultured Hyphomicrobium sp.
TGGAGGATCCGACATGCAGGCGATGGATATCCAGGAGCACGCCCGCAAGCTGCGCGAAGCGCGTGGCGATCTGGCTTTGGCGCAGGCCGCGCAAAAGGCACGCGACCTCGAGCAACAGGGCGACACAAAGCAGGCCGAGACTTGGCGACGAATTGAAGCGGCCTTGCGCCAAATGCAGGGCCCGCGCGTTAGCTAACGCGAGGGAGCATCGGGCCTCCGGTGCTCCCGCCCGACAACCCCACGGATCACAACCATGACGACCTTGTTCAAGGGCCTGACGATTGCCCTTTGCGGCGCCATAGCCATGAGCGCCGCGGCTGTCGCCGATCCGACGCCGCAGACCGATGCCAATGTTGCGCCGGACCCGCCGCCGGTTACGACCGGCAGCATCAACCTCGACCCGACGCCAGAGCAGCGCATGGCTGATTGCATGGCCGTCTGGGAGCCGCGCACGCACATGACCAAGAGTGAATGGCGGCGCACCTGCAAAACGACGCTGAAGGAATTCGACTAATCAGCCCTGCGCGCGCTGGCCGTAGTTCTTGAAGCGCTCCAGCACGCGCGCCATCTCCTCGTCGCCGAGGAGGTGCGGCTCGCCGCCCAGCGCCAGCAGTTTTGCATACTGCTCGGCCAGCACTTCGATCTCGTGCGCCAGCTCCAGCGCGGCGCCGAGATTGGCGCCGACGGCGATCTGCCCGTGGTTGGCCATCAGGCAGGCGTTGCGCGCGGAAAGGCCCTTGGCGACGTGATCGGCCAGCTCCTGCGTACCGAAGGTGTCGTATGGCACCAGCGGGATGTCGTTACCGCCCGCCACCGCCACCATGTAGTGGAACGCCGGTATCGGTTTGTGCGCACAGGCGAGCACCGTCGCGTGCAGCGAGTGCGTGTGCACTACGGCGCCGATATCGGGACGGGCGCGATAGGCGGAAAGATGGAAACGCCACTCGCTCGAGGGTTTGCGCGATCTCTTGCCGGGCACCTCACCTTTGGCGTTGACAAAGACGATGTCGCGCGGGCGGATGGCCTCGTAGGCCATGCCGGTCGGGGTGATCAGCATGCCGCCCTTCCAGCGGCACGACACGTTGCCCGAGCGGCCCGGTGACAAGCCGGAGCGGCTCATGGCGAGCGCGGTGTCGATCACCGCGCGACGCGCATTTTTTTCTGCCTCTTTGCCCTTGTTCACGCTTTGCTGCTCACGCTCGCACCGTCGGTCCCGCACTCTGCCACAGCTTCTTTTTCAAGTTCATAAAGGTTGTAGCAGCGCTACTTCGCCTCCCGCTCCGGATAGAGCGACAGCAGCCCCTCGCGGCTCGCCGGGCAGACGCCGCGCTCGGTGATGAAGCCCGTCACCAGCCGCGCCGGCGTCACATCGAAGGCCGGATTGCCGGCCGGCGAGCCGGGGGCGGCGATCTCCACGGTGACGACCGTGCCGTCGGGCAAGCGGCCCGGCATCTTCAAGACCTCGTCGCCGGAGCGCTCCTCGATGGGGATCGATAGCCCTTCGGCGAGCGTCCAGTCGATGGTCGAGTGCGGCAGCGCCACGTAGAACGGCACGTCGTTGTCGTGCGCCGCCAGCGCCTTGAGGTAGGTGCCGATCTTGTTGGCGAAGTCGCCGTTGGCGGCGACGCGGTCGGTGCCGACGATGACCATGTCGACCTTGCCGTGTTGCATCAGGTGCCCGCCGGCGTTG
>CAZOOS010000355.1:0-1684 GCA_964581475.1 uncultured Hyphomicrobium sp.
GCCTTCGGGTCGTATCGGGTACGGGGGATCGGCATGGACAAGCGAGTTGGAGACGAAGCGCCGTTCGTCGCGACGAACGTTCGGCACGAGCTCCGCAACGCCGAGCTGGCCCGAAACATCCTGCCAAGCTCCGGCACCATGATCGCCATGTGCACGACGATGGTCGGTCTCGTGAAGGTGGCCGAAGGCCGTCTCGGCAGCAGCAACGTCGACGTCTATGCCGCCCTGCTCGGAGCTGCCTTCCTCGCCAGCGCCATTCTCGCCTACGTCTCGATCCGCGGCGCGCGCTTCTCGACCTTGAGTGGGCGCTGCGAGCGTCTTGCCGACGTGTTCTTCATGGGCGGCGTGGCGGCGTCCGTGTGCTTGGTGGTCCTGTTCGCCATCGAGGCGATCTAGGCAGGCCGCGCGCTGCCGCTCAGGACCACGCCCGCGCACCGGCGACGAGCGCCGGCGGCTCCACTCCGATGCGGTGCGTGACCTCGCACCAGTTCCTCAGGTCTTTCCCTAGCGGAACAGCACGAGCGCCTTCTCGACGGTGTTCCAGATGCCCCACGCCAGCGGAATGCCGACGAACAGCCAGAACAACGCCGACTTGGCGTCGAGCCCACCCATGCC
The DNA here is from genome assembly GCA_964581475.1 of uncultured Hyphomicrobium sp. GTDB lineage: Bacteria > Pseudomonadota > Alphaproteobacteria > Rhizobiales > Hyphomicrobiaceae > Hyphomicrobium_A. Next base: position 616 of record CAZOOS010000355.1, read on the forward strand.
GATGCCGACGGTGGCCGTCGCAGCTCCGGTGGGCGCCGCCTTCAGTTTGGCGTTTTCGGCGGCGACCTCGGCTTCGCTCATGTGCCATTTGTGATTGACCGGGCGCACGAGCAGGTTGGCGAGGAAGCCGACGACCAGGAGGCCGGCGAGGATGTAGAAGATCGGCCCATAGATCTGATCGGGCGCGATTCCCTCCGCCTGCCGCTGGTCGTGCAGGTAGTTGACGATCACCGGGCCGACGATGCCGGCCGTCGACCATGCGGTCAGCAGGCGCCCATGGATGGCGCCGACGAACTGCGTGCCAAACATGTCGGCAAGGTAGGCGGGGATTGTCGCGAAGCCGCCGCCGTACATCGACGCGATGACGCAGAAGCAGGCGACGAACAGGGCGAGGATCTTCCAGTCGGCGGCAAACGAGGCGAGCACGTACATGGCCGCACCGAGTACGAAGAAGATGAAGTAGGTCTGCTTGCGCCCGAGCTTGTCGGACGACGAGGCCCAGCCGATACGGCCGAAGATGTTGAACAGCGAGATGAGCCCGACGAAGCCGGCGCCGACGCCGGCGGCTGCCGCGAGAAGCGCCGCGTCCTTCTTGAGGTCGAGGTAGCCGAGGGCCGATTGCCCAACGAGCGCGCCGGCAAACGTCTCCTGCAGCATGGGTGAGGCGGCGCCGATGATGCCGATGCCGGCCGAGACGTTGACGCACAAGATCAGCCACAGCAGCCAGAACTGCGGCGTCTTGTGCGCGTCGCGCAGGTGCACATTGTTGGCGGTGATCATGCGGTTGCCGTTGGCGGGTGGGGTCCAGCCCTCGGGCTTCCACCCGGCCGGCGGCACCCGGTAGCCGAAGGCGCCGACCAGCATGAATACGAAGTAGATGGCGGCGAGAGCGACATAAGTTTGCCACACGCCGACGTCGGTCGCCGAGCGGAAGCCGGTCCAGGCCAGCGAATATGTCCCGAGGGAATAGCTGCCGCCCGCCAGGCCGTTCATCAGGATCGTCGCCAGCGGCGAGCCGATCATGGCGCCGCCGCCGAAGCCCATGATGGCCATGCCCGTCGCCATGCCG
>CAZOOS010000356.1:0-1625 GCA_964581475.1 uncultured Hyphomicrobium sp.
AGCTCCGCCGTGCGAGGCGCTCCGCTTCCGCCGATACGAGATCGGCAAGCACCGTCTCGCCGCCATTGACCAACTGTCCGACGGCGACGAGCGCATGCTTGCCCGGCGGCAGGTAAATATCGACACGCGAGCCGAACCTGATCAGCCCCAGCCGCTCGCCGACCCCGACTGTATCACCCTCGTGCACGAAGGGCACGATACGGCGGGCGATCAGCCCAGCGATCTGCACGACGCCGATCTCGGTTCCGTCGGTCTTCTGAATGATCATCACCCGCCGCTCGTTCTCGTCGCTAGCCTTATCGGAGGCAGCGTTAAGAAAAGCGCCGGGAACGTAGATCGAGCGCACGATGCGGCCGGCGACGGGCGCCCGGGTGATATGCACGTCGAGCACGCTCAGGAAGGTGGAGATGCGCACCCGCGGCTCCGGCCCGAGCCCCATCTCCGTTGGCGGCACGACGCTCTCGATGGCGGCGATACGTCCGTCGGCTGGGGCAATGATCAAACCTTCGCGCAAAGGGGTGACGCGGTCCGGATCGCGAAAGAAGTAGGCGATGTAAAGCGCGGCAATGACGAACAACCACGCCAGTGGCGGCCATACGAGGAAGAAGATCAGCGCCAGGCCGGCGGCAATGGCGATGAACTTGTGACCGTCGCGGTTCACCGGCGCGAGGCTGTCGATGATCGTATCGACGATGCCGTGGCGGTTCGACACTGGCTGCTCCTTCGGATGATTGGCCTGTGAGCCCGGCGCGCGCCGCCGCGGTCGGCGAGGGCGGCTACTGCTTATTCTTCAAGGGGAATGGAGACGAACCTATGACCGCCCTTGGCGTCCTCGATCTCCAGCATCATCGACTTGCGGCTGCTCTTCTTGACGCTCTCGATGCGCCGCGCGACGTCCTGCGGGCTGAACACCGGCTCGTTCGCCGCCTGCACGATGACGTCACCGGGCCTGATCGAGCTGGCGGCGGGGCTCTTGGGATCAACGGCGTCGACCAAGGCGCCCTTCATGCCAGCATCGAGGCCGTACTTTGAGCGCAGCGCGTCGGTAAGCGCCGACAGCTTCAACCCGAGAACCTGCTTTTCCGAGGCCGCCGGGGCGTCGCCACCGTCGAGCGCCTTCTCTTCTTCGTCCGACAGGCGTCCAACGGTGACCTGCAGGGTTTTTTTCTCGCCCTTGCGGAGGATGTCGACCGGCACCGTCTTGTCGATGGGCGCGCGCGCGACGAGACGCGGCAGGCTGCGCATGTTCGTCACGTCCTCATTGTCGAACCGCATGATGACGTCGCCGGCCTGCACGCCGCCCTTCGCCGCCGGACCGTCCGGGGTGATGGCGGCGACGAGCGCCCCGGCGTTCTCCGGGATGCCGAGCGCCGAGGCGATTTCGCCCGACACCGACTGGATCTTCACGCCCAGCCAGCCGCGTCGCACCTCGTGATACTGGCGCAGTTGCGTCACGACGGGCGCCACTGTGTCGGCGGGCACGGCGAAGCCGATGCCGATCGAGCCGCCGGTCGGCGAGATGATCGCGGTGTTCACGCCGACGACCTCCCCGTCCATGTTGAACAGCGGTCCGCCCGAGTTGCCCTTGTTGATCGAGGCGTCGGTTTGCAGATAGTCGTCGTAGG
>CAZOOS010000357.1:0-1610 GCA_964581475.1 uncultured Hyphomicrobium sp.
TCGCCGAGCTCCTTCTGGATCGCCTTCATCTGCTCGTTGAGATAGTACTCGCGCTGCGTCTTCTCCATCTGGCGCTTCACGCGCGAGCGGATCTTGCGCTCCACCTGCAGCACGGAGATCTCGCTCTCCATGAGCGTGTAGACGCGCTCCAAACGCTCGGAGATCGCCGAGGTCTCGAGGATCTCCTGCTTGTCGGCGATCTTGATGGCGAGGTGCGAGGCGATGGTGTCGGCGAGCTTCGAGTAGTCCTCGATCTGCGCGACGTTGCCCAGCACTTCGGGAGAGATCTTCTTGTTGAGCTTCACGTAGCTCTCGAACTGCGTCACCGCCGAACGGGCGAGCGCCTCGATCTCCTCCTTGGCGCCGATGCTCTCGGGCACCTGCTCCACCTCGGCTTCGAAGTAGTTGGCATTCTGCGTGTAGCGCTGGATGCGCGCGCGCGCGGTGCCCTCGACCAGCACCTTGACGGTGCCGTCGGGCAGCTTCAGCAGTTGCAGCACGGAGGCCAGCGTGCCTACCGGGTAGATGGCGTCGGTGGCCGGATCATCGTCGCCGGCGTTCTTCTGCGCGGCCAGCAGGATATGCTTGTCGGAACGCATCACCTCTTCGAGGGCGTTGATCGACTTGTCGCGCCCGACGAACAGCGGGACGATCATGTACGGGAACACCACGATGTCGCGCAGCGGCAGGACCGGATAGAGGCCCTTGCCCGCCGTCTTGTCTTTCGTCTTGGTGTCTTCGGCCATCTCGTTACCTATCGTGGTCGGCGCGTTCTAATTGGAGAGCGTTTGGCGCGCTTGGCGCTCCGGGCGCTCCCTCAGGACATCAAACGCGTATGTCCCGGCACTATTGAGGCGGACCGCCGGACCCTGCCGGCCCTTCCGCCTCAGACAATTCGCACAGCATCGCAGAAGCAGTGCCCCATGTGAAATGGTGCGGACTGCCGCCGGATCAAGAGCCGCCGCCGCGTGGCGGCAGCTTTGCAGTCAGGAAAGAGCCGCCTCCCTCAGGCGGCTCCGGTGATCACGAGGCGGTCGAGCCCTTTTCATCGGCCCGGTCGGAATAGATGCGCAACGGACGGGCGCTGCCCTCCACGACTTCCGGCCCGATGACGACCTCTTCCACACCTTTCAGCGCCGGAAGATCGAACATCGTGTCGAGCAGGTTCCCTTCCATGATAGAGCGCAGGCCGCGAGCACCCGTCTTGCGCTCGATCGCCTTGCGGGCGATCGCCTTCAGCGCGTCGTTGGTGATTGTCAGCTTCACGTCTTCCATCTCGAACAGGCGCTGGTACTGCTTGACCAGCGCGTTCTTCGGCTCGGTCAGGATCTGCACCAGGGCATCTTCGTCGAGGTCATCGAGCGTGGCGATGACCGGCAGACGGCCGATGAACTCGGGGATGAGCCCGAACTTCAGCAAATCCTCCGGCTCCACGCCGCGCAGCACTTCGCCGGTGCGGCGCTCGTCGGCGCCGACGACCTTGGCCGAGAAGCCGATCGAGGTGCCCTTGCCGCGCCGCGAGATGATCTTCTCGAGGCCGGCGAAGGCGCCGCCGCAGATGAACAGGATGTTCGTCGTGTCGACCTGCAGGAACTCCTGCTGCGGATGCT
>CAZOOS010000358.1:0-1570 GCA_964581475.1 uncultured Hyphomicrobium sp.
CGATCATGGCCAAGTGGTGCCTGGCGCATCACAAGGAGAGCTTCCTCTACGAGCGTTTCGAGGAGATTTGCGACATCATGCGCGCCTACGATGTCTCGTTCTCGCTCGGCGACGGCCTGCGCCCCGGCTCGATCGCCGACGCCAACGACCGCGCGCAGTTCGCCGAGCTGGAAACGCTGGGCGAATTGACCAAGATCGCCTGGGCACGCGGCTGCCAGGTGATGATCGAAGGGCCGGGCCACGTGCCGCTGCACAAGATCAAGGTCAACGTCGACAAGCAGTTGAAGGCGTGCGGCGAAGCTCCGTTCTACACACTGGGGCCGCTCGTCACCGACATCGCGCCGGGCTACGACCACATCACTTCCGGCATCGGCGCCGCCATGATCGGCTGGTTCGGCACGGCGATGCTCTGCTACGTGACGCCGAAGGAGCACCTCGGGCTGCCCAACCGCGACGACGTGAAGACGGGCGTCATCACCTACAAGATCGCCGCCCACGCCGCCGATCTCGCCAAGGGGCATCCGGCGGCGCAACTGCGCGATGATGCGCTGTCGCGCGCGCGATTTGAATTCCGCTGGGAGGATCAGTTCAACCTGTCGCTCGACCCCGACACCGCACGGCTCTTCCACGACGAGACGCTGCCCAAGGACGCCCACAAGGTGGCGCACTTCTGCTCCATGTGCGGGCCGAAGTTCTGCTCCATGGAGATCACCCAGCAGGTGCGCGACTACGCGGCGCGGCTGAACGAGGCGGGCGTGGAACTGGCAGAGGAGACGACGCAGGTCGATCCCGAGACAGACGCCGGCGACGCCGCCGCGCGTCAGGCTGGCATGGATCAGATGAGCGCCAAGTTCCGCGAGTTGGGCGGTGAGGTTTATGTCAGCAAGGACGCTCAGAAAGTGCGCAAGGACGGGCGTCCGATGTGAGACGTCACTAACCTCGGCGTCGATCAGATCGGCGCGGCTGAGCATGTGATCTCGCCTCTGTTTAACCCTCCCCCAGGCTCGTCAGGAGCCGGTGACGAGATTCCTAGTAGTATGTTCCTGGGTTGCACCTAGCTGATTTCGAGATGCTCTTGAGGAGTAGCTTTGATGAACGTGTGGCGTCTTTTCTTCTGTCTTATCGCCGTCGGCATTTTCGATGCGCAGGCACGCGCCGGCGATGCAGCCACGAGCGGCCTGTCCGTCGCCTCCGCCTGGTACGGGTTCAACAAGCGGCTGGACGTCACGAGCCGGGTGAAGGAGATGTGCGACGGCAAGGCCGCATGCGAGCTTCCGGCCTCTAACGACTTTTTTGGCAGCGATCCCGAGCCCGGCATCAAGAAGGAGCTCCACATCAAATGGACGTGCAGCCCGTCGCCTGAAGCCAAGGACGCCATGAAGGTGGAAGGCACGACCCTCCGATTGTCGTGCCCCTAGCTGCACGGCGAAGGAAGTACCTCACTAGCGGCGCGGCCCCGGCGCTTCGTAGCCGACGCGAACTCACTTACCCGCCGTCACCGGATCCTCACCCGCAGCAATGCAATTCCTGCCGTTCTTCTTTGCCTGGTAGAGCCGCTCATCTGCCAGCT
>CAZOOS010000359.1:0-1568 GCA_964581475.1 uncultured Hyphomicrobium sp.
GTCTACGACAAGACGCAGGGCGTGCAGAACGTGCAGCGCTATCTGTGCAACGTGTTCGACAAGAAGTCCGACGACGTGCGCGTCATGTCGCCATTCATGGGTGGTGGTTTCGGTTCGGGCCTGCGTCCACAGTATCAGGTGGTGTTGGCGGTGCTCGGCGCCATAGCGCTGAAGCGACCGGTCCGCCTCGTGCTCACCCGCCAGCAAATGTATTCGTTAGGCTATCGCCCGGCGACCATCGAGCGCCTTGCCATCGGCGCCAAGGCGGACGGAACGCTCGACGGCATGACGCACGAGGCCATCGCGGTGACGTCGCAGTTCGAGGAGTTCTCGCGCAACGACACCGGATGGGGTGGGCTGCTCTACAAGTGCCCCAACACGAAGTTCGAGCACAAGCTGGTGCGTCTCGACGTGCCGACCTCGACCGATATGCGGGCGCCGGGGGCGGCGACCGGTGTCTATGCACTCGAAGCCGCGATGGACGAGCTCGCCGTTGCGCTCAAGATCGATCCGTTGGAACTGCGGCTCAAGTGCTACTCCGACCGCGATCAGAACGAGGATCTGCCCTACACCAGCAAGCGGCTGCGCGAATGTTATAGCCAGGGCGCCGCGGCGTTCGGCTGGGACCAGCGCACTCCGGAACCGCGCTCGATGCGCGACGGTACGGAGCTGGTCGGCTGGGGTATGGCCACCGGAGTCTGGGAAGCCCTGCAGATGCCGGCCGCGGTGCGCATCGTGCTCAGCGCCAATGGCCACGCGGAAGTCGCATGCGCCACGTCGGATATCGGCACCGGCACCTACACCATCATGGCGCAGGTCGCCGCCGATACGCTCGGCCTGCCGCTGGACAACATCAGCATCAAGCTTGGCGACTCGACGCTGCCGCCGTCTCCCGTCGAAGGCGGCTCGTGGATCGCGGCTTCGGTGTGCAATGCCATCGCCGGGACGGCGGTCGAGGTGCGCCAGGAGCTGCTGCGGCTGGCCCAGGCGATGCCGAACTCGCCGCTCGGCGACGCCGGCGTGGATGCCGTCTCGCTCACGGACGGCAAGCTTACGCGCACCGCGGACGGGGCGGGGGTATCGATCGCCGACGCCATGCGGGCCGGCAAAGTCGAGCGCATCGAGCAACAGAAGGCCAACACATTCGACAAGCTCGAGAAGTACGCACGCAACGTGCATTCGGCGGTCTTTGCCGAGGTGAAGATCGACGAGCAGCTCGGCGTCATCCGAGTTACCCGCGTCGTCAACGCCGTCGCCGCCGGCCGCATCCTGAACGCGATGACCGCCCACAGTCAGATCATGGGCAGCGTCGTCTGGGGCATCGGCATGGCACTTCACGAGGAGACGCTGTTCGACCACCGGTTCGGCCGCATCATGAATGCCAACATCGCCGAGTACCATGTGCCAGTGCATGCCGACGTGCATGACATTGAGGTGATCTTCGTCGACGAGCCGGACAAGATCATCAATCCGCTCGGCATCAAGGGCCTCGGCGAAATCGGCATCGTCGGCGTGGCAGCGGCCATCGCCAATGCCGTCTACCATGCGACGGGCACGCGCGTGCGCGA
>CAZOOS010000360.1:0-1548 GCA_964581475.1 uncultured Hyphomicrobium sp.
CCGCCGCCGTCTCCCGGCCCTGCGCGAGAGCATGGACGCCGGCGCCAACGCTTCCGTGCTACCCGCGCTCAGCGTTGCCAGTCTTGTCGGCTTTGGCGCGGTCGTCGCCGCGCTGCCGGCGTTCGAGCTGGTGCGCGACTGGGTACTGACGGTCGGCGGCGGCCCCCTCGTCTCGCTGGCCGTGGCCGTCAACGCGCTGACCGGCTCGGCCTCCGGCGGTCTGACCATCGCGCTCGACGCGCTCGGCGACACCTATATGCGTCTCGCCGCGCAGATGAGCATCGATCCCGCGCTCCTGCACCGCGTCGCCGTCATCAGCGCCGGCACGCTCGACAGCCTTCCGCACAACGGCGCCGTGGTGACGCTGCTCGCGGTCTGCGGATCGACCCATCGCGAGAGCTACTTCGACATCGTGATGGCCTGCATCGTCAGCGCGTTCCTGGCGCTCGTGGCCGTGATCGACCTCGGCTCTCTCGTGGGCTCGTTTTGATAGCCTCCCTCGCGAGGCTAGCGACTTCCGTTGCTGGCCCGCCGCCCTCTACGCGGAATAAATCCTCCCCGCCGGCGCCGGCCTCAGTCTGCAGTCTTCGCGTTGTTCGGCCATGGCTTTTTTCCGACTTGCGGCGGTGATGAGCGGCGCCGATTGGCGCGGCATTCGTCTCTGGACGGCCATTGTGGCGGGCGCGGTGAGCGGGCATAATCGCGGCGCATACAAGAACGAGGGAATCGCCCCATGCGCCGCTCGACTCTGCCGCTGGCCCGCACCGCCGCGACCGCGCTCGCCCTGCTGCTGGCTGCCACGTCGGCGCAGGCCGGATCGGCCTGGGACGAGATCCGCGCCGGCGTGTTTGCCGGCCGCACGATCCATCCGGCCGGCGAGGCCGTCGTTCTCACCGCCCCCAATCGCCCGCTTGACCAGCGCGCCGTCCCCATTGGGGTCGAGGCGCGCTTTGCCGACGGACGCAGCGTGCGCGCCGTCACCATCATCGCCGACCAGAATCCGACGCCGGTCGCCGCCCGCTTCGACATCGGCGGCGCCCGCGCTCACGTGAAGCTGTCGACGCTCTTACGCCTCAACGCCGGCACTGACGTGCGCGTCATCGTCGAAGCGAGCGACGGCCAGCTCTACATGGCCGATCGCTTCGTCAAGTTCGCCGGCGGACAGGCCGCCTGCTCGGCGCCGCCGTCCGGCAGCCCGGAGGAGATCGCCGCCACGATGGGCAAGATGACCCTCGAGCCGCTCGGCAAGCGCGAGGCGGTGACGCAGATCGAGCCGCGGGCGCGCCTGAAGATCATGCACCCCAACCACACCGGCATGGTGCTCGACCAGCTAACGCTCCTCTACGTGCCGCTGCGCATCGTCACCGGCATGGAGGTGCGCCAGGGCGATGAGCGGGTGTTCGCCATGCAGGGATCGATCGCCATGGCGCAGAACCCGGTGGTCGAGTTCGACTACCGCGCCAACGGCGCTGAGACGCTGCACATCGAGGCGCGCGATTCAGAAGGCGCCGCCTGGGCCCGCGACTTCCCCATCGGCCAGGGCAGCTA
>CAZOOS010000361.1:0-1548 GCA_964581475.1 uncultured Hyphomicrobium sp.
GCGACGACGACCAGTCGATCTACGGCTGGCGCGGCGCCGAGGTCGACAACATCCTGCGCTTCGACAAGGACTTTCCCGGCGCGCGCATCATTCGCCTGGAGCGCAACTATCGCTCCACGGGTCACATTCTCGGTGCCGCCTCCGGTCTCATCGCCGCCAACCAGGGTCGCCTCGGCAAGACGCTGTTCACGGATGGCGAGCCGGGCGTCAAGGTGACCGTCTCGGCGGTATGGGACGACGAGGAGGAAGCGCGCACCATCGGCGATGACATCGAGGCGATGCAGAAGCGCTCCAACCAGCCGCTCAACGAGGTGGCGATCCTGGTGCGCGCCTCGTTCCAGATGCGCGCCTTCGAAGACCGCTTCATCACCATGGGGCTGCCCTACCGCGTCATCGGCGGCCCGCGCTTCTACGAGCGCCAGGAGATCAAGGACGCCATCGCCTACCTCGAGATCGCCGCCAACCCGGCCAACGACCTGAAGTTCGAGCGCATCGTCAACGTGCCCAAGCGCGGCCTCGGCGACACGTCGGTGAAGCGCGTGCACGAGCTGGGGCGGGCGCGCTCGATCCCCATGTATCAGGCGGCGCAGTTGATCATCGAGACCGAGGAGCTGGCCGGCAAGGCGCGCAAATCGCTGGCCGATCTCATTGCCAGCTTCGAGCGCTGGCGTGGCCACATCGGCCACATGAAGCACACCGAGCTGGCCGAGCTGATCCTGGATGAATCCGGCTACACGGCCATGTGGCAGGCGGACAAGAGCCCGCAAGCGCAGTCACGGCTGGAGAACTTGAAGGAGCTCGTGCGCTTCATGCACGAGTTCGACACGCTCGAAGGCTTCCTCGAGCACGTCAGTCTCGTCATGGACACCGAGCAGGTGGGCGACGGCCAGAAGGTATCGGTGATGACGCTGCACGCCGCCAAAGGCCTGGAGTTCGAGGTCGTGTTCCTGCCTGGCTGGGAGGAAGGGCTTTTCCCGCACCAGCGCAGCCTCGATGAAAGCGGTCAGGCCGGTCTCGAGGAGGAACGCCGGCTCGCCTACGTCGGCATTACGCGTGCGCGGCGCATCGCCAAAGTCTCGTTCGCGCAGAACCGGCGCAATCGCGGGCTCTACCAATCGGCACTGCCGTCGCGCTTCGTCGATGAGCTGCCCGAGGCGCACGTCGAAGTGACGGAGCCGAAGATGCCGTTCGGCGGCGCCTACCAGAACTTCGGCGGCACGTTCGGCCGCGGCGGCTACGGCCGCAGCCGCTTCGATGACGCGGCGCCCTTCGAGGGGACCTATGACACTCCCGGCTGGCAACGCGCCCAGGAGCGTACCAAGGAAAAGAAGACGTGGAGCCCGGCGGATCAGCGCAAGGCGCGCGGACCCGTGACCATCGAGGGCGAGCTGGTCGCGGCTTCGAGCGAGAGCGCCAGCTACAAGCGCGGCGAGCGTGTGCTGCACCAGAAGTTCGGCGCCGGCACGATCACCGATGTCGACGGCAACAAGCTGACCATCGAGTTCGACGAGGCCGGCCGCAAGCGCGTCGTCGACAGCTTCGTCGACC